>NZ_WSRS01000050.1 GCF_009767945.1 Streptococcus danieliae | reverse complement strand
TGAATGATTAGCTAGAAATGTGGTTAAATCTGTGATAAACTGGGTCATGGGAATAAATCTTTCTAGTAGTATTTTTTTGTCTAACTCTACTATAACAGGATTTATTCTTTTTTTGCGTTTACACAAGATATTGTACACTCTCAATCAAAGTCAAAACACACAGTATTTGAGAGTATTGGCAAGGTATTTTTATGATGATAATTTTACTATTTTTGATTTGGTTGAAGAGTATCATTTAGAGCTGAAGAGAAGTGAAATTGAAAAATTTCAGAATGTACTGGACCAAATGAAAAGCATCTTCCCTGCTAAAGAAGGAGAAATTTTTGATGACCTGAAGTTTTCAGAAATAATTCAATCATTTTCAAACTATTTAGAAGTTATTTTTTCAGAAAGTGATATTAGTCAATTAAAAGAAACATTATCAAACCAGAGGTTTAGTGTAGCTTTTATACCATCTAATAATAAATATAAAATAATGACAATATTTGCGGCCAAAGGTTTGGAGTTTGATCAAGTGATCGGTTTTGGAAAAGACTACAACTTAACTAACAGAGATACAAATAATAATCACTATGTATTAATTACCAGAGCAAAAGAGAAGGTTATTCTGATAGATAATAACTATTATAAGAGTCAGGTTGATTCTGTGATAGCACAGAATCATAGAGAGCCAAATAATTTTTACTGTTATTACGGAAATTCTTAAGGGCACCTCTAAAAACTAAATTTCTGAAAATCTAAATGTTGATTTATCAAGGTTTGAGTGATTCAATTTGAAGAAAAACTGGGGTTTTTAGAGGTCCCCTTAATCTCTATATATACGATTCGAGAGAATCCAGACAGATTTACTCATCTGCTTGACTTTAAGAAGATTGTTGAAAAGGATTACAACTTTAGCATTCCTTATTCATTTCAATGTCGACAATATTGACTTGATTTTACCAACAGAGTATACTAGGAAACAATTGGAGGAAAAGCTCAATGACTGAAAAAACACAACGCCAGCTGGAGGCTGAAGCTATTTTACAAAAGTACGGTGGCAGTTTTAGTCGTCTAGGCAAAGAAGGCACTATCAAGGAAAACAAGATTGTTTTTAAATTTGTTGCGGACGAAGCCAATCGTAAGCAGCGTGAACTAGTAGGGTTGGAATAGAAAGAGACTGAGCCAAAAAGTTCAGTGAATATGACTAGTTGAAAAACTCAAAAACCACACTGTAAGAATCCCGTCTTGATTGCTTTCAAGCTTGGGTTTTACAGTGTGGTTTTGCTTTAGCCATTCTAGTCTCGGCATCCCTCACCTATAATTCTGATAGAGTTTGTAGAGCATATCCGAATAAAATTGGGCAGGGCTGGAAGGGGAGTCGCTACCAAAGAAGTCTAGTTTTTCCTCAACCTGGATTTGGGCGAAGAAGTCGTAGTTGGCGATGGTTGAAATCAGTAGGTAATACTTGCGAATGGCGCTCCAAATTTCGGAGTCGGAGGTTTCTGGAAATTGTTGTTTGAAGATTTGGAACAGGGTTTTGAAAAAAGGTCTGACCTCTGCTCGAAATTGCAGTAGATCCTCAGCTGTTTGGCTGCAATGAAGATTGGTGAAAGGGACGGACAGGAGTTTCATAAAGAGGGGTCTGTTTAGAACCAGTTGGATGAGGTCCATGCAAAAATCTTCCAATGATAAAGGGTCTCTAAAATGATTCTGGATATCGATTGCGAACCCTAAGCCTTCCTCCTTCAGTAAATGGAGAAGAAGAGCATCCTTAGATGGAAAGTAGGTATAGAAGGAAGGTCTGGAGATGTCTAGTTGCTTGGCGAGGCTGACTAAGGAAATCTGGTCATAGGATTGTACTAGAAATAATTTGCGTGCGGCATTGAGGATATCTTGGTAGCGCTGTTCAATCGCTTCTTGAGAACGGGCACGTTTCTGAGGCATGTTGTTATCCTTTTAGATTTATTTATTTTAGTGTATCATACTTGATAAAAGATGGAATCTTTTTTGATTTCTTTTTGGATTTATTCTAAATAAAAGTAGGGGGGAGTGGGACAGAGACTTTTGTCCCAGACTCAGACTCCAATCAAAATCAGGATACTCGCAGAAGATAAAAAGATGACGAGGGTAGAACTACGGTTTATCAAGGAGATTTGACAGGATTGAATTTTGAAATTCAATGAGTATAAAGATAGAGGTGAGTTTTTTTCAAAAATCTCGACCTAGGAAGCTGGTAGAAAGTATGATAAAATAGAAACGATTGAAAAGAAGGAGATAGATGATGAAAAAGCTAGGAGTTCTGTTACTGGCTGCTGCCTTGACAATGGCACCGGTAGTAGCATCAGCAGATGAGTTGATGGACCTCACTCGGGAAATGTATCCAGAGGTATTGGAGATAAACCGTCCCAAGTCCTCGATTATTGTAGATGCCAAGACTGGGGATGTGGTTTGGGAAGATAATGCCGATTTGCCACGTGATCCAGCCAGTATGAGTAAATTGATGACCCTCTACTTGGTCTTTGAGGCTTTGGAGAAGGGAGAAATTTCCAAGGATGATGTCATTACGGCAACTCCCCGTGAGCAGACCATTTCAGGAATCTATGCTATTTCCAATAACAAAATTGTTGCCGGTGTCGACTACACCATTGATGAATTGATTACCATGACGGCGATTCCGTCATCCAATGTAACAACTGTCATGCTGGCTGATTATCTATCTAATGGCGATGCTGATGTCTTTTTGGATAAGATGAATGCAGTCTCTCAACAAATGGGCATGACTAATACCAAATGGTACAATGCCAGCGGTGCAGCGGCTAAGGCTTTCAGTGGTTACTATACCCCACAACGTTATGACATCACCAAGGAGAACCAGACAACAGCGCGTGATATGGCCATTCTGGGCGTAAACTTTGTCAACAAGTATCCCGATATTTTAAATTATACAAAAGATCCAGTGGTGACGGTGAAAGCAGGAACACCTTATGAAGAGACTTTTGAAACCTATAACTACTCAGTTGAGGGAGCTCTTTATGGAATGAAGGGGGTAGACGGTCTGAAAACCGGTTCCAGTCCAGCTGGTGCCTTTAACTATATTGCGACTGGTGAGCGTGATGGTCAGCGCTTTGTCGAATTGATTATGGGAGTTGGTGACTGGGCTGACCAAAATGGTGAATGCTATCGTCACCCATTTGGAAACGCCCTCTTAGAAAAAGCCTTCAAGGACTATGAATATAAAAAAGTCTTGGAAAAAGGGCTTGTCGAAGTCGATGGTCAAAAATATAAGGTTGACCAAGATGTCTATGCAACCCTTAAGAAAGGAACGAATGCAAAACTGTCTGTTACAGATGGAAAACTGGTTGTTGAAAATGGCCTCAAACCAATTAACCAACAGTTAGATGTGACTTACAAGGTAACAGAAGATAAGTCCCTCTTTGCGCCTGCTCAAAAAGCAGAGGATGTGGCTAAAGGTCAGGTCGGCAAGAAGAGCTGGTTAGCCGGTCTTTTTGCCAACTATCAATGGTTATTGTTGTTTCCTATCTTGTTGTTACTAGCCCTGATTATCCTCTTGGTCCGCCTCCTCTTCAGTAAAACGGGAACAGGTAAAACCAAGAAGAAGTCTGCTAAAGGTAAAAAATAGCCTGATAGAATATTGCTTGTAAATTTTCACTAGATGGGAGTGGGATCCTAAAGGATGGAGATGTCCTTTCGTTCCCCCTCCCCTCATTTTTGTTTATCCTAGAAAGGAGATCCTGGTGCAGCGTTCTGCCTCACTTTATTTTCGTTATTTTCTAATGTATACTTTTTTCTACCTGTCCTGGGCCTTATTCTCAGCCATCTTGTCTATCTATATGTTGGACTTGGGCTATTCGGCCAGTCAGGTGTCGCTGGTGGTCTCGGTGTCCTTTTTCACCTCTGTCTTATCTCAGCCGGTGATGGGCTACTTAAATGACCGTTTGGGGATCAAGCCTGTGACCGTTGTTGGTCTGGGCTTGGCCTTGGCTGGTGGTGTAATCTTCCTCCTGTCCAATCAACTATGGGGCTTGGTCTTGGGTTATAGCTTGGCCATTATGATGATCAATGGGATCAATCCGGTCATGGATCTCTTAGCTGCCAAATCACCCTATAAGTATGGTTCGATTCGTGTCTGGGGGACGATTGGTTATGCGACTGGAACCCAGCTGGCTGGGGTGCTCTACCAGTTAATTCATCCGCAAGCGATTTATGTAGCTTTCTTGGGAACCTTGTTCTTGTCCATTTTAGGAGTTCTGGGGCTGCCGATTGAGAAGGAAGATATCCCAGTCAAGCAAAAGCAGGAAGAGTCTTTTTTGAATGATGTGCTCAAGAACAAGCCTTATCTCTTAGCCCTGGCTATTATTGCCCTCTTTTCCGGAGTTGCCAATGTGGGACATACCTATATTCCGGCCATGCTGGAGGCCAGTGGTCTGACGGTTAGTCAAGCCTCAACTATTGTTTCACTAGCGGTGATCTGTGAGGCTCCCTTGATTTTTTATTCCTACCTCTTTATGGATCGCTATCCCAGCAAGGTCTTAATCTTGTTCCCGCTCTTTTTCATGACCCTCCAATTTGTTTTCTTTGGCTTGGCCAGTCCGCTGGGCTTTAAGATTTTTGGAACCCTCCTTGCCAAACATGCAGCCAATATGACCCTAATTATGTTGACCTTGAAACTGGTCAACACCTTGGTTGGTCCGCGTTTTGTGATGACCGGGATGGCCTTAATCCAGACAGCCAAAAGCCTGCTGTCGATTGTGGTTCAAACCTGGGCTGGTTGGCTGATCGATAGCTCAGGCTATGAACTCATGTCCTGGGTTATGGTTGGTCTCCTGTTGCTGGTCTTCCTCATGGTTCCCTTTTTGCGTGTTGATGAATCAAAAGGTGAAAAATTGTTCTCCTAAATCCGAATAAGGAAGTGAAGGGAGAAAAAGGATGTTTCAAGCCATCGATGCCAAGGGGCAGTTGCATCATCTACTAACAGGTCCTCTCCCACAAGGAGGGGTCTTTTTTTGTCCAGGCTGTAAACAGGAGTTAGTTTTGAAGTCAGGGCGACAGATCCGGCCTCATTTTGCCCACAAAGTGGGCCAGGCCTGTGAATGGGCTACCTTGAATGAGGGAGCCGAGCACCTTAACCTCAAGGCCGCTCTGTTTGATTGGGGTCAAATCCATGAAGCGACTGCCCTTGAGGTGGGTCAGGCCGAAGGGGCTGTGGTTTCAGACCTATTGTTGTCGCAGAATTTAGCCCTGGAGATTCAATGCAGTCCTCTGAGCCCTCAAGACTATGGGCGGCGGAGTCAGGTTTACCAAGACTTGGATCTACCAGTAGTCTGGCTCCTGGGTTCGAAGCATTTTTTTAAGGGGCGGCTGACAGAGTTACAAAGGCTCTGCTTACAGTTTAGTCCCAGCTGTGGCTACTTTTTCTGGAACCTGGATGGGGAGAAGCAGGAGTTAGTCTTACACTATCTCCTGCATCAGGACTTACACGGTCGTTGCCAGGGACTGGTTGCAGTTTTCCCCTTTTTTCAAAAACCTTTACGAGAGGTCTTACGGTGGCCCTACCAGCAACGGCAACTTAGATCCTTTGAGGGGCGGTTAGATTGGCACTTCCCCCGCTATCTGGCTAAGCAATTGCAGTACCGAAATTCCTATTGGGTGGAGCAGCAACTACTGGCTTATCAAGCGGGCCAGAATTTGTTGACCCGCAGTTTAGCGGACTGGTATCCGCAGCTTGTGCCCGTCAAACCGGTAGAGGGATTCCGCTTGCAGTCAGACTTAGAGAGGGACTATGAGCAACAGTTTCTAGCCTTTTATGCGCAATCAAGTTCTGTTTACAGACAGGTTCTTTATTCTCCTTTTTATTACAAGAGAGAATGTGATAAAATAGGGACTATGGAGGAGATTAATAGTTAAAGAAAATATAATAAAAGACTATATTTTGTGTCATAACATCTTTGAAAGGGGGCTTCGATGGTTATCCGAACTCAAAAGGTATGACTTTATTCCAACCAGGCCTTGAAGAAGGTTCTGGATGACTTGTGCGATTATCGCAGGTCTTGTTGGAATCAAGGATTGGCTTTGTGGAATGATCTGTATGATGCTTCCTTGATTTTGGAAAATCAAAAACTCCTCCCTAACGAACGTAAGGTTCGTAATGAGCTAGTCGCCAATAAGGAAGATTGGCAGTATCAACTGTCGGCTCAGAGTTAGTCACTGTCATTATCCTCTTGTAGGATATGGAAATACTAATGGTGACGGTAGTAAATAAAATGAAGAAAGGAAGTCTATATATTCTTTCTCAAATGTGGTTAAATTTATGGGGACCTCTAAAAACTAAATTTCTGAAAATCTAAATGTTGATTTATCAAGGTTTGAGTGATTCAATTTGAAGAAAAACTGGGGCTTTTAGAGGTCCCCTTATAAATGACTACGTTTGGTTATATTTTATATAGCAGGAATCTTATGAGCAAAGAACGTCATGAAATACAAGAAAAATATACCTGGGATTTGACCAGTATTTTTGCGGATGATCAGGCTTGGCGCGAGGAGTTTGCTTCCTTGGAGGCGGATGTGGCCAAGGCTGCTGACTTAGAGGGCCAGCTTTTGGAGTCAGCCCAACGTCTATTGGACATTACTGAACTGCAACTGGGGCTGATGCGGAGACTGGAAAAATTATTCGTGTATGCGTCCATGAAGCAGGATGAGGACACGCGTGTGGCAGCCTATCAGGAACTCTATTCGCAAATCAATGGTCTTGCGGCGCGTTTTGGCCAGACCTTTGCCTTCTATGAACCTGAGTTTATGGAGGTGACGGAAGAGCAGTTGGTAGCCTTTATGGAAGAGCAGCCAGCTTTGGAACTTTACCGTCATTACTTTGAGCGCTTGCTGGTCCAAAAAGAGCATGTCTTGAGTCCCAAAGAAGAAGCCTTGTTGGCTGGAGCTGCGGAAATTTTTGGTTCTGCCTCTGAAATGTTTGAAATTCTGGACAATGCGGACATTGTTCTGCCGATGATTGAGGATGCCGATGGACAGGCTGTGCAGTTGACTCACGGGAACTATATTCACTTTATGGAGTCTGACGACCGCCGTGTGCGTAAGGATGCTTTTGAAGCCCTCTACAGTGTTTACCAACAGTATCAGCATACCTACGCGAAAACGCTTCAGACAACGGTTAAGGTGCATAACTACCAGGCTCAGATGCGCAAGTACCAATCTGCGCGTCAGGCAGCCCTAGCAGCTAACTTTGTTCCAGAGTCGGTTTACGATACCTTGGTAACAGCGGTCAATCGTCACCTGCCCCTGCTCCACCGTTATGTGAAACTCAAATCACGGATTTTGGGACTGGAAGATATCCGCATGTATGATGTCTATACGCCTTTGAGCCGTAAGAATCTTTCCATTTCTTACGAAGAATCTTTGGAAAAATGTAAAGAGGTGCTTGCGGTTCTCGGAGACGATTACCTAGCTAAGGTTGAAGATGCCTTTAGCAATCGTTGGATTGATGTTTATGAAAACAAGGGCAAACGCTCCGGTGCCTATTCCGGTGGATCTTATGACACCAAGGCTTACATGCTGTTGAACTGGCAGGACAATCTAGACAATCTCTATACCTTGATCCACGAAACAGGGCATTCCATGCATTCCAGCTACAGCCGTGAAAGTCAGCCGTTTGTGTATGGGGACTATTCGATTTTCTTGGCTGAGATTGCCTCAACGACTAATGAAAATATTTTGACAGAGAAATTACTCGCTTCCGTGGAGGATAAGGAAAGCCGTTTTGCTATTCTGAACCACTACTTGGATGGCTTCCGTGGTACCGTCTTCCGGCAAACGCAGTTTGCGGAATTTGAACAACTGATCCACCAGGCAGATCAGGAGGGGCAGGTCTTGACCAGTGATTTCCTCAACCAGGCCTACGCGGATTTGAATGCCAAGTACTATGGCTTGGCTGCCGAAGAGAATCCACAAATTCAATACGAATGGGCGCGGATTCCGCATTTCTACTATAATTACTATGTCTTCCAATATGCGACTGGTTTTGCGGCAGCATCAGCCTTGGCGGATAAGATTGTTTATGGAACAGATGAGGATCGCGAAGCCTACCTCAATTACTTGAAGGCTGGAAATTCTGATTATCCACTAGCGGTAATGGCCAAAGCGGGAGTTGATATGGAGGCTGAGGCCTACCTCAATGATGCTTTTGCGGTCTTTGAGCGTCGCTTGGATGAGTTGGAAAGCTTGGCGCAAGAGCTAGGAGTTTTGTAATGGTTAAAACCTACTCGGAACACTCCAATCCCAACATGCGTCGGCCTGTGGTCCAGCAAGGAATTGTTGACTTTATGCGGAACCAAGATCAGGCTTTGCCGGCTTTTTTGCAGGAACTGCAAGACTTTGCGGCAGCTGAGAATGTGCCGATTATTCCCAAGGAAACCGTGGCCTTCTTCCGTTTCTTTTTACAGGCTGTGGCTCCCAAGCGGATTTTAGAGGTCGGAACTGCGATCGGCTTCTCAGCCCTCATGATGGCAGAAGCTCTTCCAGAAGCGGAAGTGGTGACCATTGATCGCAATCTAGAGATGATTCAACTAGCCCAAGAGAACTTTGCTCGCTTCCAAGAGGGGAATCGTATTCGCCTCTTGGAAGGAGAGGCCCAGGGACTGTTACAGGATCTGAAGGGCCAGTCTTTTGACCTTATCTTTGTCGACTCTGCTAAATCCAAGTATGTGGTTTTTTTACAGGATCTTCTTGATCTATTACCCCAGGGTGGTATTTTGATTTTTGATGATGTTTTCCAAGGGGGAGATATTGCCAAGCTACCGGAGGACATTCGTAGGGGCCAACGGGCCATTTACCGTGGTCTGCATAAGTTATTTGAGGCGGTGGGCCAGCATCCAGACCTCATGGTTTCTTATCTACCCCTAGGCGATGGGCTTTTGATGGTCAAAAAAGAGGCGGATTTGGTGGAAATTTCCCAAGAAGCTCTCTGATTAAGCCGCAATTAAGTCAAGATATGGTATAATGGCAAAGTTATTGTAAAAAGGAGTGAAACAAGGATGAAAAAAGTAAAAATTGGTGCTATCACGCTCTTGTCTGTGCTAGCCCTCGCAGCCTGTGCGCGTGAGACCAATAACAACACGGATGTGATTACCATGAGAGGGAATACCATCACGGTTGCGGAATACTATGACAAGGTTAAAAATAATACCCAAGCTCAACAAGTTCTTCTCACTATGACCATTAATGAGGTCTTCGAAGCTAAATACGGAGAGAAGGTCACTGACGAGGAAGTTTCTGAAGAGTATAATAAGAGCGCCCAGACCTACGGTGATCGTTTCCAACAAGTCTTGGCTCAAGAAGGATTGACAACGGAAACTTATCGCGAACAAATCCGTACCAACAAATTGGTTGAGTATGCGGTAAATGAAGCTGCCAAAAAAGAGTTGACGGATGAGAACTACCAAGCAGCTTTTGAAAACTATACACCAGAAGTAACAGCACAAGTGATTCGGACGACCGATGAAAATAAGGCTAAAGAGGTAGCTGAAAAAGCTAAGAAAGGGGATGATTTTGCCCAGTTGGCAAAAGACAATTCGAATGACGAAGAAACTAAGGAAAAAGGCGGCGAAATGAAATTTGATTCTGCTTCAACCGCCCTTCCGGAAGATGTTAAAAAGGCAGCCTTTGGCTTGGACAACAATGGAGTTTCAGATGTTATCAAGGTGACCGATAGTTCAACTCTATCTACGAGCTACTATGTGATTAAGGTAACCAACAAAACTCAGAAAAAAGACTCTTGGAAAGACTATCAAAAACAGCTTGAAAGCATTATCCTAGCTGAAAAACGGACCGATGCAGCCTTTATCCAAAGTGTTGTGGCCAAGGAAATGGAAGAAGCGAATATTAAGGTCAAAGACCCAGCCTTCCAAAATGCCTTTTCTCAATACATGAATGCGACTGGTGAAGCTGTTGCAGACTCTAGCTCTGAAGAAAAATAGTTGACAAATAGGCAACTTGGAGTATAATGAGAGTGTATCAAGAATGGATAAAACAGACAATTTTTCAGAGAGGTAGCGGTTGGTGCAAGCTACTAGTTGTGTCTTATCTTGCTACTTGAGAAATTTTTTGAATAGTTGCAATAAGGATGACAAGTTCATCGAAGGAAGGTGGTACCGCGTTGAGACGCCCTTCATCGATTGAACTTGTCTTTTTTTGCAGATTCCTTATTTCCTACTAAGTGAAATAGCAATTAACATAAAAGGAGAATGACAATGAAATATATGACCAGTGCTGAAATTCGCCAGATGTGGTTAGACTTTTGGGCTTCCAAGGGCCATGCCATTGAACCGTCAGCGAATTTGGTTCCGGTAAACGACCCAACCCTACTATGGATTAACTCAGGGGTTGCGACCTTGAAAAAATATTTTGATGGTTCTGTAATTCCAGAAAATCCTCGGATTACCAATGCGCAAAAATCCATCCGGACTAATGATATTGAAAATGTTGGTAAAACAGCTCGTCACCACACCATGTTTGAAATGTTGGGGAATTTCTCGATTGGCGATTATTTCCGAGATGAGGCGATTACCTGGGCTTGGGAACTCTTGACCAGTCCTGAATGGTTTGCTTTCCCTAAAGAAAAACTCTACATGACCTATTATCCAGCGGATAAGGATTCTTATAATCGTTGGATTGAACTAGGGGTTGAGCCAAGTCATTTGGTTCCAATTGAAGATAACTTCTGGGAAATTGGAGCAGGTCCTTCTGGTCCGGATACGGAAATTTTCTTTGACCGTGGGGAAGACTTTGACCCTGAAAAGATTGGTCTGCGCTTGTTGGCGGAAGATATTGAAAATGATCGCTATATCGAAATTTGGAATATTGTTTTGTCTCAATTTAACGCAGATCCAAGTGTGCCACGGAGTGAGTACAAGGAATTGCCACATAAAAATATTGATACCGGGGCTGGTTTGGAGCGTTTGGTAGCGGTGATGCAGGGAGCTAAAACCAACTTTGAAACGGATTTGTTTATGCCGATTATCAAGGAGGTTGAAGCTTTGTCTGGTAAGACCTATGATCCAGATGGCGATAACATGAGTTTCAAGGTGATTGCGGACCACATTCGCTCCTTGGCTTTTGCGATTGGGGATGGCGCTCTTCCAGGAAATGAAGGCCGTGGTTATGTCTTGCGTCGTTTGCTTCGTCGTGCAGCTCGTCATGGTCAAAAACTAGGCATCCATGAGCCATTCATGTACCGTTTGGTTCCAACTGTGGGACAAATCATGGAGTCTTACTACCCAGAGGTGAGCGAAAAAGCCGATTTCATCCAGAAGATTGTTAAAAATGAAGAGGAGTCCTTTGCACGGACCTTGACGGCGGGACAAGCCTATGCAGATGAGATTGTCGCTGAGATGGAGCAAGCAGGCCAAACGGTTATTTCTGGACAAGCGGCCTTTAAACTCTATGACACTTATGGTTTCCCAGTAGAATTAACCGAAGAAATCGCTGAAGAACGCGGCTGGACGGTTGATAAGGATGGCTTTGATCAAGAAATGAAGGCGCAACAAGAGCGGGCGCGGGCTTCGGTTGTTAAAGGGACTTCGATGGGTGGTCAAAATGAGACCTTGCAGGCCTTGACCGTTCCAAGTCGTTTCTTGTATGAGGCGCAAGAGGCGGATAGCCGTCTTGTGGCTTTGGTACAAGAAAATGTTGAAGTAGACGCTGTTGAAGCTGGTGAAGCTTATCTGATCTTTGAGGAAACACCATTCTATGCGGAAATGGGAGGTCAGGTTGCTGACCATGGTCAGATTTTGGATGCCAACGGGCAAGTAGTGGCCAAGGTTGTCGATGTTCAGAAAGCTCCAAATGGTCAGCCTCTGCATAAGGTTAAGGTCTTGGCGCCGTTGGCTAAAGAGGATGTCTACCGTCTGGTTCTAGACAAGGATCGTCGCCGTCGTGTGATGCAAAATCATACAGCAACACACTTGTTGCATGCAGCCCTGCACCAAGTTCTTGGGAAACATGCGACCCAAGCAGGTTCCTTGAATGAGCAAGACTTCCTTCGTTTTGACTTTACGCATTTTGAAGCCGTTAAACCAGAGGAATTGGCGCAAATTGAAGCAGATGTCAATATCAAAATTAACGAAGCCTTAGCCGTTCAAACGGTTGAAACAGATATCGACACAGCTAAGGATATGGGAGCTATGGCCCTCTTTGGCGAAAAATACGGAAAAGCTGTTCGTGTTGTTTCGATTGGCGATTACTCTGTTGAGCTCTGTGGAGGAACCCATGTTGGCAACACTTCCGAAATTGGCTTGTTCCGCATTCTAAAAGAAGAAGGAATCGGTTCTGGTACTCGTCGGATTGTGGCTGTAACTGGACGTGAGGCTTATAATTCTTATCGCGAAGAAGCTAAATTGCTGCAAGAATTGGCACGGCAAGTAAAAGCCCCACAAGTTGGTGATGTTCCAGCGAAAGTGGAGGCCCTTCAAGAACAAGCCCGCCAATTGCAAAAAGAAAATCGGGAGTTGAAAGAAAAAGCAGCTGCAGCTGCTTCTGGTCAAATTTTCCAAGATGTGGCAGAAGCCAAGGGTCTGCGTTACATTGCTAAACAGGTTGATGTCGCTGATGCAGGTGCCCTTCGTACCTTTGCGGACACTTGGAAACAAGGGGACTATTCTGATGTCCTTGTGCTAGTAGCAGCGATTGGAGATAAGGTCAATGTCCTGGTAGCTAGTCGTTCGAAAGAGGTTCATGCAGGTAACCTCATCAAGGAATTGGCACCGATTGTAGCCGGTCGTGGTGGTGGTAAGCCAGATATGGCCATGGCTGGAGGTAGTGACCAAGCAGCTATTCCAAATCTTCTTCAAGCAGTAGCTGGTCTATTGTAAGAAGAACCGGGAAGGAGTAGGAGCAAACAGATTCATTGGATTTGTTTCTCCCACTCCTCTCTTACCAGCTGCCTACTCCACGATAAGATTGAATGCGGAGGTATCATAATGGTTTTAAAAAGTATACAAGTTCTGGGACGAATCTTTGTCTGGTTCCTGATGATTGCATTGGCTTCCCTTTTGAACGGCTTACCACTGTCTTTGGGATTGTTAGAACAGGACCTATCTGTTGGCCAGCAGTGGCTCGCGGTTGTTGTCTACTTAGCTTTTAGTTTTGCAATTATTTATTCCCTGCTAAAATGGTACTTTAACCAACCGGATGCGGGTTCGAAGTCGGCCCAGTTTGATGCCAGTCAATGGAAGCACCTATTCCTAGGCTGGGGAACCTTAATGGGAGCTAATATCCTTTTTGGTATTTTCCGAAGCTCAGTAGGTCTAGAAGAGCAAGCTACCAATCAGCAAATCATTGTAGACGCCTTAGGATCCGTGAAGGAATTAGGGACCCCTTATTTAACCGCTTTTATGATTGGTATGGTCATTTTAGCCCCGCTGGCTGAGGAACTTGTTTTTCGTGGCTTGGGTTCCAAGTTTGTGTTTAGGGGGTGGCCAACCGGCTTGATTGCCTTCTTGACCTCGGTTACCTTTGGCTACCTCCATGTTATCAGTCTGGACTTGAATTTCATTCTGTCCTATTCTGTCATGGGCTATATATTTTACAGAGCCTTTGCGAGGCGGAACAATATTTGGGATTCCATTTGGCTACATATGCTGAATAATGCTTTTGCTTTTGCGATTATTCTCTTACTTCGTAAGCGCCCAATAACAAGGTATCTTCCGATAAAGTAGAAATCTAGCTATACTAGTCTCAGAAAACATGAGTAGAGGAGATTGGTTTAGTGGATGCGAA
>NZ_WSRS01000004.1 GCF_009767945.1 Streptococcus danieliae | reverse complement strand
TTCGCATCCACTAAACCAATCTCCTCTACTCATGTTTTCTGAGACTAGTATAGCTAGATTTCTACTTTATCGGAAGATACCTTGTTATTGGGCGCTTACAACGCTTCTAGCTCTTTTTGAAGGTCTACATCTAGCCGTAGAGAGAGCTCTAACAACCACCATACATTCTCAGCCAATTTTGCTTCCAGTTGATAAGGCGTTTCATCGTAATAACGTCCTATCCGTGTCATAATCAGACGATTCAAATTCCCTATATCGTTGGATAATGCTAGCAGATCTTCCTCAACTGACCATTCAGAGCCATGATGTTCTCTTTCCAATACATGATAGGCTTGCCGAATAGCATGGCTACGCTGTATAATTTCTTCTAATGACATTTAAATCTCCTATTCCTATACATTGTTCTTTATGGGTAGTTAAACAAATAAGGCTCTCCGAAAACCTCGGAAAGCCTTATTTTCTGGGTGTTTAGAATACCTCTTTGTTAGGTCACAAAGAGGTGATAAAAAGGTTCCCCGAACCTTTTTATTTAGCGATTGGGTAAACAGAAACTTGTTTTTTATCGCGTCCTTTACGTTCAAAGCGAACAACACCTTCAACTTTAGCGAAAAGTGTATCGTCACCTCCGCGACCTACGTTCACACCTGGGTAGATGTGAGTACCGCGTTGACGGTAAAGAATAGATCCACCAGTTACGGTTTGTCCATCAGCAGCTTTTGCTCCAAGACGTTTCGCTTGTGAATCGCGTCCGTTAGATGTAGAACCTCCACCTTTTTTGTGGGCGAATAATTGCAAGTTAGCAAGATTCATTTTCAACATAATTGTTTTCCTCCATATTAGCTTTCAGTGATAACTTTTGTTTGCACAAACTCCGACGAGTCTTCCGCCAAATTTGCCATTCCGAGAAAGAAGGATTCAAAAAAGAGTTGAGCCATCTCTCTCTGATGAGGGGGGATACTTTGTGGAATCTCCACACGTAGAAATCCACCTTCGATTTCGTTTAATTCTAGATGCGGTTCGAAGCCTGCAAATTTCTCAATTGAATTTACAAAATTAATAGCAAGCGTAGAAACCGACGCACACACGACATCAAAGCCGTACTCGCCACTGGCAGCATGTCCAGTAATTTCTGCACTCCTCAGCTCGCCATCTTCGGCTTTTTCAAAGACTGCTTGTATCATGTGTTCACCTCTAATTAAGCGTTGATTGCGTTAATGACAACTTTTGTGTAAGGTTGACGGTGACCTTGTTTACGATGGCTACCTTTTTTAGGTTTGTATTTGAAAGTTACAACTTTCTTTTGTTTTCCTTGTTTTTCAACAGTTCCAACTACAGAAGCGCCAGCGATTACAGGAGTTCCAAGGACAGTTTTTTCACCACCTACAAGAACAACTTCGTCAAAAGTAACTTCTTGACCTGCTTCAACATCTAACTTCTCAACGTAGATTGCTTGACCGACTTCAACCTTAACTTGTTTTCCGCCAGTTTTGATAATTGCGTATGTGCTCATTATGCACCTCCTATAAATTTTGGGGTTTTCCCCTTTTGTGAAGACTCGCCTAGCATCGTGGGGCGAACCACTTAAAACGATGATCGTGCGGTTGCACAGGATGTGCATAGTCAACTCTTATAGTTTACTCCATTCGAACTAAAAAAGCAAGAAAAGAGGCATAATTTTTTAATGTTTTTTTACAACAAATCTTCAATCAAGTCATCAACTTGATCTTGCTGGACTTGCGGTGTAATTTCTGTCACCTTAATTCCTGCCACCGCTCTGTCGACCAAACCGTCAATATCCAAACGTTGTTCATACTGCTCAACATTTTTGATTTTGGGATTGGTTTTCGGACGATCTGGAGCAAAGATTGTACAACAATCCTCAAAAGGTTGAATCGATATGTCGAAGGTATCGATAGCCTGGGCAATGTCAATGATCTCCAATTTATCCATGGTCACTACTGGACGAATAATCGGTGTAGAGCTGACCGCATTGATAGCCTGCATACTCTCAACTGTCTGACTAGCGACTTGCCCTAGACTTTCACCATTGACAATGATTTGTCCGCCGCGGACTTCACGGATGCGGTCGGTAATCCGCAGCATAAACCGACGGGTCAGGGTCATCAAATAAGCCTCGGGAGCCTTCTCCTTGATTTCCTCTTGAATTTCAGTAAAAGGAACTTCGATAAACTGGATATTACCGCCAAATTTAGTTAATTTCCGCGTCAAATCATGGGCTTTTTGCAAGGCACCAGGGCTGGTGTAAGGAGGACTTGCAAAATGAACAGCTTCAATCTCCACACCACGCTTGAGGGCTAGGTAACCAGCCACAGGAGAATCAATCCCCCCTGATAGCATCAACATCCCCTTACCAGAGGTGCCAACCGGCAAACCACCTGCAGCGCGAATCCGCTCATGCGTTAGATAGGCTGCCTCTTCCCGAATTTCTACTTGCAGATTAATATCCGGCCCCTTCATGGCAACCTTGGCATAGGGGAAGTTCCGAAAGACCACATCGCCCAAGGTCACATTCAACTCCCGAGAATCTTGTTCAAAGCTGTGGTCACTGCGCTTACTTGAAATCTTGAAAGTCATTCCTTCCTTATAAATAGACGTCATGATTTCCAAAACCGCCGCTTCCAGCGCCGGAATCGACTTATCCACCTTGTAGACCGGTGAGAAATTCTGGATCCCAAAAACCTCTTTTAAATTCTCAGCAACCGCCTCATAGTCGGCCCCATTCAAATAAACATGCGCCCGATCTCGATCAGCTGTAATTTCGATTCCTGGAAAAGGTGAAAGAACATCCTTGATATTGCGACGTAGTTGTTTAATAAAACGCATACGGTTTTTACCCTTGGTCGATAATTCCCCGTAACGCACCATAATTTCTGAATATTGCATCCTTAACGTACTTTCCTTGTCTGTTGGTAAATCAATTTAAAGGTGGTTAAAAACTGTTCCACCTGCGCCATGGTATTTTCCCGCGAGAAACTTAAGCGAACCGCAGAACTAGCCCTGTTGCCAGGGACTCCCATCGCAATCAAGGTTCCAGCCGGTTTTCCGGCTTTAGCCGAGCAGGCACTGGTTGTCGAAACAAAAATATCATAAGCTTCTAGGGCGTGTAAAAGAACCTCGCCACGAACCCCCTTAATGCCAAAGGTTAGAATATTGGCACTGTGACCATCCAAGTCCGAAAAAAGCTCCACATCTTCATACTTGGCTAATTCTTGCAGCAGGTTAGACTTAATCGCTGCAAGACGCTCTTGGACAAGCACTCGCTCTTCCATGCTCAAACGCAAGGCCTTGGCCATAGCACCGATACCGGCAAGATTCTCAGTAGTCGACCGGCGCTCTCCCTCTTGCCCACCACCTGTCAGCAAGGGAGACAGCCGTTTTCCTTTTTTAAGATAAGCAAATCCGACACCCCGTAGCCCATGAAATTTGTGAGCCGAAAAACTGGCGAAATCAACGCGCTCCGGCAAGAACAAAGAGACATCTAGCTTACCAAGGGCTTGCACGGCATCGATATGGAGGGAAACCTTGGGCCAAGCCTCCAAAATCCGAGCCATCTCTGGAATTGGTTGAATACGTCCAATCTCATTATTCACAGCCATCACTGAAACCAAAATGGTATCCGGACGAATCTGCGCCGCAAAGCGCTCTAAATCGACCTGCCCCGTCTTATCAACCGGAATTTGCTCGACCTCAAACCCCTGTCCTACCAGCCATTGAGCGGATTCTGCCACCGCTGGATGCTCCACAGCTGAGATCAAGATATGCCGCCCGAAATCCTGCTTTTCAAAGGCAACACCCTTGATAATCCAGTTATCAGCCTCAGTCCCGCCAGAGGTAAACACAATCTCTTGCGGATCCTTACCAAGCAAATCTGCAACCTGTTTGCGTGAAGCATCCAAAAACCGATGAGCCTGATTACCTAGACGGTGCAAACTGGAAGGGTTTCCCCAGATTTTCGAAGCAATTTCCGTATAAGTGGCCAAAACCTCCGGATAGGGTCTGGTAGTGGCCGCATTATCAAAATAAATCATTTACGACTCCTTGTATTCAATGTCTCCTATTTTATCATGAACCATTAAAAATAAGAACAGATAAGCCACAAATCCCAGACAACAAGGCTTCCTATTCTCTCCAAAAAGCGCTAACAATTTCGGCCTTATCCCTTTTTGCCCTGGGAAAATCAAAAACCGCCCAACTTCAGGGCGATTTTTGATTCATGAACTTCAATCAATTTTTCAAGTGAGCCTTCACTCTGCTTCACCCGTACGCAACTCATTAATCGATAGTCAACTAAAGTCTGAGCCAAGAGGAGCGACCTCAAGACTTCTTTAGCATTACAAGGACTAGGTAGGACTGGTTACCTCCAACTTTCACCTGACATTCAGAATTTCAAAGAGATGTGTTCCTTTCTTTCTGCACATTTAGGCTACTTGTACACAACTTTAGCGTAAGCAACGAGCTTTTCACTCGTCAAAGTGCATCATAGCTTGGTTTTGCATTCCCGTTTCACCGCTTGTTGCAAAGCAAGGGATTCACGGGTTATTCCCCACTGGGGCGTCTATTATCACTACCGCCGTCTGTTGTTGATCTAGTTACGCATGGACTCCACGCTGTACGCACTCTTGCTACTCTCTCACATCGCAACATCCAATTGTCACCAATCAGATAATTTCTTATCCTGACGCAGTATCCCACATACGGCGAAACGAGATTTACGCATACAACCTTGGCAAGGTGTCAACCAATCTTCACCAAGTTACTTGAAAAATTGATTGAAATCCACGTAACATTATTTTACCACTCTAGAAATCAAAGTCAAATAAAAACTGTGCACCGGTACAAGCTGCTCGATCTCTATAGTTCTCAAACGGAAGGAAAACGTAGGTCCAGTTCAACCTTGAATTTTCTCCTCCCCCTAGCTATAATAAGAAGAGAAAGGAGACATGTAAACGTATGACAGAATTATCAAGACGCAACAAACAAAAACCCAAGAAACCCGTAATTGACAAGGAAAAAACCAAACAAAAGCTCAACAGCGGCCTCAACGCCTTCCAGCGCACACTAGCGATTCTCGGAGGAATTCTCGGTCTCATTACAGCCTCCATCACGATCTATACCTTTATGAACCGAAACAATCCCGCCAATGAAGGCAACTCTAACCCTGTTCAAACTATTATCCGGCAATTCCAAGGTAACCCCGAAACCCCGAGCTCTAGCAGCCAGGAAAAAACAGAAACCCTGGAATCCTCTACCCCTTCAAGTGAAATTCCCACTACCAGTGAAAGTTCCAGCCAAATCCTAGAACCAGAAACGACAACACCTAGTACATCCCTTGAGACCCCAAACATCCCAAGCGAACAACCTGCTACAACTGAATAGGAAGAGAAGATTGGAAAGCGCATTTCCAGTCTTTTCTAAAAGCAAAATACCTAAATCTCCTCCTCATTCAGAAAAATGGTAATATAAGAATAGAAACTCTAAGATGAAAAAGACTCTTATCGCCATAAAATCGGAAATTCTGAACACGATACCTATTCGCAGCAGTTTATCGACTTTATTATTACAGAGATAGAAAAAGACCCTCAAAACTTTGTTGAGAGTCTTAGGAAATCTAAATAGACTTCCTGCGGAACTAATGTATTAGATCCCATTTTTCAGCAAGAGAGATCGCACAACCACACTGAAACATTTTGTAACTCAGTCTTTTTCAAGTGATGACTCCGATAAATCTTAGGTTCTGTCACTGTTTTGCAGGAAGTCTAATAAAAAGATAACTCCAGGCACATAGGAATGCTTAGCCAATGGCCTCCCCCTCTCTGGGACCCAGCGTTTATCCTTCACGAGTTACCATTGTTAAATAAATTATGACACATCAAAAATGTGTTGTAATTTATTTAGCAAAACATTCCACTCCTGCAAGGTTTATTAGGCCATGTTCGCTATCACAAGAATTGACTCAATGAACTCCTAAATGGAAGAAGCTGGAATATTCTTCATATAGCACACAATATTTGGTCTAACGATATACAATGCTGTTAGACCAAATCAACTACTGCGTCGAAGACTAAAGTCAGCTCCGTTTTAGCATAGACTACAATTTCAAGGAAATCTAATATTACATGACCTATTTTCCAAAGGGACAAAAAACATCTTTGTTATTCGAAACTTCCACCAAGATTTTTTAAATTTAAAGCTAGAGACTTCAGCACACTATTCCATAAAAGATTTTAGAAAGATAATTATGATTACCAAAGAATTATTCCGAGTAAAAAGAATTAAAATATAGAGTGAAAAAACGCAGTAGAATAGGCTTTTTGATTTGGATTTTTAATATACACTCCTATAATTTCCGAAACTTTTGGGGCAAAATTTGGGGCAGACAATTTCCGATTCCTATTATTTTTTGCCCCTAGAAAAACTAAAAACCGCCTCGAATTCGGGGCGGTTAGTGTTAGAAAATCAATGGGCCTTTCCATTAAATTTTAGACTATTGTAGCATATTTCTACGCT
This sequence comes from Streptococcus danieliae, assembly GCF_009767945.1. GTDB lineage: Bacteria > Bacillota > Bacilli > Lactobacillales > Streptococcaceae > Streptococcus > Streptococcus danieliae. The sequence continues at coordinate 31,480 of NZ_WSRS01000004.1, read as the reverse complement.
CTTGGATAAGTTGATCTAGTTCGTCCAGGTCTTCGAGGGTGGCCTTATTCCGGATGAAGCTCCGAGCACTGGAGCGAGAACTGAGATAGGACTTACGCTCTCGATTCTGATCCGCCCATTTTTCGTTGGCTCTTTTTTGTGATTCTGATACTGGCATATCATTCTCCTAACTTTTGAATTATTTCAAATATAGTTACGCCAAGTTTTACAATCAAAGCGAAGATTAGAAAATATAGTAGTGTGATTTGAAGTTTTTCTTTTTTCATGGTACTATACATATGAAAAGCAAAGCCTACTCGCTAGTGCTTTCGGCTTTACTAATTTTGTTTTAAGACTTGAAGATTTCAATTATTGTTTTGACTAGTTCCGCAACTGCATTTGCGATAGCCAATTTAATTGCTAACTCTTCAAGTCTTTTTCGTTTTCGACTTTTCATATGCTTACCTCCTTTCTTTAATTATATTATACTACACGTTATAGATGTTTGTCAAGTGATATTTGAAAAAAGTTCAAGTTTTTTTGCAACAAAAAAGCCCTCCGCAGGGGAGGGGGGTATTGATTTTAGTTAGCGTTATTCCTGATTAAAATTCAGATCAGGAATTTGAATTGCTCCATATACACCTTCAGAAAACAAGCCGACGTATAGTCTAAACTTTTCAATCATCGGATTGACAAGAAATTGTTGAAATTCTTCATCTTGTCTAACATCCTCAGGTAAATCCGAAGCTGATACAGAATATACTGCATCAATTTCTGTAGAAACTTGATACTGATTACCTGAATAGGAAATATTCATCTTTAGCAGAAGAATCTGATTCTCTTGTCCTTCATCTCTTTCAGGAAGTCTTAAATTCATAGACGCATTCCCTACACCATCTACTTTCTTCTCGTTACCGACATTAAATTCGAATTTAGTGAATGAAATTTTTTTTATTTCTATTTCTTTTGACTTCATTTGTTAGCCTCCAATAAACCTGAAAATATCCTCTGAAATTGTAAACCGCTATCCAGTACAACTTGCTCTTTATATGGCGATGTTTTTTTTGATTGATTCTCAAGTGTATAGTAAAAATGTTGTTCTGGAGCAGCAACTTTTTCCTCAATAGTTTGACTGAATTGCTTAGTTGTATTTTCAATTTGCTTAGCTAGTTGTTCAATCGAACTCTGCATATCATTAAATAATCCATCATTGATTAATTGCACCAAGGTTTGATTTAAGCTAACTCCTTCAATTTCGGAACGTTCCTTAACTTTTCTATGTAATGTTTTAGGCATTCTGAGAGTTACTTTTCCACTATATTCTTCCAAAGAATCTTTAAAAGGTTCTTCAATCTCTCTTCCCCACTCGAGATTTGCCTCAATCCAATCTGCTTTTGCTAATTCAATTTCTTCATAGACTTCATTTAACGAATCACCATAAACAATTAATCCTGGTAATTCTCTAATAGATGCAGTAAACAAGACTTCTCCATCATCATTGATCTCATCAATTAAAACCGAGTAGTCTAACCCAAGATAATACTTTTTATCTTTAATCATCTAAACCCTCCTCTAATTCAAGCACTCTCTCAATCATTTTTATAACCTTTTTTACATAAACCTGTTTAATAGGCTTATGTCGTGGTATTGGATAACTCTCTTCTAATAGAGGGTGAGAAGTGATTGAATGGTTAGTTCCTTGTTTCCACATGAAACCATATCTTCTACACAAAGATTCTAAACGTTCAGGGGTAACAGATTTGGGATCATTCTTTATTTTTTGCAAATCTTTTTCTTTGCCCATAACATTCCTCATTCAAATTGACACTGTATATAGAGTCAGTTTGATTATATAAAAAAACAATAATGATTGCAAATTTTTTATAAAAACCAAAAACACCCCTCCATAAAAATCCAGAGGGGTGTCTTGCTACTGACAGAATTCTAAACGTATGGAATTCCAATCGTTTAAAACGTCTTAAAATTTAGTTTAAGTAAGGAATACTGACCGATTTATTAACGCCAACAAATTACTCAAAAGAACCAAAACTTGTCACACGACGGCCATTCTCAGATTGGCCTACCGCTACATAGCGGCGATTGCCAGACTGTGCAATGTAAGTAATCCAGATATAACCGTCAAGATCACAGTATCCATCATAGTGGATTTTTTGACCTGGGGTATAAACTGCCACAATCTCCCCATCGAGCCCAGCTTTAGCACGTACGTTAAAAGCAGATACTTCTACCGTGAAAGTTCCTGTCTCTTCATGAATCGTACCGTCTCCAGTTGGTGCTGGCAAAGCAGGGGCTGGTGCATCGGAGATTGGGAAGTAGAACCAGCCAACCACACCGTCAAAGTTCCGAGTGGTGTAGCGAGCTGGACCACCAATGACTAAGCTGTCCGCATTGCCATCGATGTTCTGCTCGATAGTCTGCATGGTATAACCATCAGAATCCGCAATTACAAGTCCGGTATGGCCGTACTCATGTCCCCAAATATAGGTCGTATCCATGACGAATACAGCCCCAGCCCGTGGCTTAGAATCCAAGTTGCCAGCTTCGTTATACTCTACTTCCCAGCCAAGGCCAGCGGCTGCATTTAGCAAGTCAATGGCATTACCCCAGAGAGCCTTACCGAAAAGTTGGCCCGCAATTCCGTTAGGCAAGTCAACACACTGAGTACCATAATAGCCATCCTCGTCCCAACCTTGGCCAGAATTGGCAAGATTTTCCGCAAATCCAATTACATCATTTAGTGTTGCCATCTTTATCCTCCTTGTTACCATAAGAAATAGATGAGACTCCAATCATAGTTCCTAAAAAAGTGTTAAAAGCTGTCAAAATGGTCAGGCTTGGACCTAGCCAATCAGCTTGTAAAGTTTGGCCAATTACTCCAACAAAGGTGATAAAGGCTGGCATAAAAATCAACACCAGCCACTTCAAAAGGTCATAAGTCTTATTATCTAGTTTCATGATTCTCCTCCTCCTTCAAAGGCAATTCCACAAACTCGTGATAAAGCAGTTCAATCTCGCCGTTACCGCCTAGCTTCTTATAGGATTCAAAGAGCTTAGCGATGGCCTGCTTCCGGTCTAAGGTAGTATAGCCGCGCAAAATATCGGCCTTCATATCATGAGCCAGGCGGTAACTATGCAAGGTCTTGAGTCCATCAGAGTTTTTCAGAGCCGATTCCCGAATCTCTGAAACCCCAGACTTAACCTCTGCCATGTCTGCAACAATCTGGCTATTTTTACGATTATTAGCCTGCAATTCAGATACAATCTTATGCCCAATGCCCAGGAGGGCTCCGACTGCTGTCAGAAGCCCCGTTACTTCTCCCCAATTCAATGACTAGCCCTCCTTAATATCTGAATTGATTTCTTTTCCTTGTTGCTTTTTCGCCAAAACTTGGGCTACTATCGCACGAAGATTGAACAAATCAGGAACTTCTTCAAAAGTATAGGTTCCTGCATTAACTAGAGATACCCAAGATTTTACAATTTGGTGTTCTTTTTTGAATTTCATGGTAAATTTTCCTTTCTTTGCTAGTGCCGCACTTGTTGTCACTTTAGATAATAGACTCATTCCTCTACCTCCACTTCTTCTGCTCCCGGAAAAATAGCACCTAAAACTAAGCTTGTCAGTTCAGCAACTGCCGCATCGATCCGCTGCTCATTTTTTCTCATTTGAATCTTCGCCTCTTCAGAAGTCTGACGAAGTTCTGCAACAGCTTCATTAGCCACATCAACTGCCTCATCAATTTTAGCCATCTTCTCACCAATGAGATTAAACTTCTCATTCTCGGCCCGATGTGGGAAGTTCTCTTCATAAACGACTTCTAGCGCCTTTTCCAGTAATTCTGCATCCGAATCATTGATGACATCGGCCGGCAAAAATACCGGATAGGCAGCCCCTTCTAGATTGGTTAGTAAAACCTTGGTCCGTGATGGCTGACCATCCTGTCCGTAATCTAAACTTTTAGAGTTGTATTCTAACTTCATTGATTTCTCCTTTTTTCTAAGGTTGAGGGTCGTTTGTCAGATAGGTAACCGTCCCTGTCCAAACTTTTCCACCCAAGATGTTATTGGTTAGTTTTAGCGACCCATCAGAAGCAATATGAGCTACTGAAGTTCCTGCCGAAGAGGCACCGCTATTCGCATACATAATAAGGTGGCTTTCACTGATTGGCCGAAAACCTGCCGGGATTGTCTCTGTCACAGCTCGATACTCCGCAGATGAATTAATATTATAGATTCCCCTGTTGATTGAGAGAGTAACTGTATCTCCCTTTCGAACAACAGTCGCCTTAACTCCCCAAAAGAGATTTAGTTGACGACTACTAGTTCTAGTAGATTCCTCTTCCTTAAAAGCCAGTTGCTTCCAAGGGGTCCACTCACCATTATGCCGGGTTCGAGTGAAGCGTCTTCCGGTTGCTTTTTCGATTAAATCTTGAGAGAGATAGCGATCTGATTCGGAATAGATTGCCACATAAAATTGGCCGACAAAGTCACCTAGGGGACCATTTTTAGGCTCATTGACAGAAAAGAAACTGTTAATGGTCCGTAAGTTCAAGTCAACTGTCTTGCTAGCATTATAAGGAGACCGACCGTCTTTTGAAGTGAGGGGATAATGCTGGATCATTCGGTTATTGACGTAGATGTTGCCTTCGACATAAACATCTCCTCTGGCATCCACTGCTCCTCTTTCCCAAGGCTTCTTAATTCCAACTCCATGTGGAGTATAAGACAGCACAACCTGCTCTGTAGGAACCGAAAATACAAACTCGGTCGAGGTGAAAACATCTTCCAGAACTCCCTTAATCATCCAAGAACTGGTTCCAGAATAACTACCAGAGAGCTGTGCTCTCGAGTTAATAAACTCAAAAGTAGAGGTCCACTCACCCCCTGCCGGACCATTTGCCGCCGTGTAATTAGGTGATAAGCCCCTGGCTGCATAAAAGCGCAGCTTCATCCGGTTCTTATTGCCAAGGCTTGCCACCTTAGCGTTGCGATTAATCAAGAGCTGGTCCTGCAGCGCTCCCGCCCGCTCAACACTAAAAGATAGAATCGGCGCATGGTAGGCCTCCACCCGGACCTTTTTATCAACTGCTGGCGACTCCCGCCCCCGGCTATCAATCACTGTCGCTCTGACTGTAATTTCACCGCTCCGGTCGATAATCCCAAAAGTTCCATTATTCTCTGTGACCGTTTGATTGCTGCCAAGGATAACTGCCTTGTAATTCTTGATGGTAGAGCCCCTAGCTCCTTGAGCTACCCCGAAATTAACCTTGATTTGGGATAAGACCTGAACAAAAGGTCCATTGGGCAATACCCGTTTGACCACATCGCTACCTTCCAGCAGGCTAAAATTGCTGAGGGTTGGTTTGACCGAATCAGGAATGGTCAAAGTGGTTGAAAAAGACCGAGTCCCTAGCTTACGACCACCACTATAGGTGTCGACGTGGATTTGACCAGTCCCTGTTGTCGAATTAGGGTAGAGGTCGCACAACTCCATGGGTGGGGTCCAACTGATGGAAGTTGCTACATTAGAAGCAATTGTTCCGGACCTACTTTCAAATTCATAGCGAACCGTATGCGTATACCCAGCTTTTACCGGTTGGATTGTGATGGTCATGGCAGAACCAATCACCCCATTAGGCACCGTTGCTGAACTTGCTCGGGCAATAGCTGCCAACTGATAGCCTTGCCGTCCGATACTCAAGGTGTTAGGGGAGTAACCGCCCCCGCCCTGAAGTCTAGCCGTCATACTGGCGACCTTGGAACCATCATCGCCGTGTGTAATCGTGATGGTCTTATCGATTAACTGAATACTGGAATTCTGGCTAAGCATAGCCGGAGAACCCGAATAGTTAGCCGTCTGCCCATCAACGGTCACACTGGCGCTAATCTGGTAGCCTGTAAAGGTCCAGCCCCCATTTAAAAGCCAGGCTCGAATCCGAACCTGGCTGCTATTGTTGTTGACGTTTTGGCTTACCGTATCCAGCGTTACTTTCAACTTATAACCGCGGTCATCATTAGACCAAAAATCTGCCATTAGATACCTCCTACATAACGAATGACATTCATATCAAGATTTTGTTGGTGCTGTTCTAAACGGAAGCGACCAACCTGAAGACTTTTGACAAAGACCCCATTGTCAATCTGGAGAACCCCTTGCGAGATAAAGGCCACTTCTTTACCTGCTGAAACAAATGAAATCCGGTCATTGCTGACCCGAACTGCTGACGATCCATCCTTTTTTCCCAGAATCAAACCATCTTGACTCTGACTGAAATAGGTATCCATGAACTCGGTCCGAATCTGCATATCGCCCATATTTTGCTGGAGGGCGATAATGCGTTGACTAGCTGTAATCAAAGCCTGTTCGGTCTCTTTCTTACCGCGTTCAGTTTCCTTAATTTGGTTTTTAACCGTCTCAACCCACTGGGCCACAATATCCGCCGAAGCCTTAGCTTCCAACTCGGCAATCAGGATTCCTGCCTGTTCGTTGAGCCGGTTAATCTGCTCGATGGTCAGTTGAGCGTCTGCTTTTTGGGCTATCTCATCATCGATATCTTCTTGGTTGGGACTCCATTTCTGGGCTGCATTTCCTTCAACCAGCATAACCTCACCGAAGAAAAGAAGAGAATTCTGACCATTGCTAGAACCATTATTGTCAAAACGAATATAGCCATTATCGACTTCACCAGAATTAAAAGTGACCGTGACATACTCAGCTTTGTGCGGAGAATAACGCCGTTTAACGATCGGTTGATTAATAACGGTGAAATCCCTAGTCTCTCCTGTTTTTCTACCTAAGAAAAACACATCGGAGCTGGACACATTCCCGCTAGCGAAGGCATAGAAACTAAGCGTATAGTCTGTATTTCTTTTAACATCAAATCGAGCCGAGGAACTAGTGATTTCATCCGCCTTATTGGTTTCCAAAAGAAACAGTTTTTTCTGGTTATTGTAGTAGAAAGGGTGGCTAGCAATTCGAACATTGGTCCAATAACGATTATCCTTTGGAAAGGCTCCATTTCGGATATGATTGTAATTCCCGATATCCAAATCCCCTACAATGGACGCCCATCGATAAGCTTGAGGATCTGTCGGATCAGCTTGATTATAGTCCGTAACTGTGCCGATAAATCTACGTCCATTTGAAGCTGTCGTGGAAAAATCTTTCCTCCCATCCTCACTGTTTGCATAAGCAATGTGGAAATAAGGAGTCCGTCCATCAGCACCTTTAGGACCAGGGACACCTTGGTCACCTTTTAGACCTTGAACGCCACGATCCCCTCTGTCACCTTTAGGTCCTTGCGGACCACGGTCTCCTGCCATTTTAGCCCATTGATAAGAAGCTGGACTAGTACTGTCTGCTTGTATGAAGTCAGTATAAGTCCCAATATAGGTCCTGCCATTTGCATCGGTTGTGCTAAAATTACTGCGACCATCAGAACTTCCTGCATAAGCGACGTGGAAATAAGGGGTCCTGCCGTCCGCACCTTTAGGTCCTGGAGTCCCGTTTCTTCCATCAGCACCTTTTATGAGAGTCCACTGGTACTTGGTCGGATCTGTAGAATCATTCTCGGTGAAATCCACATAGACTCCCATATAAGAACGATTAGCATCGGATACCGAAAAGGCCTGCCGTCCATCGGCGGAGTTAGCATAAGCGATATGGGTGTATTGGGTACGACCATCGGCACCTCTCGCTCCAGCTATCCCTTGTGCTCCTTGTGGACCTTGCAAACCTTGAAGACCTCTTTCACCACGGTCTCCTTTATCTCCCTTATCTCCTTTGTCACCTCGGATTTTAGTCCAGCGGTATCGAGCTGGATTCGGGCTATCCGTTTCCTCAAAATCCACATACATACCGATATAGGCTTTAGAGCCGTTGGTAGTTTGCGAGAAGCCACCTCCAAGATTGGTGTCTGCATAGGCAATGTGGGTATACTGTGTTCGACCGTCGGCACCTTTTTGTCCTGGGATTCCCTGTGTTCCTTGAGGGCCCTGTAGGCCTTGAAGCCCACGTTCACCTCGTGGACCAATCGCTCCTTGGTCTCCCTTATCGCCTTTATCGCCTTTGACTCCTTGAGCGCCCTGTGGACCTCTCGCTCCAGTATCCCCTTTGTCCCCTTTTGGACCTTGAGCACCGTCTCTACCATCACGGCCATTACGACCATCAGAACCTTTCATCAAAGCCCATACATAGCTAGTAGGATTAGTGCTATCTGCTTGTACAAAGTCAGTATAAGTTCCAATGTGGGTTCGACCTGCTGCGTCAGTTGTACTGAAGTTAGTCCGTCCGTCTGCCGAACTTGCATAAGCAACGTGGAAGTATGGTGTTCGACCATCTGCCCCTTTAGGCCCTGGCGTTCCGTTTCGACCGTCAGCCCCCTTCACTAGTGTCCACTGGTAGGCATTTGGATCTGTCGAATCCTGCTCTTGGAAGTCGACGTACATGCCGATATAGGTTCGGTTAGAATCAGAGACAGAGAAATTAGTTCGCCCATCGGCGCTATTCGCATAAGCGATATGCGTATAGCTAGTGCGACCATCAGCTCCTTTAGTTCCAGGAATCCCTCGCTCACCTCGTTCTCCTTGAAGGCCGCGGAGACCTCTTTCTCCAGGGTCTCCCTTTTCTCCTTTCTCGCCATGGACGGCAAGCAAAATAGGCTCAGTCGTTTTCACAGAGCCGTCGGAATACTCTTCCATGCGGTAATACCAGAGGAAGCGTTTTTCTGGTGTCACCAATTGCGGATCTAAGCTCCAGCCCAACTCCTTGTCTGCTTTAAGCGGACCCTTAATAGGAGTAGTCCCCTTGACCAAAACAGCCCAGTCCGCACCAGAGCGAAGCTTATCATCATTACTTCCAGTCACATCCTTGCTAGCTTGAGAACCGTGACGGTAAATCTCGATTCGTGGATTGGCTTTATTGGCATAGTCCGCTTTTTGACTATCGTTCATGGTCTCTTCTTTAGGAACTGTGAAAGTCCCCCACCAAAAATCCAACTCTGAATCATAAGCCAACTTTGATGAGCTTTGTTGGTTATTGGTCGTATTGATAGGAGCCAGCAATTGCAAACGCCAACCATTGTAGAAGACCATGGGCTTATAGTTGTTAAAGTTTTGCCCAGTTCGCCACCAGCGAATGGCTAATGTATAGGTAGCCCCTGCTTCAAGCGGTTCTGCTAATTGATACACCTTAGACTGAAAATTAGTGCTCTCCCAGCGGGAATCACTCTCCTGTAATAAGTTTCCGTGCGGAACGGTAACCCCGCCCTCGTAATCAGTCAGAGCGTAATAGTTGGTGTAATTGACCACCCCGCGCCCATCTTGCCCGTCCTGTCCGTCATCACCTTTAACCTTGACCCACTTATAGTGTCCTGGATCAGTCGAATCCTCCGGGGTGTGGTCACTATAGGTTCCCATGTACTCCTTATTGGCACTATCCTCGACCGTGAAATTAAGCCGGCCATCTTCACTATCCGCCCATGCTGTATGGAAATAAGGCGTCCGTCCGTCTGCCCCTTTCTCACCAGCCCTTCCGACTGCCCCATCCATGGCATTGGTGAAAGAAATATCCGTTTTAGCAACAAGAACATTATCGACATAGGCCTCAACTACTACATTCAAAACCTCTTCAACATCGCTCCCTTTAACCTCCAATTGTTGGTTGGTCCCCAGGAACCTGTCTTCCAGGTCCTTAAAGAGAAAGATGGCTTGACGCTCGGTCTTACCTTTGAAAAGCTGGGCCGTCAAGAGCGACGAACCATTGTGATTCTTAAAAGCGACCCCATTATCCGTTGTAAGGCGGATTTCATAAGGCCGCGCATCCTCAACCATCTTCTCCAACTCATTCATGAGATTTTTCGACACCTTGTTTTCTAAGGCGACAAAATTCGAAAAGACAGTCTTATTGCTGCTAGGATTGGTGAAGGAAATGGTCTGTTCAGATACCCGAGCTTGGAGGATGAGTGTTGGTGTGAAACCTTCATCACGAATCTTTACGGTATCCCCGATTTCTAGGTCTACATATCCGTCCACTTCATACGTGATTTTCGGATAGGCATGTTTTCGCAATTCCCGCAAACCATTCGAAATCAAGGTCTCTTGCGAATCCGTTTCAATCTTCATGTCCTTGCGGATCCAGTTATCACTTGTTTCTCGACCAGATAAGACAGATGGATAAAGATCCCGAGATAGCGGGGCATAGAGCACCCCATTTTTGAGATAGAACTCAACCTGACCCTTCTCGTTCTTCCATTCCTGGTACTTCTTAGGGTCAATCTTGACCTCCACAACTTCATTTGTAGTTGTGGTAACCTCTGCTTTAGCTTCTTCCTTTTTCTCAACTGGTTTAGGACTAGCTGTTGCTGATCCACCCTTGGCCAACTCTGGAGGGTAGCAGATCGTCTGAATACAATTCCGGAAGATGTCCATCCCATAGGTATTTTGAACCACGTAGCGCTTACCGCCATAGTTCTGTTCAAGAACTGTAACCTGATTGCCTTCAACCTTCCGAATGATACCTGTGTGACCATAGTAACCAGTCCCCATCGGTCCATAATTAGGCTTCACATTGTAGAGACCACCCGCTCGGATGTCTCCACCGCCACGAACCACTTTCCAGCCATATTTGGCAAAATTATAGCCATCCCCAATATGAGAAGCCCGCATGGTGTCACCAATGACGTCGGTAATTCCTGTCACTCCACCGCCGAGACCAGGGCCACCAAGCTTCATCGAATACCAAGCTGCTAAGCCGTAACACTCACCAGAACCGACTGTACGATTTTTAAGACTATCCGCTTCTCTCAGAACCGCTTCTGTTTTCGGAGCACCAGAAGTGTTGTCTCCCCTTTGGTTCGGCATACGGTAAACGTATGTATAGACCGCTCGCCCCATACTTTGGAGATATGCTTGATAGTTGTTGGTTGAGATACCATTATGCCGAAAGTTACAGTGAATCATATCCGAGTTGTTTTTCATGAGCATTGTATGCCCATCAGCCCCAGCACTGTATCCACGCTTGCCCCATATAAGGATGTCTCCACGCTGGAGAGGGATTTGGCGATTTTCTGCCACCAATTGATAACCTGCCCGTTTAAGAGCATCGTGTTCAGTCTCTGTCGAAAAGGCCCAGGTCCCAATCCCCTGAAAGCCCGCATGTTGCATAGCATAATAAATAGCCGACGAACAATCATAAGACGATGGCCCACCACGGCTCGCCATGGAATAAGTGACTTTACCTTGCCTTGCTTCAAACCACTGGACCATCTTGTCAATCCGTGGGTCCTTAGTCGCAGAAGAAACCTCCGCAGGTCCGCCAAGGTTTCCAATCAATTCTCCACGATCAAGCTTATCCAAAACCCCATTGTTAGCCTGATTGACTCCAGAACGAATGGAACGCATGAGACCAATGTAATGCCCATAACCAGAAGCTGCATAGTCAAAGCGAGCCCCACCCGAACGAAAAAGCCCGTTGGTATAACCTTCGATATCCTTCTTGCCTTTCACCGCATAAATCTCTTGATGGGCCAAAAGGTAGGTATAATCCTTGAAGAAGTCATCTAGGTTGGCATAGTGCATATAGGTCCCGCCTTCATTAGCTGGACGCCAGGACCCAGTTGTCACCACAACCCCAGAAGGTCGCGTCTGGGCACCACCACTCATTCCTGACCAGTTATTGTCCATCTTAGCAACGTTGGAATTCCCCCAATTACTTTCTAGATAGAGCTGACAGATAACCCCCGAAATAAGCAAATCGTTCCTGCGGCAATGTTCAACAATCTTGGACAGGTTTTCCTTAGATAGGGTCTTGCCTGCATACTTGATTTCTGAACCAGTGTAGCCTGTTTTGGTGGTCGCTTGTTTGGTAGCAGTCCCTTTTTTGGGATCATCCGTGGACTGATTTGAAGTACCAGTAGGCATGATGGCATTAAAAATCTCAGCTTTGTCAATTGTTCGAGTGATGTTTTTTACATTCCGACCATACTGTAAAAGAATGTCTGAACGTCTCTTACCAACCCCTTGAGCCCCTTTTCCATCATTGGCCTTGTAGATATTCAAGATGAAAGAGTCTAAGGAAGAATCCGCTTTTAGTTTTGTAACTAACTCAATTTCAGCATCAAACTTATTGGCAATGGATAGTAGACGGTTTAAAGCTGTATCTTCGCCTTCCCACTCCAGTTTTCGTTGTTGATCCTTGACCTCATTAATTCCAATTTTAATGGCATTATTCTGAACCATTTCCCAGAGATTCATGTACTCAATAAAGGTCATGGCTTTATCTGACTTATAAGCTCCTAGATATTCATTGGTAAGCTCTAATGATAGGTAATAACAGGAGCACTCAATAGAATCCTCGTTCTCTGTAACTGTCATCACGTTAAATAGATAAGTCCGACCTTTGTAGCGAAAAGAGACAAAGGCTCGCTCATTTAAAACATTATAAGTTTTAGAGGTCATCGTATCGTATTTGAGGGCTTTTTTATAGACCGAAAAATTAAACACCGAAGAGGCTGTCTCTAAATTACGGCGCCACTCGTCATTAAAAAAATTCAAAGTGCCATCTTTGTCATTCTCGACAAAGGCAACTTTTTTCAAGTTCGCATCGTGAATTGTTAATAGCACTATAACCACCTTTCCTCAAATCGTATTGTTACCCGAGGCATCTTTCTAGTCCACTTGGAGGCAAAGAACTGAAGTTCCGACTCTCCCGGAGGAAGCCGGATAAAACCAGCGCCGTCAATCAAAAGATTGGCATTCATCACGCCGTCAACCTGAATCGTGTCGTCTTCCGAATTGATGACGACTTTGGACTGTTTGCCAAAAGCATTGGTTGGCTTATCCGTGAACTTTTTACCGAAGTCCATTCGGAAGTAAAGTTCATCAAGGTACATATGCGTTGGCCATTCGCTACCTGGATAACCGCCCAAAACAACATGAATCTTAGCCGCTTTCTTCCCTTTGATGTTGGGAACAGTTACCCGGAAATGAGAACCAAACCAATAAACGTCAACCTGGTCATCTTTCCGGTTCAAATCCGACCAACCGCGGTCCCTATTGAATGGATTCTCCTCGTTTTTGTGGCTCGGTTTGAATTTCCATTGTTTCAAAAACTCAAAACCACCTTTGCCGTCTGTGGCAAAGAAATTGTACTCGGTCTCAAAATCAGCTCCCCGTTTGATGGTCTCCACACCATAAAGGAAGGCGCCACTTTCGTCTGAAACAATGACCTTGAGAAAACCTCGCTGGTTCACACGCCCACACCAAAAAATCTGACGCCACCAGATATATTCATTTGTAGTTCGCTCACTCCCTGGAATAACCCAGGTCAAGCCGGCCGAACTTGCACCTTGATTCTGACCAATAGTTCCCAGGGCGTTTAGTGCTAAGTGATTCCGCCCCCAAGCATTTTCAACCTTGAGACTAGCATTCTGAAGGTCGCTATTGTCGTTTCTGACTGCGACATTCTTTTGTGCTAGATTAGGCCCGCTTGCTTGAGTATGTCCACTAGAATGACTAGATAGAGCCAGCCTTGGAAGACTGTAGTTAGAAGTGCGGACAGTCAAACGGTTGGGTGAGTAGCCCCCTTGACCAGTTAGCCAGCCAGAAACAGAGATAGTTTTGGCACCATTCCCATCATGAGTGACCGAAATTGTTTTCTCGATCAAAAGAATGCTGGAGTTTTTTGTCAGCATTTGCGGCCGCCCTGAGTAAGTAAAGGTTTGGCCACTAACTGTAACGGAAGCATTGATGTCATACAAAGCGAAGGTCCATCCCTGATTCAAGAGATGAGCCCTCATCTTAACTTGACTGGTTCGAGAGCTGGTATTTTGACTAAGTGTTTCAAGAGTGATTCGTAGTCTGTAACCTCTATCGTTATTTGAAATGAACTCCATTCGAGACCCGCCAGAAGAACTTCCGTAAGAGGAAGAAGGAAGAGATACACTATTAAAGAGTCTCCCTCCCTTAAAATCGAGCAGAGGTTCAGAAGGTCGAACATAGGCATCCGCATCGACCTTTGATTCATCACCCAAAGCGCTGATACCTTCACGATTGACAAAGGCTAAATAGCCATTCGACTCTTCATGTTCTACTTCGATGATTGGGAAGGCATCAACTGTCCCCTGGTTATCAACCGTGTAGATAATTCGGTCACTTTCTATACGGTGGGTGGTGACCTCCTTATAGGTAGTAGAATGGGCAACACCATCGGGGACTAGGAAGGTGATTGTCGCCTCGTCATACCAAGTCGTGATAGCTCCGAGCGAAATATCGCCATCAGACAAAGCCCAATAATAACGATCTGGTTCATCCGAGAATTCCAATTTTAAAGGGACTGTCGTGTGTAACAGCCCCGCAATTTTTTCTCTCAGCTTATTGAGATTTTTATATCTTAATTCGTAAGGTTGCGTAGTATCAACAAATTGAATATCAGATAGCTTCACTGAAGCCAAAGAAAAACGAACTCGAATTTCTTTCATGCCTACTTTAACCCGATTTACTGTAGCCCCGAGGGTCAGAGCCGGATTGGTAGTCACATCGCGCTTATTCCCGATATCCCTTTCAACTGAGATGACATCAATCAAATCACTAAAATTCACATCGTTGTAAGTCATTATGATTTTTTCATCCATCACCGTTTTCCTTCCCTCAATAATTTGTTGATCCGTGCTTCGTTAGCCTGATAGCTAGCTATATCCCTACCAGTTACCCGAGCAAACTCTTGACCATTGATATTGAATACAACCTCACGACCAAGAGAAGCTTGAATAGTATCTAGAGCTTCGCTAAGAGCATCAAAATGCCTTTCCTCTCTACGATTGACCAATTGGTGGGTAATATCCCCCTTGATTTCCCCAAGATTTGCCTGATAACTCAAACGGTTATCAAACAAATCGTCCAGACGCAAATCGATTTCACTAGCTTCTTCGACTAAATCATCAATAGCCTTCGTCACAAACTTAGCGCTCTTTTCGATACCGACAGCCATCCCTTGACCTATGAAAATACCAACCTCATCACGGAACAGTCGAGATGGAGAATGGATTTTAGCCTTGGCTTGAGCAGCACGCTCCGCTTGAGCAACTAATGCGTCTGCTGCAGCTGTCACTGCCCCCAGTGCTGAAAGCATTCCTTGCGCTAAGCCTTGGCCAATCATTGCCCCCGCATTTCGCATAGCTCCAACTCCAGCCTGCGCTCTAGATACCGCCGCTTGCATCAACGAACTCATGGAGCCAGAAACTTGACCAGCACCACTTCGAATCCCTTGGGCTAGGTTTCGAGTAGTTTGCTGACCAATCTGACGTCCTTGAGCTTTCATCCGATTCCCAACCGAAATAACCGCCTGTAGGGCTCGGTTCATAGCTGATTGTACTTGGCTACTCATAGTATTAAAGGCAGACACGACCGCCTGGGTAGCACCCGGAATCCCATTCAATTGACCGACAATTTGACTTGCGCTAGATCCAACTTGGGACATGCTTGCTGATATCATTGCCAAAGCTGCGCTTAAAGCTGTAAAACCTGCTGTAAGAGCCCCAAGTGATACTCCAACCACGGAGAATTGAGTGGCCAACAGGGTCATTCCTGCCCCAGCTACAAGTAGCGTTGGCCCAATCGAACTAATCTGGTCTTTGAATAAGGCAATCGGTGCATTAATCGCTGATAAGCCTGCTAGGCTTGCGACTGCTTGAGCCGTAAATGTCTGGAATCCTGTTGCAGCAGTTGTCATGATTTGCGGAAGTTGCGCCATGGTTTCTTTCAGTGGCCCAATACCTGTACTAAAAGCAGTCATGGCTGCTGCTGCAGGTTCTGCTTCAGTTGAGAATGAAGTCATTCCTTTTCCGACTTGGGACATTGCTGAACCAAGTTTAGTCATAGCTCCAGAGTGTTTAGCCATATCACCAAGTCCAGATGCAACTTTGAAGAGCGTTTCACCTAGATCAACAATATTCATGTCAACTAGAATCTTAATTCCCTGGGCCATCTCCTTGACTCCACGACCTGCATTTAAAGCTGCATTTCCGATTGAATCAAAGATTCCAGAGATACCATCTAGAACATTTCGAACAGCACCACCAAAGCTATCAATTACCCCTTGTGCGCCCTCCAGAATATCACTAATCTGTTCACCCAAGGTTCCAAACAACTCCGTAATCGAATCGATAATCGGACCAAGATTATCAACTAGATTATTAAAAGCATCAATAATCTGAGACAATACCGGAGCAACGGCGACCACCATTTCAGTTACCGCAGGCATGAATGGTGCTAGTGCTTGAACAATCTGCACAATGGAGTCTGCGACAATTTGTACAAGGGTAGTAAAGGTATTGCTGATAATCTCCACAATGGGAGTTGCAGCTGTGATAATTTCAGCTACTCCAGAACTAATCGCTGAAACAACCTGGCTAATAGCATCTCCTAAAGCTGTAATAACAGGAGCTAGTCCGCTAAAGGATTCTATAATGGCTGCAATAGCTTCGCCTACTGCTGTAATAGCTGGAGACATCATGGCAAAAGCTGTAGCTACAATTGGTAGAACAGGAGCGACAGTAACTAAGGCATCAGCCAAACCTTGAAAAGCCATTTGAACAACTGTACCAATAGCTTTTCCCACACTAACAATCACATCACCTACAGCTCTGAGTATTTCAGAAACTCCTTGGCTCTGTGTGGCTAACAAGGTAAAACCTGCAGCTATAATGGCAATTGCTGCACCAATACCAACTGCCGCAATCGCAAATGAAGTACCAAATGCAATTAAAGTAGCTGGATTTAGCCCTCTCATTCCTTGCATGATGCCCTTCATAGCAGCGCCAAATCCTTTTCCAAAACCCTCAAAAGTTTTCCCTAAGCCTTGTAAAGTAGATTTTAAAGCACCCCCTAATCCTTGGAAAGTTGACTTCAAAGCATTTCCCGCGGATTTAAGCACATTAGAAATCCCATTAAAAATCTGTGAGATTGTACTTTTGGACTTTTTGATACCGTTTGTAGCACCATCTACAGATTCTTCTGCTTTCTTTTTAAAAATACTGAATGGATTAAAAGATTTTAGGAAATTAAAACCCTTAAAAGCCAATATAGCCCCAGCAACACCCGAAACTGTTCCCCTCCAAATGTCACCACTAATCATTTGTGACAAGTTGGCAATCGCTTGAACAACTTTGGAAATGAACTTGATAACATAACCTACAGCTACTCCAATAGCTTCCCAGGGAATAAGCCCTGACAACTTTTCAGACAGGTCTAGGCCGGCTTTTACCAAGTCATAAAAAGCATCTACAACAGCATCGATAGCCCCTGCTTTTTGTAGACCTGAAATAAAATCTCCAACGGCTGTAATGGCATCTTGAACTGAAAAAATAAAAAGATTGAACACTTCTCCGACTGCTTCCATAGCGTTTGAAAAAGTATTCGACTCCGACACCATGCCTCCAAAAACTTGCGCAGCTACAGAACCCAGTAAATCAAACGTATGCAATAGGTTCTGAAAGAGACCTGTATCTCCAATTGTTGCAAATGCCGACTTGAACAATCCCCCAATTGTCGATAACACACCGGCTACTTTTTCAACGATCCCCTCAATGTCAATTCTATTGAGAAAATCACCTAGTCCCTTAGCCAGCTTATCAAAATTGATTTTATCAATGGCGTTGCTAACGGCATTAACCGCTTTGATTCCGAATTCATTCAATTTATCAAATGCGGGCATCAATTTATTCGATAGACCTTCTTTTAATCCATCAATGGCCTGGTCTACTGTTTTAAATTCAGTGGCCATCTTTTGGAAAGCATCAGAATTTCCAGCTCGCTCCATAGCGTCAAAGAATTCTTCTGTGCTGATTTTTCCATCTTGAACCGCTGCAACCAGCTCATCTGTAGACATGCCCATCTCTTTTGCAACAGCTGCCATACCGGCAGGCGCTTGTTCCATCATGATTTTAAAATCTTGCCAAGCAACTTTAGGCTTTGATGCCATCTGAGTCGCTTGTTGAGATAGAGATTTCATCGCCTGGGAAGGGTTCTCCGCAGAAGCTGCCAAACCACCAAAAGCTTTAACGAGACTACCTACATTTTTGGTTCCCACAGCCTCTAATTGTGAATAGGTGCTAGCCATGTCTGAAGCAGAATAGATAGTCTTAGTGGCAAAATCCTGCATCTCTTGTTTAGCGGCTGCAATTTCTGCACCCGATTTCCCAAAAGCTTGCATATTTCCCTCAAAGGTTTTCCAGGCTTTTTGCGAGCTATTTAATTCAGAAACCATTCCACCAATTCCAGAGGTAACAGCCCCAATTCCTGCTGTCAAAGCAGAACTGACCAAGTTTGCCCCAAGAACCGATTTAAAAACTGAGCCAACTTTTCCTGCCATCCCAGTCAAACCTGTTACGGATTGTTCTGCTTTTTTAAAAGCACTTGAAAATCCACTATCTCGAGCCTTCAATATGGCTTCAACTGTATAGCTTGTATCGCCCATTAGTACCCTCCTTTCTTGTAATGTTTCATGCGTTTCGCAATGGCTATCAGATTCTCATTAACTGGAGTAGACTGCCCTTTTCCAAGTTTTTCCTTCCAGCGCTTATCTTCGTTGTAGAAATCCTTGAAACTTTTGAACCTGTACTCTTTTCCGTCTTTTGTCGTTTCTTTTATACGTCGATTCAAAAAAGCTTGAAGATGTAAGTCCTTCTCACGTTCCAACTGAGTCATCATACGACCACGGTTGCGAATTCGATATTCAAATAAGGTCATTCGATTAGCCTCGTTGAAATCGCCGATACCGAAAAAAGCAAAAACAGTGGCCAACATGTCCTCATAGATTTCCTGAGAATCGTTTGCCACTGTTGTCTTTTTCGATTCTAGCCCTCCATCGCTTCTAGGGTTTTCTTGACTTTTAGCTTGGTCATTGGCGCAGTCTTTAAGGCAGATAAAAAATCGTCAAAAGCTTGCTCCAAATCATCACCCTGCTCTTCAATCCATAATTCAATCTCTGCAATGGAGGGGCGACTGCGTAGGGTCATGGTTGCTGCCTGGATAATGTCTGCAAGAATAACAGGGTTATAGTCCTGTAGATAAATCACAGCTGCCTGAATCCCCATCCCGAAGGAAACACCGTTACCATTCACCTCATGGCGCTTATCCATCTCCCGAATAAAGCCGATGCCGTAGTGTAGATCATAAGATTTGCCGTTAATTTCAATTTGTTTCATTGTTTTGTCTCCTTTGTAAAAATAAAAGAGGGGAAAGCCCCCTCAACCTAGTTGCCTGATGTTGTAATAGCTGTTGTGTCTGCAAAGGCATAGCGAATTGCTGCTTCTTGGTCGGCGGTCAGAGTAGCATAGCCCTCAACCGGTTTGCCGTCAATCGCCATCTCTGTTGAAATGGTCTCCAACTCCTCTACATTAGCGGGAGTTTCCCAGTTTGACAGAGAGCCTTGAGCATAGAGCGCTGGGTACTTACCACCCTGTTTCGTTCCAGCTAGGTCAATCTCCCAAACCTCCAGCTTAAATCCTTGAAGAACCGAATCCTTCAACATTTTATTCAATTCATCATGACTAGCCACTGCCTCAATCTGAAGAGTAACCTCAAGACCACCATCTGAAACAACCGCTCCATCTTTGGTCTTGGTTGCCTCATTGGAACGCTCGTAGTTCCAAGAGTGTTCTGTTTGCAGAGCTAGCTTAGCAGCCGCTTTTTTATCTCCGAGTTTACGGAACATCAAGATTTTGTCTTTACCAAAATTTGCCATTTTGTTTTCCTCTCTAATAAAATTTAAATTTTAAATCCAGCACTCCATGATAGAGCATATCATCCGTCGAATCATCCTTTAAAATTTCAGATGAACTGGATAAATCCATGGACCACTTCCGACCATCAATTTCTCGAATAGTAGAAAATTCCTGCATCAATTTTCCAATCCAATCTGACACCAGTTTTCTGTCATCAATCGTGCCCCAGATATCAACTTGGGCAATGACTGTCCCAAGTAAATAAGACTTAGTCGGTCTAGGCAGCAACTGGGTGTAGGCCACCGTCATAAAGGGATAGGGCGTCCCCTCTTTTGGCAAGAAAGGGTAAGCGTCTAATCCTAAATCAGTAGCCCGACGAATCAGCTCGTCATGCAACTGCTGGTCCGGTTGTTTATTTAGCAAGACCAGCTCTCCTTAAATCATCTACGAATTTGGGATGGACTGCCTCAAAAGCAGGCTTCATGAACGGTTGAGCCGACATCTTCCGTGTCCCTTTTTCGAGGTAACCCGAATAATCCGTCCCTGCTTTGACTCTAGCCACAAGACCCCCATCTGTAATCTGAAGCTTAATAGAACGCTTAGTAGCTCCTGTTGGCTTCACAAACTTCTTCCCTTGCCAATGACCTCTAAAAACAGCTCTTCGTTGAGCCCCTTTTTGAAGATTGGAACCATGCTTTTTGACAACTTCTTTATGAGCCCTCAAACTCGCAGCAGTCTGCAAGTGCTTCAATAAAGGCTCGTCTCCTTTAATTTCTAGCATTGCCATCTAGCACCTCGTTTACATAAAAAATGGTTCTCCCATTCCTTTGAACCGGTTCTTGAACAATAGTAAAAGGCCGCCCGTCTATTTCAACAGAATCGACCTTTCCTTTATATCCTCTGGTGTGAATAACCAAGCTAGACTGGTTCAACTTGCCACCTAGGGCATTTAACAACTCAACCCTCACAGGAGAGGTAAAACACGGTAAATCGGCTATCACCTTTCTGTCCGACACCATTCGCCCTAACTTGCTGTCATAGCGTTTCTTTTCCTCTCGGATAAGTCTCACACGCTGGTTGTATCTCATAGTATATGAATCCCTCCCCGGCGTTCCTTGGTCTCTAAAAGGCTTAGTTTTGAGCGAATAAGGTCATCATAAGGCTCAAACTCGGACGCAGCGTCATCGTAAGTCACAGAGTGCCCTTCGATCGATTCCGCTTTTGCACCCTCTGAACCCCTGCGATTAAAGCGTTTGATTGTACAATCTTCAATGACAAAAGCAAAAATCTCATCAACTGATTCTACTGAATAAGCCAGCTTAAAATGGTCCATCACCTTTCGGATGAGCAATAGAAGTAAATTGTTTTGGAGGTCGTCTTCGATATCCAAGTCTAATTTCACATCCGCTAGCACAGCGCTTTTATCTAACTCGGTCATAGGATACCTCCTAGCTTAATAAATCCAGCAGCTCCTGTTTTTTCGCTTTAGGATTGTACTCGATGCCACGTTCGTCTAGCTTGGCTCTAAGCTCATCCAGTTTCAAGGAGCTAAGCTCATCCGACAAAAAACCGAGGGCAGTCAACTCCTCTGTCCTGCCCCCTTTATAGGTTTCCCCGATGTAATAGATTTCTTGGGTTTCTTTACATCGGAAAGTCTTAATTACATTCCCCATAATCTGCCCTCCTAGGCTTCTGGCACAGTAGAAAGCATATAGACCTCATCCAAACGCTCAAAGGATGGTAAAGCAATCATAGAAACCTTAGTCTCCACGTTTACCGGGTCAGCATGCTTGATGGTGGTTACTGCGATACCCGTATCGACAATAGCAACCTTGGCAGCTTCTGAATTACCACCCATTAAGTCTGATTCCTCTGGTGTGGTACCAAAGACAGTTTTACCAAGCGAGCCATTTGGAGCAAGGGTTACCCGTCCATCTGGATAGAATTTCTTGGTGATTCCATCATCATCTTTGTAGATCCCATTTTCAAGGGCAACCGCAAGACCGTACTCAGACTCAAGATAATTGGTCAATTCTCGGTTGGTTACGCCAGCTGCGTCAGGAGCTGTTGGTTTAATGGCAAAAAGGGTTGACTTGGCATTCTTGATTTCTGCGAAAGTCTTAGAGTTTAAAATCAACACCTCTGCCTTAGCTCCAGTTGCAGCAAGAGCGTCCATAGCTTTCGAGATGTCCGCCAAAGGAGTCGCAGTTGCAGCATCAGACCAAGCTGTTTTTACAGAGCCCTTGTTGGTATCAGCCACACCATAATCAATATCACGAGCTACACCATTTGATAGAATACCAATTTTACCAGTCGCCAAAACTTGGAAACGCATAGCCTGCAAGCGGGCATGAGCCCCACTCAAAAGGCGGGTTTCATCATCAAAAATCCCCTCAATAATGGTATCAATCAAAGCTTGATTGTTTGTTTGAGCAATCAAGTTGAGCTGTTGACGGTCTGATTCCTTAACGACAATACCTTCTTTAAAGTAAGGCATTTCTTCCTCATTAAGGGTTACGTTCATCCGCTCACGAAGAGTAGCTTCGGTATCAAAAGCAGAAGCACGAATAACAACCGGCAAGCCCGCTGATCCCTTAATAAAGGCCAACTTCAAGCCAAGTTGTTTTTTAGCCGGAAAAGCACGCTCCCCCAAGCTTGTTTCCACATTCGCTTGAGAGGTGTTCCAAAAACCTGCCAAATTAGGGGCAGTCACAATATCATAAATTAAAGCCATTTCTCAAGCTCCTTTCACAAATTGGATATGAGGGAGTTTTCCCTTGATTTCATCAGTAACAGACCCACCGTTTACCTTATCAGCACGGAGAGTTCCACGGTAGACCAGGGAAGCTACCGCGTTGCCGTCTGTCACATCTGCATCATAGAGCAAAACCCCATCTGGCGCAGTCGTGTTCGCTTTGACCTTTTTCTTACGGTCTTCAAAAACGGAAGCACCATCTCCAGCTAGGAGTGTACCTGCCTTGACAATTTTTCGACCATTTTCAGTCACTGTACCAGTAGTTTCTTTATCAATTGTCACCGAAATCGCTTCATAGGTCATGTTATGCAAGATTTCAGCAACTCCAAAAAGTTTCTTTTCTGCCATATTAGCCTCCTTACACTAATTTCCCACTAGTTTTCTTGCCCTTAGCAAGACTAGCCCCATAATTGGATTGTTTTGATACATCAGAACCGAGTCCTGGTGCATCTTGTCGAATGGTTTTCTTAACTTCTTCAGAGACCGCCTCGTTAAAAGCTGCAATAAAGTCCGTTACAGCCTGTTTCGTCTCCTCGGCATCAAGAGTCACCAATCGATTCAAAAGCCCGTCAGCTAGCGTAATTCTAGACTCTAAAAGCATGTCACGAGCAATCCCCTTCATCTCATTCAGAGTCTTTTCATCTTTTAGCGATTGCAACTCTGCCAGAAGTTTCTCACGCTCATAGTCAGATTTTTCCTTCTCATTCATATTCGCTAACTTCTCAGCTTCATTCTGTTCAGCCTTGAATTTCTCCTCAGCCTCTTTGTGAGCTTTAGCAACTGCACGATTTACAGCCTGTTGAATCTTTTCGGTTACTTCTGCTTGAGTGAATGTCTTTTCTGTTGCAGCGTCCGATTTAACCTCCTCTTGAGTGTCGACCTCCTCCTGAGTTTGTTCTTCCACTACACCGTTTTCAACTAAATCTGCCATGTTGGCCTCCTTGTTTTGAGTCATGTCTGACTATATTCTCTTGCGCAGTTTTAAGCCTTGAGCATGTTTCGGGCATAATAAAAACCGTATGGAATTCCAGACGGTTGGAGTCGATAATAACGAACTCCTAACTTAATATCCTGTCGTAGGTCTTATGAAAGATATCGGACTTACAGGGATAGAATTCTCCCTCCACTCCTTTTATGATATAGTCTCCTTCCGAGGCTTCCATAATCCCTTCTAGAGTACGAACCTTTAAGAGTGGGGCATCTGAGTCAGAGTAATCAACATTTACCGGATCTAGACCCAGTTTTGATAATTCCTCCAAGGACTCAGGTGAATCATAAAATCTCGCTGCTTCAATAACAACTGGTCGTTTTACAAACTTTGCCATCACAACCACCGCTTCACGAAACCTTTCTTTTGTTTTTTACGAATTTCGTTCCGAACTGACTCAAACTCGTTGTTTGTAGCCTGCGCATTCTGCTCAACCAATCGATTCAACCTAATGTTCTCGCGGATCAGAAAATCGATGTGGGTTTCTGCAATTCGTAAACGAGTTGCAAGCTCACGCTTCTTCATCATTCGCTTGTTCATACTTACTCCTTTCCAGGGTACGAAAAAAGCACTTAGATTGCTCTAGGTGCTTCCTTTTCATTCAAGTTTCATAGCCTACTACCCAAAACCATGAACAATTTTAGCGGGTAAAACTTTATTTTTTAAAACACTACCTACTAATGTATTTTTTACAAAATCTGTGAAATCCTGTAAATCATCTCCTTCGTAAAAATATGATTTTTCTTTTTTATTGTATGTAGCAATACCTTTTCGTTCACCGCTAACTGCTGAATACTGGCGAACATCGGCATTGTCAGCAATTTCATACAAAACAATCATTTGGTTATCTATTTTTCCCATGTTTATCAGCCTCCTCGTAATTGTATTGTTGATTTGCAAGTCTGTGGGCTTCATCATACGGTAAATTATACTTACTCATATACTCTGATTCCAAACTCTCATGCTGTAACATCATTATATCACTTTTTAACGGATTTCCTAGATATAATCGCTGTAAGCTTTGCGCCATATCGTAGTGAGGGTAAAAATTACGAACACGATATTCATATTCTTCACTATCCCATAATAAATATTGGTCATCCAATACATGTTTCAAAGCAATTGCAACAGTTTCTTTTGGAAGTAAACTAGATGATACCATTTTAGAAATGATATTTTCACGATTTGAATTTTTTAATTGAGAATAATACCTCTCAGCAAATTCATCCTGTTGTTTCTTAATATCTCCTCGGCGCTCTGATATAGCTCCACTATTTTTAACATCGCTCATATTGTCATTGTACAACTTATTTGACATTCTTCCAAGCTTTTTCGATCCGTAGACTGATTCCCAAGACTCTTTCAAGATCCGCTTATACTCCTCATCACTAAGCGAGTAATGCGCTGCTGTTGAACAGCGACAATGGGGATGCATGGGGCTGGCATTCTCTCCTGGTGTCATCTTGGCTACTTTGAAGATTTTCCCATCCAAGGGCTTACAAATCTCACAAGCTTTAGGTTCTGAAATGAATTCATACTCCGTGTAGCCGTTAGCATCAAAAGCCTGTTTCTGGGCTTCTGTCGCAACTCTAGCACCTTCTGTGACTGCCAGTCGTCTTGCCTCGCTAGCAGATACCCCAAACTCTCGTCTAAGCCTTGGAATCATCTCTGTTAGGTTCTTACCCCTCAGCAATAAATCCTCTGTCATCTTAGCTACGATGTGGCGGAGTTCATCTTGTCTTTCCCAGATACGACTGGACCAAGTTGCTCCTTTGAATGGCGTATTAAGTGTTGCTTGAGCCATTTGCTTGATAGCACCATCAGATAAGACAGACCCACCCAAAAGACCCGCTTGTAGCTCCAACTCTTTCGCATACTCCTGATTTAAGAATTTTTCCGTCATCTTATGCTCCGAGTCTGACAAAGCAATCATCTCCAAGTCCATTTGGTATTGAAGCAACTCCAAGCGTTTCATGCGCATTTTCAGATTATAGAGGGCAAGCTCTGAATTGGCCTTAGCGGAGAAATCTTTTTCTGCAACATAGCGCTTGGCTTTTTCTTCAAAAGCCTGAACATCCATGTCAGAAACTCTTTCCCTGACATCTTTAAGGGTCAAGCCGTTTTTATCAGCATAGCGTTGCTCAAAAGCACGGATTTCTTTTTCAATTTCAGAAAAATGATAATCGTAAAGGCGTTTCATCTCCTCACCAAGACTTGCATCACGCTCAATCTTAGCTTCTTGCTCCGCCCTTATTCTCTTTTTCCAATAATCATTGTTCATCGTCTAAATCCTTATCGGCTAAGCGTTGATTTTTGGCTATCTTCTGGGCTAAAAGACTGAATTCTTCATCCTCCTTGCTCAACTTATCCAATTCAGCCTTGGGATCCTCCACAATGTCAGTAATCTGCATGGCTGTTTCTTTGGAAAGCTCACCACCGAGAGCCTGGAAGGCTTCGATTTTCTCCTGCAAGGACTTAGGCAGGTTCGGAGTGAAGGTCACTTTTAGCTTAGCAACGTCAAAATCCTTGATTTCTTTAAGAAGTGTTGAAACCGCCGCAATTAACCGATACCTACGCTTAAGAGAACGTTCAAAAAGAGCCTGCATGTCGACACGCTCCTGGTCCAGACCAAAGACTTTCCACTTCATGGCCTCACCAGACTGGACCCCAGAGAAATGTTCATCTGTCATGTCCGGTGTATTCGTAAATTTGTGAATGTCATTGACGACACGCTTCTTGTAAGCCTCTGTACCATTGACATCGTACTGCTTATAGAGATACCTAGCATCCACATTCCCCTCTTTACCATCAGCATCAACCGGAGGCTCAATGTTCATGAAGCGAGCTTGGCGCATTTTTGACAAATATTCAATCTGTTTTTCAACGGTGTCTACATAGTCAGGGAATGACACACGACCAAAAATCGCTAAGATGGCGTCTGATAAGTCCTGCATATAGTTAGCTGTATCCGATTGAGCACTATCGTAAAGGTCAATCAGAGAAAGTTCCGTTTCGTAATCTCCCATACCATTCCCAGTATTCAGATACTCTGTAATAGGGACCAGACCAAAAGCGTGAGGGGTAGAGGCCACCTCAATTAGCTTTCCATCGTATTCAAAAGTTACTATTCGACTATTCGTATAAAGTTCAACAATCTTGATAGTTTCATCAAACTGGGATTTTCGATAATACCGTACACCAGCCACGCTATGATTTTCTAAGGTCATGTCAAATATAACGAATGTCCCTAGTGGATCCAGTTTTACTGCTCGTGTAGTATCGTCTTTAGCTCTATAAATCAAGTCATAAGCCCGACCGACTTTCGATAAATCAAGAACCAGGTCTCGATTCAATTGGTGAAAATCATTCAACCTAGCCAGCTCTTTTAAAGCGTCATCTGTAGCCGTGTCTTCCTCATAATCAACTCGGATAGGGTTACCAACTAGATACCCCTGCTTGAAGCTAGAAATGGCTTTACCGAAATTATGAACTGCTCTGACATCCGCCATATCCTTTTCTCTGCGTCGACCAACCTTGCTGATTTCATGGTTGTTGCCTTCGGCATAATCATAAAGCTCTTGAATCCGTGGTCTTTGAGTAGATTCATGATGGGAGAGATAGTCACGAAGCAATGAGTAGTCATTCGCTTCAAGCTCTGCCAAACTGTTCACACGATAACGAAGGCGAGCTTCGCGGTGAAACCGGAACTCTAACTGCTTACTTCTTCCTGTGCTATCACTAAAAGTTTCAATATAGCCCATGTTTCTCCTTTCCTATAATCCGAAACCCGCTCTCAAGACATCGAATTGAGTAGATTTTTGTTTAATGTGATACCGTTCCATCGAATATCGTAAGGCATCGATGATATGGTTGTTCTTATCGATTGGTTCATTCAACCAATTTCCTTCTTTGTCTTGTGCGAATGTGTAAGTGTTAAACTCCTCAATAGTATTCTCACAAGATGGGTGAATGTGAATCTTGAATCCTTGCAAGAACTGAATCCCTTGCATGACAGATCCTCTCCCTTTGTAACTAGCCACAATACCAGAAATCCCTTTACTTCGGATTTCGGCGATCAGCCGTTTTTCCGCACTGTCTGCAGTCAATAGGGTTCGTTCCAGCTGATTGTCTTTCAGCATTTTAACAATAGCGTCAGTCAACATTCCTCTCTGATAATGTTCTCGGTATATCCAGATTTCTTTTTTCTCCAAATCGACCACCGAACAAACTAGAGCAGTCGGATCATGAGTGAAACCAAAGTCCAGACCAGCCGTTGTTTTATTGATTCGCTGAATCGTTTGGTCAATGTTAAAGTCAACAACTGAAAAGTTATCGAACACCAAGCCCTCAGCGACTCCCCATTCGCCATCACAGACGATTCTAGCCCGCCTAGGGTTAGTCAGGTATAAATCCTCATATCGTTGGATATCGACCTCATCAAGCCACTCATTGACTCTGTAGGTGGTCGTCAAAGCTAAGGTATCTGCTCGCCTCGTATCTTCATCAAAAAATACTTTCTTGAGCCAGTGTCGTTCCGACCAGGGGTTGAAAGTCACTGTGATTTGTTTGAAGAAATCCGGAACATCTAAACTACCCCGGATAGATTCGACAACTGTTGAAAACTTGGCTTCACTTTCAATCTGGTACGCTTCTTCAAACCAGGCCCAGCAAAGAATGCCAACATCGACCGTAATGGATGTGATTTTCAACTCATCATCAAGCCCTCGAAATAGAATTTTCTGACCTGTTTTTCTGACAGTGATTTCCGGTAACGACTCATTAAACTTGAATAAGTGTAGAACCCCCAACTGATTGCAGGCCCATTTGAAATCTGTGTAAGTCGATTGTTTGTTAGTATTCGAGTACCTGCGAACTACCAACAGATTAGCCCACTCATACTTCAACAAGCGAACAATAAAATTGAGTGCTGTTGTTTTTGACTTCTTTGAACCACGGCTGCCCTTTACAACTCGATAGAAGTTTGTGGAGTGCCAATACTTGCCATACCCTTTTCCAACAATTGCTGGCAGGTTCTTAATCAAGGATTTCTGACTCATTCGCAAACACCACCGTTCCTTGTACCTCAGCCTCCACCTTATCAGTCCACAGCCTATGCCGCTTACCAAGTAGCTCTGCAGCCTTGATTCGGTCCTTAGCTCCCACGTCAATATCAATAATCGACTGTGCACCTTCACCAGTTCCCCTAAGGGTCTGTTCAGTCTGCTCGCCTCTCATGACTGACGTTAGGTAGGACAAGACCTCTTCTTTTGTTGCAATTGTCTTGGAGTTGAGTTCGGCAAGCTGTTCGCCTAAATATTTGCTGATGTGAAGTTTTGTTAAGTTCTGTGCTCCAATTTCTTTTGCCGTCTTTTTCGAGTAACCTGCCTTTATAGCTGCTTCTGTCGCATTTCCCGAGATGATGTACTCATCTGCAAAACGCTTTTGTTTTAGTGTCAATTTGGCGATGACCATCACCTCCTTTTCTGCATAATAAAAAGCCACGCTCTCGCATGACTCAAATTGCAGAGGTGGGACTCGAACCCACGACCTCTAGGTTATGAACCTAGTGAGCTCCCTACTACTCTACTCTGCTATTAGGAAGGCAGGAATCGAACCTGCGACTTAGACGGCTCTTCCACTGAGCTACTTCCCAACCGATTTGCAATCGGAGAAAACATCCCGAAAAATAAATTAGGAGATACTTATCACCGCTTCTGCCCAACTGGTGATAATACTAGTTTAGCACCTTAGAATTACCAATGTTACCATCTTTACCAAACTTTTGAGAAAGTTTATGAATGGCACTATCTCGAGCTCTCTGCACAGTTCCATTTCCTGCACCTAACTCACACAGAACGTCACTCCATTGCATACGATTTATATACAATAAGCGCATCACTATATTTTCTAAAGGATCATCCAGCGACTCGATAGCTTGGACCAATTCATCTCTCTCTGCTAGAAGAGAGTCAATTTCGGTATACAACTCATTGGATTTATCAATAATCGAAATATTCAAATCTTCAGACTTATTGTTCAGATTCCCGCCTTTCGGCTCATCAGAATACTGCTGCGATTTAAAAATACTCGATTTCAGACTTACAATTTCCTGCTGCAGCGATTTAATCTTGCTATCGATATACTTCAGCGAAGCTAAACGTTTTCGAATATCTGTCATAAACTCAACTTACCTCCACACCTTCGGCATTTGGGATACCAAGCACCCTCGTGGTCACGTTCTAACTTCAGGACGTGCCCCTTCAACTTACAAATTAAGTACTTGAACATCAGCCACCTCCAATCAAGCCTAAATCTAATAACTTACTGGCAATTTCCCTGGCATAGTGCTCAATTGTCTTTTCGCTTAACAGGCTATACTTGCTATAGAGTTTAGCAAAAACTTTGACAGCATACCCATAGTCTTTCAGCTCATTCAACCAGACTGAAATAAATTTATGCTGGGTACTCGGTCTCGATAAGCTAATCGTCGCATAAGTGCAATTCGTATAAACATTGTCTGCCCATAGCGTTAGGATCAGTCTGTTCTTTCCGCCAGGGAATCTGGTGCTCTTTTTGATTCTAACCATCTAACCACCCTTTGTCTTCCTCGCCATAGAGTACTGAAAACTCTCCGTCAGGCGTAACTTTAATGTACAGAGGTTTAGGTTCTATCCGATCATTCATCAATTCTTTATTA
Source organism: Streptococcus danieliae (assembly GCF_009767945.1). Lineage (GTDB taxonomy): Bacteria > Bacillota > Bacilli > Lactobacillales > Streptococcaceae > Streptococcus > Streptococcus danieliae. Next base: position 1,319 of record NZ_WSRS01000004.1, on the reverse strand, counting down.
ATTACCATGACGATATCACTGATCCTCGACAATAGGTAAGCATATCTAAGTTCATTATTTGTATTCCTCATTTTTCACCTCCCGATTCACACACAGCTTGCATTTTTTAAAAGCAGTAAACCAGTGGAAATCACTATCAGTTTCATAGATTAGCTTATTGCAGCGGGTGCAGTTGTAACCGAGGAATTCATCGTCTATGTTCATTTGCCTTCCTCCACCTCTCATCAAATTCTTTCTGCCTCTCATCGAACTCTTTCCTAGATTTCTCACGGCTCTTGTTGAACTCTTTGAAAGCATAAATTACAAAAGCAAAGCACAGAATCATCCCTAAACCAACCTGGCCTGCAATCACTAAAAATACTGTAGATAAGTCCATCACTCCACCTCCTTTACCCACTCTGTTCCCCATAGTGGTTCATGGTTGCGTTTAATTTCTTCTTCTGTTAGTTCATACCTCAAGTCATCAAAAAAACCTTTTTGAGCAAGAAAGATTTGACCTCCAGAACCTTTAACTAGGTAGTCAGGTCCCATGCCCTCGTTAGGGATTCTCACTTTATACCTCTTCTCCTTGATAACCTCGACGGCTTCCGGTCCATAAGCAATAAGGGTCGCAAGAGCGTGTTGGCGCTTATTAAGTTCAGAAACACTACACCCAGATTGAAATAACCATTTAGGTACATCACTATCGATAGGAGCAGTATTTGCAAACTTATCAAGAACTTCATCAACAGACTTTTCTTCCTCATTTGGGTAGTCTTTCCTATACCAATCCATCACCTCCTGAGTGACTTTTGGTCTTGGTGGGGTGTCTGCCAAACATTTTTCAATTTCAGCCTCTGAAAACCATTCAAGAAACTCGCCTTTTGGACTAGTTAAACGGTAGTTACCCGCTTCAGAAAAAGCATCGACTACCACTTCCATAAGCAGTTTATTCCCAACTTTGTATTTTTGTTTTTCTGTCATTTTTCTATTTCCTTTCTTGAGTTCATAGCTTTGTTAAGGGCACCTCTAAAAACTCATACTTATTGTCGCCTTATTTCAAATAAGTAGGTATTCCTATTTGGTAGTGCGGACGTGAGCAGTCTCCTTCGGAGTCTCATCACTAAATTTTGAGCCAAGGTCTCAAAATCTCCGCCATCTAGCAGTTGTTTTTAACTGCTGATGGTTCCACTACAGTAGAAATACCTGCTTTTCTTTATTTTCACTCCCTAAGTTTTATGAGATAATAGAACTACTAAGATCAACGAGGTACTATCATGCTATTATTTTCCGACGATGAACGACTTCTAGAAAAACTGTCACAATTGGGAAATCAACTA
>NZ_WSRS01000049.1 GCF_009767945.1 Streptococcus danieliae | reverse complement strand
TATTCGTTCAAAGCGGCGACCACTAACTTGAGCATAGACTTTCTCTCCCTTTGGTGCACGGGCTCTTGATCGATAAAGATTGGTATCTATACCAGTTTCATCACTATAAACAACTGGTAAATCAGATAAGACCTCAAGAGAATCCTTGTATTGACGAACTTTTTCTGGATTCTGTTCTCTATAGCTAGTTGTTTTTTTAAAGTGATACCTGCCCTTTTTAAGGCTCGCCAAATAGTACTAGGTGTACAAGAAAATTCTTCTGCGATTTCTTTTAAAAAAGCATTTAGGTGTTTCTTAACAAACTTCTCAAGCTTATCTAATGGAATTTTTTGAGCTTTAGAGATTCTCTGTTTCCGATTCAAATGACCTTGTTCTTTTAATTGTTTTTCCCATATATAGAGAGTATTTGTGCTGATGTCAAATAATTTAGCTGTTTCTTTACGTGTGTGTCCTTCTTCTACATAGGCTAAAACACGTTTTCTAAAATCAATTCCGCATGCCATATCACTAGTATAGCACATACTATTTATATCTCAAGCAACTATAATATATGAGAGTGAGACAGAACTAAGATGAAAAAATTTAGTTTATTCGCTTTCTTAATTTTCTACCATTTGTCAACCATTTTTCTAAAAATTAGCCAATTTATTTGGCAGAGTGGTGCCTGCTGAGCCTAGTTGGCAAGCGAAGGGAAGGGGATTTTGTGTCAAGGCCTTGAGCGTCAGCGTGCCTTTACACGGAATCCCTCTTCAAAAAGAGTACACTGAAACAGCACCTTGACTTTCAAATTTTTTCGCAAGGAGCTATAATGGTGTAGCACAATCCTTCTTTATCGATTTTTTGCAATATTATAGTCGTAAAGTTTATTGTGCGTTATAAGGTAATGAATCGTTAGAATGAGACGATGCATAGAGGCAATCACATGTGGCTTAGTTGAAGTCACTTGTGATTGCTTTTTTCGTTTCTCATAACAGTCCGCAATATGGACTGTTTTTGCTTAGGTGGTGATCATATGACGGAACTTTATTTGGAAAAGTTGACGAAAAGGTACTGAGATGGTTCTCTTGTCTTAAAGGGGATTACATTGAAGCTACAGCCAGGTCAGTTGACAGCTCTAATTGGAAAAATGGTGCGGGGAAATCCACTTTACTTGGTTTGATACAGGGGCACTTAGTTTCTACGAAAGGATCTATTAGACTTCCTGCAAAACAGTGACAGAACCTGAGATTTATCGGAGTCATCACTTGAAAAAGACTGAGTTACAAAATGTTTCAGTGTGGTTATGCGATCTCTTCTGTTGAGAAATGGGATCTAATACATTAGTTCCGCAGGAAGTCTCTTGTTAAAGAGGCTTGTTTAAAAGAAGTTCTGATATTGTTGAGAGATTCCATAATCAAGGGGATTTGGAAGGATTTCAGCTGAAAAAGGAGGGATGCAATGAAGAGAACTCCTTTCGGACTGGATTTCACTACTATTATTAGATTTTTTAGCGATGGAATTAGCTTGGTTGCAAATTATTTTTTCTTTGTTGAGTGGTTATCAGTTTCAGTTCGGGACAGCTAGTCTGGTCACAGGCTTTGTCTTGATTCTTGTAACAAGGAATGCCTTGGCTTGGAGTTTTCAGCTATCGCTCCTAGTACTTCTAGTTCTATCTTTGTTGTTATACGTTTTAGCGAGCGTTTGCCAAGCTTATTTTTTGAAGCGCATTGCAGGCGACTTGTTTGTGAATGAAGGACGCTAGCGGAGTATACAAAAAACCCTGATCCTAATGAACAGATCAGGGTTTTTTGGTATTAGCTATTTTTTCTCCAAGCGCTCTGTTCTGCATAGGCAGTGTAGAGAACGTCGGTTGAAGAGTTAAGGGCAGTTTCACATGGGTCTTGGATAAGTCCGATGATGAAACCAACTCCGATAACTTGAGCAGAGATATCTCCAGAGATTCCAAAGAGGCTACATGCTACAGGAATCAAGAGAAGAGATCCACCAGTTACCCCAGAAGCTCCAGCAGCTGAAAGTGCGGCCACTAGCGAAAGAAGAAGCGCAGTTCCAAAGTCAACTGGAATACCGAGGGTATGAACCGCTGCAAGGGTAAGAATAGTGATGGTAATGGCAGCTCCACCCATGTTGATGGTTGCACCAAGTGGGATTGAGATGTTGTAAGTGTCTGGATCCAATCCAAGTTCTTCAGACAACTGCAAGTTGACAGGGATGTTGGCAGCAGAGCTTCGAGTGAAGAAGGCTGTTACACCACTGACTCGAAGCGTCTTAAGAACGAGTGGATAAGGATTTTTACGCATCATCACAAATCCAATGATTGGATTGGTTACGAGGGCAACAAACAAGTTGGTAGCGACAATGATGAGGACTAATTGTCCATAGCCAAGAAGTGCTTCGATCCCTTGGTCAGAAATGGATTTGAAGACCAAACCGAGGATACCGAAAGGAGCGAGGTTGATAACCCAAGCGACAACACTTGAGGTAACGTCTGCAACTGTTTCGAGTAAGTCCTTGCTTTGTTGGCTGGCTTTACGCATTGCCATACCGAAGAGGCTAGCCCAAGCCAAAATACCGATGTAGTTACCATTAGCGATGGCGCTAACAGGGTTTTCAACGATATTGAGCAAGAGGTTACGGGCAACTTCCGCAAGACCACTTGGTGGTGCAATATCCGTGGCCGCATTTGCTAGTGTTAAGGTTGTTGGGAACATGAAGGAAGCAATGACAGCAACCAAAGCAGCAGAAAACGTGCCAAATAGATAAAGCACAACGATAGTCTTCATATTAGACTTTTTGCCTTCTTTTTGTTTAGAGAGGGCATTGGTAACAAGGGTAAATACCAAAAGGGGAGCAACCGCTCGCAAAGCACCTACGAAGACATCTCCGAGGATTCCGATAGCTGACCAAGATGGAACAACAAGGGCTAGGGCCAAACCAATGACGACGCCAATGACAATTCGCTTGATCAGACTGGCTTTATTCCAAGCCTGAATGTAACGTTTCATGACTGAAACCTCCTTATTTTGATTTTAAATAGTCTACTATACGAAAGCCTTTATGTCAATGCACTTGACCGCTTTTTCGGTGAAAAGTTCGGAATTTTTCTAATTTTTCATTCAATTTTAAAAAAACTTATTGAGATCATCAAATGAATTGATGATCTCAGGAGTAAAAGCAGGGATATTTCTGTGTTATAATAGGGAAAAGGAGAGCTATGCAAAATTTACTATTACGAACCCTGGAGAGGGTTCACTGGGAGGAAGTGCTAGATCAATTCATTTCGAAATTTATCTCCCTCCTCCTACTGTTTGTGTTATTTTGGATTGGGAAGAAGCTGATTCATGCTCTGGTCCATCGGTTGGTTGCTCCATCCCTCTTGTTTGTGCAAAGCAATTCGGCTCGGAAAGAGACCCTCTTGCATTTGATTGACAATGTGCTCAATTATGCCCTCTACTTTCTGCTGATTTACTGGACCTTGTCAATTCTTGGTTTACCGGTATCCTCCTTGTTGGCTGGAGCTGGTTTGGCTGGAGTTGTTGTCGGTTTAGGTGCCCAGGGCTTTTTGTCAGACATGGTCAATGGCTTTTTTATCTTATTGGAGCGGCAGTTGGATGTTGGGGATTATGTGATTCTCCCCAATGGTTCGGGCAAGTTGTCGGGCACGGTTGAAAATGTCGGGATTCGGACGACCCAGGTTCGGGATGGGAATGGAACCCTCTATTACATTCCTAATCGTCAGATTCTAGTTGTCAGCAATCAGTCGCGGGGGGAGGTTTCGGTTACCTTGGATCTGCCTCTTTTACCGGGAACGGATTTTGACTTGGTGGATCAGGTGATTGCCAAGGTCAATCAGTCGCAATTGCAGACCTTGTCTCAATTAGAGGGGCAGCCCAAGGTTCTTGGGGCTCAGTGGATTCGAAGTGAGGGCTTTGTCTACCGGATTTCAGTTCCCATTCAACAAGGCCAGGATTCAGGGGTTGTCTATCCCTTGTATCGCTTGTACCAGGATGCCCTCAAAGCGGCTGGTATTGAGTTGGCTAGCTCTTCCAGCTCCAGCGCACAGAATTAAGGAGGTGAGGCCCTATGTCGGAGAAGAAGGCCTTAAGATCTCAGCCCTATTGGATCTGGATTTTTAGCTTGGTGGGCCTGAATCTGTTCCTACTAGCGGTTGTGGCGGGCCTGCTCTTTTCCTATCTAGGTTTAGCTCGGGACAATGAGCAGTATGCGCGCTTTTTAGGTTTGAACCAAAAGGACGAGACAGTTATCGAGCAAGAACTGAATAAATCACGGCAATTTGTCACGGGGGAACGGGTAACGGTCAAGGCCATTATGCGTGATCCAGAGCAGGAAATGTGGGATGATGCGACGGGGACAGCGGTGGTGGTCGACTTGCTGGTGGAAAATAGTCACGCCCATACCTTCCGTGTGAATCCCTACAGTTACGAATTATTTGATGAGGAGGGCGAGCCCCTACTCTTGGATAGTGTAACCTTTGATCAGGAGTCTTTGAGCTCCAACCTGCAACCGGGGGATCAAGAACACTATCGCTTGGTTTTTGATGGTGAGATGGGAACAGGTCCCTATCATCTTGTGCACTATGATACGCAATGGACGTCTGAATAGGAGGTTGTTATGAAATCAATTTATTTAGCAGGTGGTTGTTTCTGGGGTTTGGAAGAATATTTCTCCCGTATTGATGGAGTTCAGGAGACCAGTGTCGGTTACGCCAATGGTCAGGTTGAAACGACTAATTATCACCTCTTGAAGGAGACTGACCATGCGGAAACGGTATTTGTAGCCTATGATCCGGCAGTGATTAGCTTGCGGGAAATTTTACTGTACTACTTCCGGGTGATTGATCCCCTCAGTGTAAATCGCCAAGGGAATGACCGTGGTCGCCAGTACCGGACGGGGATTTACTACCAGGATGCGGATGATCTACCGGTGATTGAGCAGGTAATGACTGAGCAATCCCAGCATTTTGGCAACCAACCCTTGGCTGTTGAAGTAGAGCCACTTCGCCACTATATTCCGGCTGAAGACTACCATCAAGAGTATCTAAAGAAAAACCCAGGGGGGTACTGCCATATCGACGTCAATGATGCTTACCAACCCTTGATTGATCCGTCTCTTTACCAGAAACCGGAGCAAGAGGTTTTGCGGGAACAGTTGTCTGAGGAAGAGTACGCCGTGACGCAAGAAAACGCAACTGAGCGTCCCTTTGACAATCGCTTTGATGACCACTTCCAAGAAGGAATTTATGTGGATATTACCTCTGGAGAGCCGCTTTTCCAATCAACAGATAAATTTCAATCCGGTTGCGGTTGGCCTAGTTTCTCAAAACCAATTGCTAAGGATTTGATCCAATACCGGCAAGATTTGAGTCATGGTATGCGCCGGATCGAGGTTCGGAGCCGGGCTGGTGATGCCCATCTAGGACACGTCTTTGAAGATGGTCCACGTGAGTCTGGTGGACTTCGTTACTGCATCAATAGTGCTGCCCTACGTTTTGTGGCCAAGGAAGAGATGGAAGCTGAGGGCTACGGTTACTTACTCGGACTCTTTGACTAGGACAGGCATTTATGAAAAAAGAAGTATTTGTGACAGCTCTGTTATCTGCTGTGCTGGCTGCGGGAGCCGGTGTCTACTTTGGTCGCCCCTATGTAGAGGAAATGCTGGCCAAGCAGGCAGCTGATCCAGTGACAGAGGCTCGGATTATGGCTAATGGCGATTTGCTTTACCATGACTTGCTTTATTATTCGGCGGAGCAGGCAGATGGCAGCTATGACTTTTCGGAGAATTTCACTTATGTGAAGCCTTGGTTGGAGCAAGCTGACCTGGTCCTGGGCGATTTTGAAGGGACCATTAACCCAGACTATCCTCTAGCGGGATACCCCTTCTTTAATACACCAGAACAGGTGGTTCAGGCGATCAAGGAGGCTGGCTATGATGTTGTGGATCTGGCCCACAACCATATTTTAGACTCGGGATTGGAAGGAGTTGCAACAACAGCTCAGGCTTTCAAGGATGCTGGTATTGAGCCGATTGGCGTCTATCCGGATCAGCCGCGCGATCAAGCGCCCTTGGTGATCCGAGAAGTGAATGGCATCAAGATTGCGCTGCTGGCCTATGCTTATGGTTTTAATGGGTTGGAAGCTGGGCTTAGCCCAGAAGAGTATGAGGCTGTTCTCTCGGACTTAGATGAGAAAAAAATGGAAGCCGAAATCAAGCGGGCGGAGCAAGAAGCCGATTTGACCATTGTGATGCCGCAAATGGGTGAGGAATACCGCTTGGAGCCAACTGAGGAACAAATCGAGCTGTACCATAAAATGGTTGACTGGGGTGCTGACTTGGTATTTGGCGGTCATCCCCATGTCCCAGAGCCGACGGAAACCCTTGAAAAGGATGGGGAGTCTAAGTTTATCATCTACTCCATGGGCAATTTTATCTCCAATCAGCGAATTGAAAGTCTGGATGGCTTACTGAATGCTGAGTGGACCGAACGTGGAGTTCTCATGGATGTGGAAGTGAAGAAAAAAGGAGACAAGACCCAGATTACTTCTGTCAAAGCCCACCCTACCTGGGTTAGCCGTGTGGACAAGGGGACCTACTCCCAAGAAGGCTTCCCTCAATATTCCTACCAGACCTTGATTATCGAAGACTTCCTGTCCGGTGGTCGCCATGCCAACCAACTAGATCCAGAGACCCAAGCACGAATCGAAGAAGCCTATCAGGCAACCAATGAGCTCTTAGCCATCAAATGGCCGAAGTGATTGATGGAAAAGTTGGTGAACTTTCTTATTTGAATTTATAATACGAAAAACCGGTTCCTCCGTTTTAGTTGGAGGAACCGGTTTTTTTTTAAGGGTGTCTACGGGAAAAATTAGTGAATTTGAAGGAGGAGGGTCTGTGGTGAGACTGGTTGAGCTGAAAGGGTTGGCCGTCGCCTAGAAAGACGGTAGCTTCAACCAGGGCCACATAAGCTGGATCCAAGTTCTGGAAATAGTCTGTGAGACTGGAATCCGCTGGTTGGAAGGTAATGGTTTTAGCGGAGTGGCTGATGACTAGACCTAGGTTCTCTTCAATATAGCGGTAGATGGAGCCCTGGGCTACTTCCGTGGTTAGTCCGGGAATCAGCTGGGGGTTGAAGAAGTCGATGTCGACGATGTTGACCTGGTCCCCTTTTTTACGAAGGCGGATAACCCGGATGATGGGGTCAAAATCTCTTAGTTGCAGCGCTCTTTTGACCTGGGGGTAGTCCTTAGCCTTGATTTTCTCGACCTGGGCAACCACTGTTTGGTAGGGTTGGTTGAGTCCGTGGTTGATTTCCTGGAAGCTGGTTAGGTTGGCCAATTCAAAGTTGAGGGAGGGGTCGTAGATAATGACGGAACCCTTGCCCCGAATTTTTTGAATATAGGCGTCGTTTTGAAGTAACTGGAGCGACTTGCGGAGAGTTTCCCGGGAGGTCTCAAAGCGTTGACAGAGTTCCATTTCAGATGGCAGGAGTTGCCCCTGGGGATAGGAACCTTGCCGAATTTCTTGCTTGAGTTGCTCGTAAATTACTTGGTATTTTTTTCCAGTCATAGGCTAGCGGCTTAGGAAGGCAATGGTCTCGTAGGGACGGAGTTCCAATTGGTTGCTGGCTTCCCGTTCACCGTAGTTGCCAAGAAGGTAATTGTAGTTGGTGTTTTCCAGAGAGACAGTGGTTGCTTGGTCGTAGAAGTTATTGAAGACAAGCAGTTCTTGGTCGCCCAGCTGGCGTTTGTAGGCCAGGACTTGGGGGTGATCCACCAAGAGCGGTTGGTAGGAACCTTCTTGGATGATTGGCAGCTCTTTGCGGAGACGGATGAGTTCCTGGTAGTAAGGGAAGATCGTCCCTTGAGCCAGTTCCTTCTCGACATTAATTTCTGGATAGTTGCTAGCCACTTCCAACCAGGGTTGGCTGGTAGAGAAGCCGGCATAGGCTTGGTCATTCCACTGAATTGGTGTCCGGCTGTTGTCGCGTGATTTGACCTGGATGACTTCCAGGGCTTCCGCTTCACTAAGACCGCGCTCCAGCAGCATTTGGTAGGCATTGATACTTTCAATATCCTTGTACTGATCCATGCTGGTGAAACCAGGATCGGTCATCCCGATTTCCTCACCCATATAGATATAAGGGACGCCCTTCATCATGTGGATGGTTTGTGCCAGCATTTTTGCAGACTCGACCCGATAGGGACCATCATTGGTGAAGCGGGTGAGGGCGCGTGGTTGGTCATGGTTGTTCCAGAAGACTGCATTGCAGCCGCCGCCCTGATCCATGCCCACCTGCCAGTCGTTGAGAATCCGTTTCAACTCCGCAAAGTCCATGGCCTGATTTTGCCATTTGTCGCCATCCTTATAGTCGACTTTTAGATGGTGAAAACTAAAGGTCATTGACAGTTCATGGCGGTCTGGTCTGGTGTAAAGGATACAGTTTTCAATAGTGGTTGAGGACATCTCACCAACCGTGACGATGTTTGGATCCTGACCAAAGCTATTTTGGTTGAGCTCCTGTAGGTAGTCATGGACAATTGGCGTGTCAGTATAAAGGCTCTTTTCTTGCTGGTCATTGACGCTGTCCACAAGTAGTTCGTCCTTACCAATCACATTGATGACATCAAAGCGGAAGCCTGAAGCTCCTTTTTTCCGCCAGAAGTTGACAACATCGTAGAGTTCCTTGCGAACTTCTGGATTGTGCCAGTCCAAATCGGCCTGGGTTTTGTCATAGAGGTTCATGTAATACTTGCCGGTGTCCCCAAAAGGTTGCCAAGCTGGGCCACCAAACTTGGATTGCCAGTTGGTAGGTAGGCTGCCATCGGCTTTGGGGTCACGGATATAGTAGTAGGCTTGGTAGCGTTTATCGCCGGCTAGGGCTTTTTGGAACCACTCATGCTCGGTCGACGTATGGTTAAGGACCATGTCTAGCATGATGCCCATTCCCATGGTTTTGGCCTGGCGGGCTAATTCTTCAAAGTCTTCCATGGTCCCGAAGCGGGGATCGATGGCCCGGTAATCCGCGATGTCATAACCATTATCATTTTGAGGGGACACATAGAAAGGGTTGAGCCAGAGAATATCGACTCCTAATTTTTTCAAATAAGGGAGTTTTTCAAGAATACCGGACAGATCTCCGAATCCGTCGCCATTGCTGTCTTTGAAGGATTTGGGATAAATTTGATAGACAACTTTAGAAAATAATGAATCGTTCATGAAAGGCCTTTCTATAAAAATGGGAGGCGAGGACTGAGTCCCGCCTCCTGATCAGATTAGTCTTGTTTCTCAAAGCGAATGAAGACAAAGGTTAGTACAATTGGAAGGACGATCGTAATAGCCAATCCAAGGGCGAAGATGCCCCAATATTGTGGAATAATGGAGAGGATTCCAGGAATACCCCCGATACCAACAGAGTTGGCCAGAACAGGGACAGAACCGAGCACAGCTCCCGCGATTCCAGCAGATACCATGGCTGCCAAGAAGGCTGCTTTGTAACGAAGGGTTACCCCGAAGATGGCTGGTTCTGTAACCCCCAACCATGCAGAGATGGCAGAAGTGAGGGCCATACTTTCGTTTTTACTGTCTTTGTTTTTGCGGAAAATCAACATCATGGCGAGGGCTGCAGATCCTTGTGCAACGTTTGACATAACAAGGATTGGCCACAAGAAGGTGCCGTTTTCAGAGGCTACCAATTGCAGATCGACTGGTAGGAACATGTGGTGCATACCAGTAATGACAAGCGGTGCGTAGAAGGTACCGTAGATCAGACCTCCCAACCAGCCAGCGGTACTGAAGATGGCCATCATGATACCGGTAATTTGGGTCGCCAACCACATGGTCACAGGACCAATAATGGTAAAGGCCAAGAAACCAGTGATTAGGAGGGAAACTGGTGCAACAACCAAGAGTTTCAAGCTGTCTGGGACACGTTTGTTGAGCCCTTTTTCAACATTGGCCAAGATAAAGGCTGCAAAGAGAGATGGTAGAACCTGTGCCTGATAGTTCATTTGCTGAACAGGAAGACCAAAGAGATCCCAAGTTGGAATTTCTGCAAGACCACCTGTGTTGGCATCAAACAAGGCATATTGAGAAGTCAAACCTGGATGGCAAAGAACCAAGCCCAAGACAATCCCTAGAAGTGGTGAACCACCGAAACGGGTCATAGCAGACCAACCGACCAAGGCAGGAATAAAGATGAAGGAAGTCGCCGCAATAAAGTTAACGATACCTGCGAATCCCGCAAAACCAGGATACATTTCAACAATGGATTGAGCTCCAAAGATCCCTGGCTGGGTAAGGACATTGTTGATCCCCAAGAGCAAACCAGAAGAAATGATGGCTGGTAGGATTGGAACAAAGACATCTCCTAACAGTTTAACCAATTTTTGCAGCGGATTCAAATCTTGGGCAGCTTGATCCTTAGCTTCTTCCTTGGAGACAGCCGCAGCCCCTGTTTGTGAGACCAATTCGTCATAGGCCTTATCGACAATACCAGGTCCGATGATAACTTGGTATTGACCATTGGCAGAGAATTGCCCCTTAACCAGATCAATTTGATCGAGGGCAGCTTCATCTACTTGGCCTTCATCTTTTAGAATAAAGCGAAGCCGGGTGACACAGTGGGTTACACTGGTGATGTTGTCCTTGCCACCAATGGCCTGAACGATTTTGCTGACATCGTTTTTCATAAGTTCTCCTTTTGAAAGCGTTTTTTAAACTTGTCTAGACAAATTATAGATGACTTGTCTAGACTTGTCAAGGGGCTGTTTCAAAAAAGTTAAGCGGGGTCTCATTCATCGTCCAGATGAAGAACCTGCTCCTCATCAAAAGTCAGGTCATAAAGCCATTGGAGATTTAAGATAGGTGGTGTGACTCGGGTTTCCAGGACGTGGTCTGTCAGCTGTTTGACGTAGCGATCAACGATAGCTTGGTCTTCAGGAGTAGGCTTTTCTTCCGTGATATCATCTGGGGAGTACTTATGGATATCTATTATTTTTAAATTAGGATCTAATTGAAAATTAATACGGGTATTTTCATTATTATAGTATACTCCAACAGATGTATGAAAGCGAGGGACTCCTTGATCTGATTTAAATGAATATGAGAATGAATCCGATTCATTGTAATTAATAGCATTACCTGGGGAGACATATTCATACTTTCCGTCGGTCTCTCGTTTAGGTTTGAACATAATCTCTCCTAGATTATAGACGACGATAATAGGTGTCAATCGCTTATCGGTTTTTTGAGAGTGGGTATAATAATAAATTTGATGCCAACTGAGATTGGTGAAAATATAGATAGAGGTAGCAAGTAAGAGTAGGAATATCCGAATTAATTTTTTGTTTCTTTGTTTTTTCATAAAAATACCTTTCTAGAGATCACCTTCTACGGCCTCTTGATTTTCTAGGAGCAGGCTTCGGCGCAGCTTTGGGTCTAGGTGTTACCATTGGTCTCGGCGCGACTTTAGGTTTCGGAGTAGCTTTGGGTTTTGGCGCAGCTTTAGGCTTGGGTGCTGCCTTTGGCTTCGGCGCTATCTTTGGTTTAGGTGCAGCTTTAGGCTTGGGTGTTGCCTTTGGTTTTGGTGTAGCTTTAGACTTAGACGTAGCTTTAGGTTTCGGCGCAGCTTTAGGTTTCGGCGCAGCTTTAGGTTTTGGCGCAGTTTTAGGTTTTGGCGCAGCTTTGGGTTTTGGCGCAGCTTTAGGCTTGGGTGCTGCCTTTGGCTTCGGCGCTATCTTTGGCTTAGGTGCAGCTTTAGGCTTGGGTGTAGCTTTAGACTTAGACGTAGCTTTAGGTTTCGGCGCAGCTTTAGGCTTAGACGTAGTTTTAGGTTTCGGAGCAGCTTTTGGTTTGGACGTAGCTTTAGGCTTAGGCGTAGCTCCTCTTTTCCCTGGGTGAGCGGATGTTTTTGGTAGTTTGGATTTTTTTGGTGTCTCTTTGGAAGTTTTGGCCTTGGTCTGTTTTTTCTTCGAAGAACTTGTATTTTTCTTATCCTTCTTCGATTTTTTAGACCCTCCTTTAAAACCATCTAAGATCTTAGAAAAAGGATCGCTAATATATTTTTTAAACAGATTTTTACCACCCTTGTAAACATCTGAAGCAAACTTTTTAACAGGAGGTAAAATATAGGTTACTCCTAAAATGGCGAAGGCGCCGAGCGACAAGGTGGCAGCGGCATTTAAGTTATCTTGCCTTTGTTTGGCTTGCTTGGCATTAGAATGGAATGCTTTATTGTAAGCATCCTGCCGCTTATCATTCGAACTATAGTAGTGATCAAAAGACTCGTAGAGATATGTTCCATTTTGGGTATTTTTCCAAATTGTATAGGCATCTAGATCAGACTTCTTATCTTTTGGATTAAGATTTGTTAGCTTATCCCCAGTATAAGAATTCAACCAAAAGAAGGTTTCTTTGGCAGTATTTGGATTAAAGAAACAACCGAAAACAGTACAAATCCTATTGTGAGGGAAGGCCATGGCAATTTTAATCCCCTCTTTCCACCAAGAACTCTTATAGCTGCTTGCAATCGGCATCATGAGATGGGGTAAATCTATTTTTAAGATGTCATCTTTAGTATGACTTTCAAAAATCTGATCCTTTACTTTTTCGAAATACTTACTCTTTCTATAGTTCACAGTGTCAAAATCATTGACGAATTTTTGACTTGTATCATCACTATAGCTAATCCCAGCGATAGCATTGGCTATCGAATGATTGATCTTATCAATGTTCTTTTTCCCATACTTATCTTCTGCCATTTGTGCCACATCCTTCATGTAGTTCATCAGAAGGTCATACTCTTTTTTGGTCATACCTGATTTTTGATAGATATTTTTGTAGCGTTGTTCTTCTTTTCGTTTTTTATCTTCTCTGCTCCTATCCGACTTACTAGATTTATTGGCCGTATTGGTAGCTTTTTTGGGAGTAGGGGCTGCATTTACTGATATAGTAGTAGAGCTATTTGAACTTGTCCAACTAGGGGCATAGCTTGGATAGGTTACAGGAACTGATGGAACATAGGTTTGAATATAGCTACTTCCTTGTCCTTGGCTGTAATTGAAGGCAGGAGCTGAAAAGGTTCTGTTAGGAACTGAATAGGTGATTCCATGTCTAGTGTTTGCGTTCGATTTGCTAGTGCTAGGGGCAAGTGGTCGCTTGACGGGTCTGCTTGGTCTCGGTTTTGAAGTATCAGTACTTGGTTTAGGGAGTGGTCGCTTAACAGGACTAGTCGGTTCCTGTTTTGAAGTATCAGTACTTGGCTTAGGAAGTGGCTGCTTAACAGGACTAGTCGGTTTCTCTTTTGAAACGTCAGTACTTGGTTTTGGTAGCAGAGGTTCTTTACTTGGTTTTGTAGGTTGAGTTACAGATGGGGTTTTATAAAGAACTTGATGTAAAAAGACAACTGGTGCTTTAGGGGCTATTGGTTTGATAGCTGTAACCGTTAGTGGTGGGAGATCTGGAATAACCGTTAGTTCTGGTTTTTTAGGTTGGACTGGTTGACTGACTGTGGCATAGGCTAGCTCTTTAGGTTGGAGTGGTTTTTTAGGAGCTTCTAGCTTTTTGGTGAGGATCTCTGGTTTAAGCGGAGCGATTGGTGGATTGCCCGGTTTTTCCTGCTGGATTAGCCCACTGGCTTTAATATCCGCATTGACGGTAAACCATTGGCGGGACCGGTCTCTTAGTCTACTTGGATTGGCGGATTTTTGAATATCATTGGGGTTGTAGCGGATTCCGAAGGTAAAGGAGATCTCCCCACCTGTCGCAAGCGCAAC
>NZ_WSRS01000048.1 GCF_009767945.1 Streptococcus danieliae | reverse complement strand
GTTTTCTCTTTTAATTTAATCCATTGATAAATGGTATTACGAGAAATTTGGAAAACAGTTGCTGCTTCAGAAATACTGCCAATATTCTCACAATATGAAAGAACTTTTTCACGAAAATCTACTGAATATGCCATAAAAATAGTATAGCACAAAATGTGCGGTTTTTGTTTCATTCTACTATATCTACACTGCATTTGGTGAGGGAGCAAGTCCTGATGGGTTGACATTGCAAGGGTACGGGAAAGTGCAAGATGTTAAAAATGCTTATCTGCTATTGGATGGTCCCTTGACAGCTGAGCATTTATCGGCTTATTTGCAAGCCAAAGGCTACCAGAGTTTTTCTTATGAACCTGCTCCATTATGGAAGCTCTCTGTTTCTATGCTTGGAACTCCGCTCTATCTTCTGGCCTTATTTTTAGCTGCTCTCACTTATTTTAGTGTAACTGTTATTGAAGGCATTAAGACTCTTCGGTACAGAGGGCTGAAGTTGTTCTCTGGTCAGTCCTGCTTTCAAATTTTTCTTCAAGCCTTCAAAAAAGAGGGAGTCTTCCTAGTTCAAATAACCGTTTTAGCTTTCTTAGTAGGGGCTGTCTCGCTATTCTTGTCGTCCGTAAGAGAGATTCTCTTTTTTCAACTATTAGCTTTTATACTTACTCTTTATGTTGTTGGTTTATTGTTGATTTATTTATCCCTACAACTTCTTTTGCTTTTGCATCTAAAATACAGTCCTCTCGTATCTCTCTTAAAGGGGGCACTGCCTTTTTCTCAATTACTAGGCTTGCTTTTATTAAGTCAATGTGTGGCTATCTTGGCTCTAGGATGGACAGAGAAGACGGTCTCTTATGCTTGGAATCAAGTAACAGAGCTGGCCAGTGTTGAAAAAGATTGGAATCAAGCCAAGGAATTGGTCGAGATTGGTTACAGTTTTGGAGCGGCCTTTACGAAGGGGAAAGAGCAGAGGGAACAAGAGGAGTCATGGCTTTCCTTTATTCATGAAGTCTGGAAAAGCAATGCGATTTTTGTCCACAATGATTTGAGAGCTCGACAATTTGAGACGGACAGGTCAGACCCAATTGTGTTACAAGTATCCTCTTCCTATTTAGAAAATCAGAAATTGGACTATCCGAAAGAGTGGGATGAGCTGGAGGCAGGGCAGTTTGGTTTGTTGGTACCGGAAGATCTCTGGAACCAAAGAGAATTTTATCAGAAGCAGATGAAGGAGCAGTGGGGAAGAGAGATTCAGATTTCGGCCTATCCTTACAAGACTCATAAAAAGCTATTTATCTACAATACCTCCTGGGATTTAAGCCAGCGAATATCGACTCCGATCTTGGAAGTAATTGGTCCTGAATCGATTGTGGACAAAGCCTTAGCTCGCTCCTATTGGTCGAGTACCGCTAGCCAGTTTCTACAAGTACCCGGATATCAGCAGACTCTTCAATTATTGGAAAAAACCGGAGCTGATCGTTGGGTGTCTAGTATTGAATTTTCGCAGAAAAATTATCAACTTGCTTTGGTTCAAGCGAGACAGGAATTTACTTTCTTGGTTCTAGGAGCTTGTTTAAGTGGATTTATTTCACTTCTTTTGTATTTCACTATGCAGGGAATTTATTTCCAAGAATTTAGAAAGGAGATTTTCCTGAAGCGATTAAATGGCTTGAATTTTTGGGAAGTGCACGGAGTCTATCTCCTACTACAGCTAGTAGTTCTAGGAGTAGCAGCAAGTTTTCAACTTTATTGGCAGATTCACCCAATTTTTGTTTTAGGAAATAGTCTCCTATACCTTGTATGCTTATTACTGTTGCTCTATTATCAACAATTAAAAGAGGATAAGTCAGCAGTACTTCTTTTAAAAGGAGGGGGGTAAAGATATGCTCGTATGTGATCGGCTGGAGAAAGCTTACGGACCACGCTCTGTATTTCAGGGTTTAAACCTTCAATTTGAAGCTGGGAAAGTGTATGCTCTTGTAGGGGCCAGCGGCAGGGGTAAGACAACACTCTTGAATATTTTAGCCAAGCTGGAACGCCCTGATAGTGGAAGGGTTTTGTATCGGGCGAAGGAGCTGAACTCCTTATCACGAATTGCTTTTTTTAGAAATGATTTAGGTTATCTTCTCCAGCAAGGAGACCTGCTGGAGAATGAGACCATTGCTGCTAATTTAGAATTAGCTCTGGTTGGGAAAAAGCCTCCAGTAGATAGGGAGATCTTCTTTGCACAAAAGCTGGCTCAGGTTCACTTGGACTATCTTGACCTAGATCAAAAAATCTATGAGTTATCTGGAGGAGAGGCTCAGCGTATAGCTATTGCCAAACTATTCATCAAAGAACCTCCTTTGATTTTAGCCGATGAACCAACAGCTTCTCTTGATTCTGAAAATAGTCGACTAGTAATGGATTTACTATTATCTCTCAAACATCCTGAACGCATCATTATTATTGCGACGCACAGTCCTGATATTTGGACGCGTGTGGATGAGGTAGTCGACTTGTCAATGGTATGATGAGTTAGATATGAAAAAAGGCTAGGAGCGGGGTCCTAGCCTTGATTGTTTGTAAATACAAAGAGTTTGCTGATGAGGTAGTTGAGGACAATAATCAAGACTTGCGAGGTCAGGGCCACAATGGCATTGACGGCTTGCAGGTTATGGTTGACAAATTGTCCGATGATTTCTGGGAATTGGGTGACAAAGAGATAGCTAAGTCCAATGTCTAATAGAAAAGTTGACAGACGGGCCATGAAAAATTTAACCAAACGCTCCCAACGGCCGGGGCTTTTTTGTTTGAAAACAAAGAGGTCATTGGTGATAAAGGCGAATAAGATGGCCAAAATATTGGCAGTGGCAGCTGAGACGACGGCGTCTTGGGTGAGGTAGAAGAAAAGGGTTCGGAAGACCAAATAGATAACTGTCGCTAGGACACCGAAGAAGAGGTAGGATAGGACCTCGTTGTTAAAAAATTTTTGAATAAGTGTTTTCATGGAAACTAGTCTATCATAAAGCAGGGAAATGTGCTATACTGGGACTGTTGTAGATGCAACCCTTGACGCTTCCTTCTTTCGTCAAGCATATTTGAAGCGGAATTGCCGCTAAAGGAGTTTAGAATGAAATCATTAACCACTAAGGATCTGGCTCAGATCTCTCTTGTTGCAGCACTCTATGTTTTGCTGACTGTTTTGCCTCCCTTCAATGCTTTGAGTTACGGAGCTTACCAGTTACGGCTATCAGAGATGCTGAATTTTTTTGCCTTTTTGCACCCCAAGTATATCCTGGCCCTAACCGTGGGCTGTATGATTGCCAATTTTTATAGTTTTGGCATCATTGATGTATTTGTTGGGGGTGGTTCAACCCTAATCTTTGTTGCCTTGGGAGTTTGGCTCTTTCAATCTTATGTGGGTCATGGAAAAATCTTGAATGTATTTGACAAGGGCTATTTTTTCTTTTCCCTCTTTTTTGCAAGTTCCATGTTTACGATTGCCCTAGAATTGCATCTATTGCAAGGGTTGCCCTTCTTTTTGACCTGGTTTACGACGGGTCTGGGGGAGTTGCTGTCCCTTTTGGTAGGAGCGCTTTTGTTCCAAAACATGGAAAAACGCTTGCGGACCCTTTTTTAGAGTCTACTCGATCGATAAAACAGCGTTTTGTCGGTCTTTTTTTGTCGAAAAAATTGCGACAAGGCTAGGGGTTTATAGCTTATCTATTCTTATTTTTAATGGTTCATGATAAAATAAAGGCATGGAAGAAAGAATGATTGAATTGGTCGGGGAGCTGAATCGCTATGCCCAGGCCTACTATGAGCAGGATCAGCCGCTGGTCTCAGATCAGGAGTATGATCGTCTTTATCGGGAATTGGTGCAATTAGAGGAAAAGCATCCAGAGTTGGTTCGTTCAGATAGTCCAACCCATCGTGTGGGTGGTAAGGTTCTAGACGGCTTTAGTAAGTATCCGCATGTCTATCCGCTTTTTAGTTTGCAGGATGCCTTTAGTCTTGAGGAATTGGAAGAGTTTGACCAGCGGGTTCGGAAGGAATTTCCGCAAGTTCAGTATGTCTGTGAAATCAAAATTGACGGCCTGTCTGTTTCCTTGACCTATGAACAAGGTGTTTTGGTTGTAGGGGCAACCCGTGGGGATGGCCAGGTGGGGGAAGATATTACCGAAAACCTCCGCCGGGTCCAGGATATTCCTTTACGGCTGTCCCAAGCCGTGGACATCACGGTACGTGGGGAATGTTACATGCCCAAGGAAGCTTTCCGAGACTTGAATCAGAAGCGGGAGTTGGAAGGCGAGACCAGCTTTGCCAATCCTCGAAATGCGGCGGCGGGAACCTTGCGGCAGTTGGACACGCAGGTGGTTTCTGATCGAAAGCTAGCGACCTTCTTGTACCAAGTGGCCGGTCCTTGGGAAGCAGCGAGTCAAGAGTCGGTTTTGGAGGACTTGCAAGCCTTAGGTTTTGTGGTCAATCCGCTGCGTCGGACAGTCGCAAGTATGGCTGAGGTCTGGGCTTTTATCCAAGAGATTCAGGAAATCCGTGAAGAGTTGGCCTATGAGATTGATGGGATGGTGATCAAGGTCAATGATTTAGCCATGCAAGAGGAACTTGGCTTTACGGTCAAATATCCTAAGTGGGCGATTGCTTATAAGTTTCCGGCTGAAGAAAAGGAAGCAACCTTGCTGTCTGTCGACTGGACTGTCGGTCGGACCGGGGTGGTCACTCCGACCGCTAATTTGAGTCCCGTCCAACTAGCTGGCACAAAAGTCAGTCGGGCGACCCTGCACAACCGGGACTATATTCTTGAAAAAGACATCCACCAGGGCGACACAGTTGTGGTCTATAAGGCTGGAGACATTATTCCGGCTGTATCCCATGTTGTCTTGCAGAAACGCCAGCCCGAGAGTCAGGCGCTTGCCATTCCTAGCCATTGTCCTAGCTGCCAGTCTGAGCTGGAGCAGTTGGAGGATGAGGTGGCCTTGCGCTGTGTCAATCCCCAGTGTCCGGCCCAACTCAAGGAGCGCCTCAGTCATTTTGCCAGCCGCGCAGCCATGAACATCCAAGGCTTGGGGCCGTCCATGATTGAAAAACTCTTTGAAGCCAAGTTGCTGACGAGTGTCAGCGATTTGTATCGCTTGCAGCTGGAGGACCTGGTGGCCCTGGATGGGGTCCAAGCCAAGTCCAGCCAGAAATTGCTGGATGCCTTGGAAGTTTCCAAACAGAA
The DNA here is from genome assembly GCF_009767945.1 of Streptococcus danieliae. GTDB lineage: Bacteria > Bacillota > Bacilli > Lactobacillales > Streptococcaceae > Streptococcus > Streptococcus danieliae. The sequence continues at coordinate 9,108 of NZ_WSRS01000048.1, read as the reverse complement.
TTCAGCGGACCGCCTGTTATTTGGTCTCGGAATTCGTTTTGTGGGGGCCAAGGCCAGTCGTTTACTTTTGGAAAAATTTGAATCACTACCAGCCTTAAGCCAGGCTAGTGAAGCCGAAATTGTATCTATTGAAGGCATCGGACCGGCAGTAGCCCAGAGCCTGAATCATTATTTTTCACATGCGGAAGCCCAGCTCTTACTAGAAGAATTAGGGGCTATCGGCATGAATCTGAACTATCTTGGTCAAAAAAAGGTTGCAGATGGTATCCTGACCGGGCAAACGGTTGTTCTCACAGGAAAACTCAGCCGCTTGAAGCGGTCGGAAGCTAAGGCCAAGCTGGAAGCTCTGGGAGCCAAGGTAACCGGCTCGGTTTCGAAAAAAACCAGCTTGGTTGTTGCTGGCGAAGATGCTGGTAGTAAGTTAGCCAAGGCACAAGAGCTGGGGATACCAGTTCAAGATGAAGCTTGGTTGGAGAAATTGTAATGGCAGAACCTAGAAAAAGAGCCCGTTTGATTTATAATCCGACATCCGGGCAAGAAATTATGAAACGCTACATTGCCGATGTCCTGGACGTCTTGGAAGACCTTGGCTATGAAACGTCGGCTTATCAGACGACACCCCTCCCTTTTTCCGCTAAAATAGAAGCAGAACGGGCGGCTAGATCCGGCTTTGACTTGGTCATCGCAGCTGGTGGGGACGGGACCATCAATGAGGTTGTGAATGGGATTGCTCATTTGGAGTCCAGACCGCGGATGGCTTTTATCCCGGTTGGGACGACCAATGACTATGCTCGGGCCTTGAAAATTCCGATGGGAGATCCTGTGGCGGCGGCCAAGGTCATTGCACAAAATCAGTTGGTCAAAATGGATATTGGTCGGGCTTATGGAAGCAAGCATTTTATCAATATTGCGGCAGCTGGGACCTTGTCGGAATTGACCTACAGTGTCCCTAGTAATATTAAGACCCGGCTTGGCTATCTGGCCTATGTAGCCAAGGGGGCAGAGATGTTGCCACGGGCCAAGTCGCGGAAAATTCGCTTGGAGCATGATGGGGGAGTTTTTGAGGGCAAGGTTTCTTTAATCTTTGTGGCCTTGACCAATTCAATTGCTGGCTTTGAAAAGCTGGCTCCGGATGCCAAGTTAGATGATGGGAATTTCACCCTTATCATTGTTAAAACAGACCGGATTTTTGACATGATGTCCTTGATCATTCAGGCGATCAATGGGGGTCAACATGTTACCGATCCTAATGTCATCTATATCAAAACCAAGGAATTAAAATTGGAAGTACTGGAAGGGGACCAACAGTTTATGTTGAACCTGGATGGAGAATATGGGGGCGACACCCCAGTCCATCTGGAAGTTCTTCCCAATCATTTAGAATTTTATGCCAATGTTGATGAAATCTCTGATGATGCATTGACCGGCAATCGAGGATAGAAATGCTAGAATATCGTGTATTGATTCATTACCATAGTCAGGAAGGACGCTATGCAGGTGTCAATCTCTGGCAATGGAAGGATGGGGATTTAGGGCAGGAAACACGGTTTTCCAACTATGACTATTTTGGACTCGCAGCTGAAATTAGCTATAGTGGCCATGGCCCGCTCGCGGCTGCCAAGTTTTTGATTAAGGCACATGATTGGTCCTGGCAGTCCCGGGATTTTGAGGTCAAGCTCTTACCTATTAATCTCAAGACAGAGGTCTGGGTTATTGAGGGAGATGAGACCCTCTATTACTCCAAACAGGCAGCCATGGCCAGTCCGCAATTTCGCTACCGCAACCCCCATGCCTTTGACATGGCCAATCATAGCCAAGGCTTTGACCAATACTGGGCCTACCAAGGTTGGCTGGGGGCTCGCTACGAGGCGACAGGATCTGTATTCAAGGTCTGGGCTCCAACCGCCAAACAAGTGGATTTGATCGTCTATACAGTGGCTACTAATGATGCCCCTGTTTGGAAAGTCTACCCGATGGAGCGGGGCAGCGTTGCCTCAACTGATCATCGGAAAAATGATATAGGGGTCTGGTCTGTATGTGTGACCACGGACATTCGGGGTCTGGCTTATCAATACCATGTTTACCAGGACTTTGAAGACCGTGTGACCAGAGATCCCTATGCTACGGCTGCTACGGAAGACGGTTTTCGGTCAGTCTTGCTGGCAGAGGAGGATCGCGCCCTTCCTAATTTTTCCCTGGCAGATGAATCGAGGGCCACTTGGCGCGTGGACGATCCTAGTCAGGCGGTAATCTATGAAATGCATATACGGGACCTGACCAAGTCGCCAACATCAGGTGTTCCGGACAATCTTCGGGGAACCTATCTAGGAGCTGCCTATCCGGGCAGTCGGACGGCCAGCGGCCAGCCAACAGGCTTGGATTATATCAAGGAGCTTGGGGTTAACTATGTCCAACTCCAGCCGATTGCGGATCGCTTCAAGCAGTACGATTCAGAAGGAAATGTGCTCTACAATTGGGGCTATGATCCGCAAAACTATAATGTTCCGGAACCTAGCCTGTCCAATCATGCCAGCTCACCTGCCCAGGTGATTCGGGATTTCAAAACCATGGTGAAAACCTACCATGACGCGGGTATCGGGGTGATCATGGATGTGGTCTATAACCATGTCTATTCGACCTATGATAGTCCGTTCCAGGCTTTGGTACCGGATTATTACTTCCGCATGGCCTATGATGGTTCTTTTGAAAATGGGACGGGTGTCGGCAGTGAGACGGCTAGTGAACATGCCATGTTCCGTAAATACATGATCGATTCGCTCCGCTACTGGGTCAAGGAATACCAGATTGATGGCTTCCGCTTTGACCTCATGGGTATCCATGACGTGGAGACCATGAATCAGATTCGCCAAGCCATGGATGAGATTGACCCCCGAATCCTCCTGTATGGCGAAGGTTGGGACATGGGAACCGTCCTTGCCCCCGAACAAAAAGCTAAAAAAGGCAATGCCCACCTCATGCCGCGAATTGGCTTTTTTAATGACGACCAACGGGACAGCCTCAAGGGATCTGAGGTCTATGGTCATCTCAAGGCCGGCTTTGTCAGCGGCCAGGGCAGCGAACACCAGGTTGCAGAAGCCTTCAAGGCTAGCCACAAGCTCGGCAGCTACCTGACCCCATCCCAGGTCCTCAACTATGTTCAAGCCCACGATAATTATAACCTCCATGATCTCCTACAGGAGTTACATCCAGACGAAGACGTCACCATCCGTTGGCAACGCCAGGAACTGGCGACAGTTCTTAACTTACTCATGCCAGGCATGACCTTTATGGAAGCCGGCCAAGAATTTGGACGAACCAAACTCCTAGCAACAGGCCTAGACGGCGAGGTCACAACTGCAGACAAGGAACGGGCCATGAATTCCTACAATGCCCCAGACGCAGTTAACCAGATCGATTGGAACCGCCTGGATTTTGTCTCCCAAGCCCTGGACCGCATTCGCCAACTGATCCAGCTCAAGGAGACCGCCCCCAACTTTGCCTTTACGACCTATGAACAAGTCCTTGAAACGATCGATTTTGGACCAATTGAAGAAGGGTCTGGCCGCCTCGAAGTGATCTTCCGTGGCCCGCAAAAGGACTATAGCTTACTCGTGACGGTTAAAGAAGCCTCTCCACTGGAACATCTGGCAGAATGGGACCTAGTGGTTTCCAACCAAGAGGCCTGGGATGGACCGTCCTTAGAGCCCTTGCACTATGCCCTGTTTGAACGAAAACACTGATACACATCCCCTTTCCATTTTGGAAGGGGGATTTTTTGGGCAGTGAACCGTGAATCACCGTTTTGAAAAACTTACTCAAGGTGCTATAATATAAGTTAATGATAACGGTTTAACAAAGGAGCTAGAGAATGGCAAAAAGAAGAGAGTTTTCAGAGTTGTCGCGGGTTCAGCTACCAGCAGCCTTACATTTGATGCGTTTAGGATATACCTACTTACCCCATGATGGAGAGGATCTCCCTGATCGAGACAAGGATACGAACATTCTGGTTTCAATTTTTAGAAATCAGTTTCTGAAGCTCAATGATGGCTTAACAGACCAGGATTTTACCCGTGAATTCGAAAACATTAATCTAGAACTCGATTATTCTGATTTGGGACGTGCCTTCTTTAACCGTCTTCAGGGTGCAGATGGCAGGAAATACATTGACTGGGAAAATCCAGTCAATAACACCTATCACATTGCTCTTGAAGTTACCTGTGAAAACGGTCAAGACAGCTTTCGCCCAGACATTGTTATTTTTATTAACGGCCTCCCTTTATCCTATTTGGAAGTAAAGATGCCAAATGCTACTCGAGATGGGAAAACAGGAATACAGTCTGAGCGAGCACGTACCAAGATGCGCTTTGAGAATCGGAAATTCCGCCGCTTCAACAATATCACTCAATTGCTGACATTTTCAGATAACCAGTCCTACATGTTGGAGAATGGGAAGCAAGTAGTTGGTTCCTATTATTGTTCCAATGCCATTTCGGATACTAAATTTAATGCGTTTAAGGAGGAGCGTGGGACTGAGCTTCAACTTGCGGATCCGCTAAGTGAAGAGGAGCAAGATCTAGTCCTTAGAGATATGCGTCGGACAGCCCTGAAGTCCTCGACTGACTTCCTCAAAAACCTATCCCCCGACACTCCATGTAATTCATTTCTTACCTCCATTTACCAGAAAGAACGGTTTCTATTTTTACTCCATTATGGACTGGTCTATGTAGAAGAGATGACCAAGGATGGAAAGGTGCAGCTGCAAAAGCATGTGATGCGCTATCCTCAATATTTTGCGACTAGAGCCATTGAAGATGCGATTGGAAAAGGAAAGAAAAAAGGTGTTATTTGGCATACTCAGGGTTCAGGTAAAACAGCACTTGCCTTCTTCAATATTCGTTATTTAAGAGATTACTATTCCAAACAAGAAGTGGTCCCGCAATTTTATTTTGTTGTGGATCGCTTGGATTTGGCAGATCAGGCCGTTAAAGAATTTAGCAAACGAGGCCTTAAAGTGAAGCGAATTCATCATTCAGGTGAGTTGAATAAAATACATGATGATTACGATGTAGCTGTGGTCAATATTCAAAAATTTGAAGCTAGCTCTGATTTAACAGATAAATCAGGTTATAGCCTTAATCGGCAAACTATTTATTTTATTGATGAAGCCCACCGTTCTTACAATAAGCAGGGTTCCTACTTGCCAAATCTCTATAATGCCGATGAAAATGCGATTAAGATTGCCTTAACAGGTACACCTTTGATAACCTATAAAAGAGATGGACAGACTAAAGAAAGCCATGCAACGACACGAGATCTTTTTGGAGACTACATTCATAAGTATTATTACAATCAGTCGATTGAGGACGGTTTCACCCTTAGACTGATGCGGGAAGATATCGAAACTGCTTATAAAGAGGGACTACGCACTATTGAGAAGGAAATCCAAAAGGGGAGTTTGAAAAAAAGTGATATCTTTGCCCATTCACGCTATGTTTCAGCCATGCTGGATTTCATTTTGGACGATTTTGTGCACGCAAGGGAGCTGATCTTTGACGACGATTCGATTGGTGGCATGATTGTTTGTGACTCTGCAGAGCAAGCACGGGAACTTGAAAAGCAATTAGAGATGCGTCGGAGCAAGGGTGAAACGGAATTGACATCAGCCCTGATTCTCCATGACGAAGGGGACAAGGCTCATAAAAAAGAGTGGGTTGCTGATTTTAAACGGGGCAAGGTTGATTTACTGATCGTCTATTCCATGCTCTTAACTGGCTTTGATGCGCCACGCCTGAAACGTCTGTATCTAGGTCGTAAGGTAAAAGCCCACAATCTTTTGCAGACCCTGACACGGGTTAATCGTCCCTATAACGATTATAGTTTTGGTTATGTGATTGATTTTGCGGATATCTCCGATGAATTTGACAAAACCAATCGTGCTTATTTAGAAGAGCTGAATCACGAGTATGCCTTAGAAGTAACAGGGGAAAACGGAGAAGACGTTTTTGGCACAATCTTTGTTTCAGCCGAAGAGATTGAACAGGAGCTAGATAGGGCAAAGCGTATTTTAGAGCCGTATCCTACCCAAGATCTCGATCTTTTTGAAGAGTATCTGAACAATGTAAGGGAACGTAAAGGTTTGACGGAATTGAAAAAGGCCTTAACGACCATTAAACAGTTCTATAATATGGCTCGGCTTCTGAAACATGATGAATTATTGGAACAGATTGATATTTCACATGTATCTATGATGTTGAATAGTATTTCCAAGCGGTTGATGACCCTGTCGATTATTGGCGAATCTGATATGTTTTCAAATCGTGCTCTTCTTAATCTGGCCATGTCGGACATGAGTTTTACCTTTACAAAAATTGCAGAAGAAGAACTACGGTTAGCAGCTGATGATTTGGATAAAGAACGAAAACGGGTTTTTGCCATGATTGACCGCTATAGAGATGAAAAGGATCCAGAGTGGGTGAACCTGATGGCTGAGTTGAAACGGGTCTTGGAGAAATACCTACATTATCAACAAACTGGTTACACCAAGGAAAAACTAGATGAACTAAAGTCCGATTACAAGAAGCTCTTTGATCAAGCTGAATCCTATAATGATAAAATGACCCTTTTAGAGTTGAATTGTAATCGTGATAAAGGACTAGCCAGGGTTTTTAAACATATGACACAATCAACTGAAATACATAAAGATAAAGAAATGTTCAATATTATCGAAAAAGCTAAAGCAACTATTGACGGTGAACTGTCAAAGAATGGTGCTCTTATTGAAAATGATGCTTATTTGAGACAATTTATTGAGTCTGAAGCCGCCAAAAGCATAAATTCAGTAGGTAAAGAATCAATTTATTATTGTGATTGGGATCAATTGGATTTATTAACAGCAGAACTCGTTGAAATATATGAATAGGAAAATACTGTAAAGATGAATGAAAATTACAAAGTTCAAGTTCAAGATTTAGTTGATAATCTGAAAGCTATTTTTACCCATGCAGGTTTGGGAGGTGAAGCAGGTGAGTATAAACTGCTGACCCAATCTTTCCTGTATAAATTTCTTAATGACAAGTTTTTATATGAAGCTAAGGCTGTAGATGCAACCAATACTTACGATTGTATGATCAGCATGAGCGAGAAGGATTACAATAATCGGGTTTTAAGAATAATTGGACCAGCCACTGCTCATATGAAACCGGATCAATTTATCGAAACGCTTCACCGTAGGCAAAATGAAAAGTCCTTTTATGAAACTTTTGAACAAACTCTTAATCAAATTGCGATTGATAACAACGCTATCTTTTCGGTTCATACAGCTGGCGACACAGCTATTCGCCTTTTTGATGAGCATTTGATTACGGATAATATAGCAGATGTAAGCAAGCGTAATGAGGTGGCTACTGCCATTATCAAGTCACTAGCTAAGGTTAAATTTGATGAGGCTATCTTTGCCCAGGGCTTTGACTTTTTCTCAACTCTTTTTGAGTATATGATTAAGGATTACAATAAAGATGGCGGTGGTAAGTATGCGGAGTATTATACTCCGCATTCAGTGGCTAAGATTATCGCGGATATCTTGGTCGGATTTGATGAACCGTCAAATGTGCGGATCTATGATCCATCCGCTGGCTCCGGTACCCTCCTGATGAACCTGGCCAGCCGGATTGGGACCGATAAAACCATGGTCTATAGTCAGGATATTTCTCAAAAATCCTCAAACCTTTTACGCCTGAACTTGATTTTGAACGGTCTCCAACATTCAATCCAGAACATTGTTCAGGGGAATACGATTTTGACCAATCGTCATCCTGAAAAAATGGATTACATCGTCTCTAACCCACCCTTTAAACTGGATTTTTCTGAGTGGCGGGATCAGGTGGAGAATTTACCCAATGCCAAGGAACGTTTCTTTGCAGGAGTACCAAAAATTCCAGCCAAGTCCAAAGATAAAATGGCCATCTATGAACTGTTTGTTCAACACATTATCTACTCTTTAAAGGATGATGGAAAGGCAGCAGTTGTTCTCCCGACAGGTTTCATTACAGCCCAGTCCGGTATTGATAAGAAAATTCGGCAATACCTGGTTGATAACCAGATGTTAGCTGGTGTTATTTCCATGCCTTCGAATATTTTTGCGACAACAGGTACCAATGTCTCGATTCTCTTTATTGATAAATCCAATAAAGGAGAAGTAGTTCTTATTGATGCTTCAAACCTAGGTACCAAAGTCAAAGAAGGAAAGAATCAAAAAACAGTCCTTTCAAGCGATGAAGAACAGCAAATTGTGACCACCTTTATCAACAAGGAGACTGTCGAGGATTTATCCGTTGTTGTTTCTTATGATGAAATCAAGGAAAAAAATTACTCACTCAGTGCCGGCCAATACTTTGACATTAAAATTGACTATGTCGATATCACACCAGCAGAGTTTGAAGCTAAGATGAAGGCTTTTCAAAGTAAACTTGCAGACCTGTTCAAACAGTCTCATGAGCTGGAGCAGGAGATCGAGAAACAGATGAAGGGAATAAGATATGAGTGAGTGGAGGGAGACAACTTTAACTGATTTGGGAATTTTTGGTAGAGGGAAGTCAAAGCATCGTCCCAGAAATGACATTAGGTTATTTGAAGGAGGTAAGTATCCTTTGGTTCAAACAGGGGATGTTAAATCTGCTAATCTTTATATAACGAAAAATGAAGCATTTTATAATGAATTTGGGTTAGAGCAGAGTAAACTTTGGCCCGCTGGGACATTGTGTATCACAATAGCAGCTAATATTGCAGAAACAGGAATTTTGTCGTATCCAATGTGTTTTCCAGATAGTATTGTTGGCTTTAATGCAGATCCTGAAAAAAGTAGCGAAATATTTGTATACTATCTCTTTGAATATATAAAGAGAGAGGTTCAAAAATCAGCAAGTGGAAGTATTCAGGATAATATCAATATTGATTATTTGGCTCTTTGTCAAGTTGTGTGGAATCCCTGAAAACTGACAGTTTTAGGCTTTTATTATTTAGCTTTTTAATAAGGGTGTTGAGATGGTTTTAACGTCAATCCGAATCCGGCTTCTTTCGAATTTCTATGAGATGCTTTCCCTGTGGTGGGGG
>NZ_WSRS01000047.1 GCF_009767945.1 Streptococcus danieliae | reverse complement strand
TAGTTGATTTCCCAATTGTGACAGTTTTTCTAGAAGTCGTTCATCGTCGGAAAATAATAGCATGATAGTACCTCGTTCATCTTAGTAGTTCTATTATCTCATAAAATTTAGGGAGTGAAAATAAAGAAAAGCAGGTATTTCTACTGTAGTGGAACCATCAGCAGTTAAAAACAACTGCTAGATGGCGGAGATTTTGAGACCTTGGCTCAAAATTTAGTGATGAGACTCCGAAGGAGACTGCTCACGTCCGCACTACCAAATAGGAATACCTACTTATTTGAAATAAGGCGACAATAAGTATGAGTTTTTAGAGGTGCCCTTGTAAGGAATTCCCGAGTTAAGCAGTAAGCTGGCGTGAGTATGCCGGAATCCGTGAAATCCAATGTTATTGACCTTTGAACGCTTAAAATGAGTTGTAAGTCTTGTCTGTAAGGTTCGATTATTTGGGTATTCATGGATGAAATCTGAAAAGACCACAGTTTCAGTCCGGCCTAGTTTCCAAGCCTCTTGAGTTTGTTCTCGCTTGTAGCCTCTTAGCATGGTTACCGTTTCCCTGTCTATCGGTATGTCACGATAGCTTGATGGTGATTTAGGGTTATTGACTTCTTGTCTATAATTTAATGTCTTAGTGATATGTACCACGGCATTATCTAGGTCAATATCTGACCAGTGGAGAGCTAAGGCCTCATTGATACGACAACCAGTAGCCAATAAGAACTTGTAGAGAGTGACCTCGTAGCGATAGCGGTATCTACTAGAGTCAAGGGTATCTAAGTAATCTAGGAATTTTTTCAATTCCTGATTATCAAAGTGCTTTATCTTCTTCCGTTTTGTCTTTGCGATGTTTCGGGGCATGATCACTTCCCTAGCTGGATTGTAAGGGAGTGCTTGCATAGTAACACCATACTGAAGTATACGCTTGTTTAAAGCGTGGATTTTGTCATAGTGGAGATACGCCCCAGCTACCCCACTATTAGCCCTATTAGCTAAATCATTGACGATTGATTGAATGAGTGGGGTTGTTAGTTTATCCAGCTTATAGCCCCCGAATAGAGGAATGACGTGAACCCTAAGAACTCTTTCAACTCCGAGTTTTGTATTAGTCTTGACTGTATGCTGATAGCTTTCCCACCAAAGATCAGCCAGCTCCTTGTAAGTGGTAATACTGGCAGATTTGACTCTAGTTCCCCCATCTTGTTGAAAACCGACAATGGCCTCCCTTGCTTTTACTTTGACCTCTTTCTTGGTTCTGGCCGTGATTGTGGTTTTTACCTTCTTTCCTGTCACCTTGTCAGTTCCAAGGTAGATGTTAGCCCTGTAGACGGTTGATCCGTCCTTTTTTGTAATCTCTTTAATATTCATGATAAACCTCTTTCTAAAATCATCAGCAGGCAAGCTATAAGGGTTTAGGTCATGAATGGAGCGCACGCGCCCAGATTAGATTTTGTCAGAGTATTTGGAAAGGTTGAGTCCGTAGAACGCGAAAAAGTCCGCAAAAGTCCGCACTGGTAGACTACTGGCTTTTCTTTTCTCTTGGTTTATTTCTCGCTTAATTTTTTGAGATTATCAAGAGCTTTTTGGTTATTTTTGTACAGCACTTCTAGTTGCTCCTTGGCAATTCTATTCAATTCGGTTAGTCGGTTGCTTTGGGATAGTCCTTGTTTTATCATCTCGGCATTAAGATTTTGTAGATTATTGAGCACTATCAATTGCTCGATGGTAGCATTATCACGTTGATTTCCCTCTTTTTCAGGATAGGCTTTTTTGAATTCTTTAGCAGTCATACCAAAGAGGGCAACGTTTACTAAGTCCGCCTCGTTTGAATAAGCGTAGGCTATTTGCGCGGGTTTGAGAATTGGAACTAGATGTTCTTTTATGGCGTCCGTCTGTATTGTGTAATTGAGTTTAGCGATATAGCGATTGGCTTGCCATTCTAGCTGATTTTTGTAGGCTTCTTCTTGTTTTAGACGTTGGTAGTCTTGAATGATATATAATTTAAATTCCGGAGAGATCCAAGAGGCAAACTCCAGGGCAATGTCAGAATGGGCGTAAGTACCACCATATCGCCCTGCTTTTGAGGTGATACCGATGGCGTTTGTTTCTGAAATCCAACGTTGAGGGGTGAGGACAAATGCGTTAGTACCTGAAGCATTTCTAACCGTATCGAATTCGAGGCGGTTAAAATTCGGATTATTAATAGTTTCCCAAGTTCCTAAAAATTCAATAGTGTTTCGGTTTCTCATCCAGTTCTGGATAATAAAGCGTGGATTTTCGGGGTCTAGATATTTAGCAATATCCGTCAAGCTGATGTAGTCGGTATCATTGGCTAGTAGTGTTATTTCTTTACCGTTTGCATTGATTTTGACCATGTTTTGTCCTTTCTAAAAGTTATGTGTCGTTAAGATTGTTCACCAAGGGTGAGGTAAGGGTTAGGTATCGTGAGTTCTTCCCTCTTGGTTCGTTTTGGAAATTCTCGCGGTTTCCTCGCTGTTCGATTACCCCAGGTCAGGCTATTTTGATATAATCGCAGTGGTATTGTATTTTGTCGGTCATCGAATGGGTGGCCGGGCTGGCCGTTCCTTGAATGGCCGGCTTTTTTGTTTTTCTAGAACCAAAATAAGGCAACTCGTAGCGCGTGGATCGAACTCCGAGCGAACGCCGAGAATAGCACAGTTTAGATAAAAAAGACTAAGAAAAACTAAGGTCTCCCAGTTACTTCGAGTAGCTGGGCTTTTTTGCTTTCCAAATTTGGAATACACTAGCTATTGAATTGAACTGCTGGGTGAGTGGGGTGGTTAGATGGTATGGTCAGTTGAATCAGATTGCGAGATTTTGGAATCAGTTAATTCACACAGTAGAGCAAGAACGGCTTTTTTTTCAGTTGGTTCCAATAGAACCACACGGCTTACTATTTGTTGAATATCCGAGGGAGTTAAAGAAAAAGAGATATAAAAGTTTTTTAGCCACTCAAACAAAGGATATGATGAGTTCAATTCTTCTCTTTCCCCGTTTTCGTTTACAACATAATACCGTTTGTTGAAATCTGAATTATTTACACCACTCTCAAGGTACTCCCTTGCTTTTTTGCTGGTATGTTTAATGAAATCGTCAATACCTGCTTGGACAATATCTTCGTCAGAAATAGAAACAAGATCGGGCGTTTTGATTTGTTGGCTATCTTGAGAGAATCCCAATAAATAGCCAACGCTAACTTCGAAATAGTCAGCAAGCGTTTGAGCCTTATCAGGTTTGATTTGGCTTTCACCGTTTTCTATTTTTTGGTATCCCCTACGACTCATTTTTAAAATATCCGCAATATCTTGCTGGGTATTTTTTTGCTTTTTTCTTAACTCTTTTAATCTATTCATAGTTTATTACCTCAGAGTGATTATATCATAAAAGCACAATAAGCGCACTTTTCTTTCGTTTTTTGAAATTTATGTATTGACAGCTAACAGAAAGTTAGCTAAAATACATACAAAACGCTAACAGTAAGTTAGCTTTTAGAAAGGAGTGAATAGATTGCTTATTACCTCAAATCAATCGAAAGCAATTCGCCGTAAGCAAGCGGACCTACAATTGACAGCTAAACAGACTAGCCAAGCTATAGGAATTTCTGAAGTTACTTACAGGAAAATCCGAAGCGGTCAAGAAGTAAGACCGACTGTTTATCGAAAAGCCATGGAATGGCTAGCAAAAGACTACTAGGAGAGCCGAGCATGAACCTAGTCTATTTAGACGGCCGAAAAGAGCCGTACACAACAAGCGAGATAATCGCCGAGTATGCAGAGGTGCAACACCACACTATCACGCGCCTGATTAGAGAGCATAAGGAGGATTTTGAGGTCTTGGGAATACTTGGATTTGAAATCCATAAATTAGACACTCGAGGGCAACCTAAAAAGACCTATGTTCTGAATGAACAACAGGCTACTTTGCTTATAACGTATCTTAAAAATACCGAATCAGTCAGAGAGTTCAAAAAGAACCTAGTCCGTGCTTTCTTTGAAATGCGGGACGAACTGGCCAAGCGTAGAGTCCAACGTGCTTTGGAAGCACCGAAGAGGAAAGAGTTAGTCCACGTTATTAAAGGCTGGGAGAACGCCCCTAAGCATGCTTACAGTACAGTCACAAACCTGCTACTGAAAGGAGTATGCGGACGGAATGCCAAGCAACTGAAAGCAGAAAGAGGGGGGGCAGACAGGGATTGATACCCTGACCGCTGGGGAACTGGAACTTTATCAGACTTTAGAAGATATGGCCATCGCCTTGATTAGCCTGAACATGGAATACATGGAAATCAGGTACATGGTGGAAAGAGCCAGTAAAAGACCAGCATAGGCGCGTGATCGCTTAGAACATAAGAAAAAGGCTTAACCGAACCACCAGACAAGCCTTGAAGTCGAACCAACCAAAACACACCATCAGCAGGCAAGCTATGAGGGGTTTAGGTTAATCATGAATATTTTAATTATAACACAGAAACAAGGAGATAAAACATGGCTAAAGCACAAAACATGAACGAAGAAAAAATCGTATTGACACTAAATGAACTTGAAAATTTTGGCTGGGAACTTTTTGATATTAAGAACCAGTTGGAAACCAACATTGTCACCTTAGACGCTTTAGAACATATCGCAAGAACAGCTCCGGAGAGAATACAGCTTCATTTCTTAAAATACTTTGACCATGCACACGAGCAACAACAACGCTTAGTCAAGCGATTGGATCAAATAGGGCTGTATCTGGTAGAGAGTGGGAGCGAACACGAAATACAAGCCATGAGAAGAGCGAAAGGATAAATCTAGCATGAACGAACTATACCTATCAACCCACGGCCAGCTTGTAACCTTGCTTGTCTTGCTCCTCCTTCTTGTCTTGACTGTCTTTCACCGAAAGACAAGAGAACAGGCGGGGGAGCAGGAAGCACGCGCCACAGAGCAAGAAACAGGCTTAGAATTAAACCCAGACTATGGTCGTATATCTGGCTAGCCGGTCGCTATTATAACTAGGAGGCAGAACATGACAGATTTAGAAGTAAGATTGCTTAGACTTATCCCAGTAGGAAGTGAACGGCCTATCAATGGCAAAGAGATTGCTAAGCTCCTTGGAATTGGTGAGAGAACTGTACGGGATATTATTAGCCGTCTGATTGTTCGGTATGGTGTCCCGATTGTGGCAAACCGTGGAATCAATAGCGGGCATTATATCCCGGCCAACGATAGCGAGCGTTTAGAAGGTATCCGGGAACTTAACTCTCAGTACCAAGCGGAAGGGAAGAGATTAGGGACGCTGATTAGCGCAGATTTGAAGCAACACGAAAAAATTTTAGCCGAGCTTGAAAGAAAGGAGCAGGATCATGAATCTATTGAGCCATGAGATCGAAATAGCTTTGAAGATGGAGATTTTAACCCTAGTAAAGAACTATTTGGAATCCTATGAGAGAAAAAGAAATCGCAAGACGGGGCTTATTTCTCAAAAAGAATTAATCGAGGAGCTTGAGATCAGTTATCAAACTTTGACAAGGTGGGAAAAAGCTGGCTTGAAACGCTACCAACCACCACTTGAGGATACCCGAACAGTATTCTACAGAGAGTCCGATATATTGATGTTTTTAGGAATTGAGAGGTAAGTAAAAGCATGGCAAAAGGAAAAGTGTACTTTTGGTTAAAGATTGAGAAAAATTTTTTTAGCAACCTAGCTATTAAAAGATTGAGAAAAATAGATGACGGGGACGCTATGGTCGTTTTATATATCCGTATGCTGTTAGAAAGTACGGAAGATGAGGGCGTTATTTACTTTGAGGGGCTTCTAAATGATCTTCAGGAGGAGGTTGCGGAGTCTCTTGATGCTGACGTTGAGTTAGTAAGAAAAACCTTTACATATTTTGAAAATGCCAAACTGATCCAGATTGATAAAGGTAAGAGCGCAGGGTTTGCCCAGTTTGAAGAATTGGTAGGGAATGAGACGGAAGAAGCGAGAAGAAAACGGCGTCAACGTGCTCGTTTGAAGAGTGAGGAAGCAGAGACAAATGAGGAAAAACGGGACAATGTCCCGAACTTGTCCGAAAGTGTCCCCCAAATGTCCGAACCTGTCCCAAAATGTCCCCGTAGTAAGAGTAAGAATAAGAGTAAGAGTCAGAGTCAGAATATAGCAACAACCGCAACCGCTGATCCGACAGAAAGAGAGGTCAAAGATATTTTAGACTACTACCAAAATAGAATTGGCATGCTTGATGGCTATCAGCACCAGAAGTTAATAGAGTTCCTGACGATTGACAAAATGGAATCGGAGTTGCTTAAGCGAGCGATTGATAAATCGGCCAACAACTCAAAACGTAATTTTGGATATGTGAATGCTATTCTTAGGAATTGGGCTCAGAATGGTATTAAGACTATTGTTCAGCAGGACGAGGAGGAACGCACCTACAATGCAAGCAAGAATAAAGGGCAGGGTGTCGCGGAATCCAACAGCATTTTTCCGGATGATATTAATTTTTAGAATCGAAAGGAGGAAAGCGTGGACAGAATACGCGAAGGAATACAGCGGGGAGTGGTTGACAATGTTGCTGTTTCTGAACAGGTTTGTGAGAAACACGGAACAGCTATGATCAAATTGAAAAAGCCCCAACAAGTCAGAGGTGAAGAGAGTCCCCGAGATATTGACCATTTTTGCATTTAGTGTGTTCAAGAGGAGATGGAAATACAGGAGCGTCAGATACTTGAAAAGCATTTAAACGCAGACGTGTACGTCAAGACTTACAATGTTTTAGAGCGTGATAGTATCATACCTAAAGAATTATCAGAAGCTAGTTTCGGAAATTTTCAAACTCGGACGGATCAAGAAAGAGCCTTGAAGGAGTTTGCTGAGAATCAAGCTCGGAAGTATCTGAAGGGCATGGAAGGCAACACGCTGATAACAGGCGGTACGGGAATCGGTAAAAGCCATTTGAGCTTGGCGATGGCCAAAGCGATTAACGACGGATACAAGGAGCAGGGTAAGCCAGTGAGCGTCTTATTTGTATCACTAACCGATATTATCGCAAGAGTTCAAGATGGGTGGAATTATGGCAAAGGAGGGGCAAGTCTTGCAATGCAGGAAGCCGTTGAGATGTTGGTAAGTCCTGATTATTTAGTTTTAGATGATCTAGGGGCAAAGAATGCAGTTATAAAGCCAAAGTCAGATTGGGAGCAAGATTTCTTGTTCAGTATCCTGGATAAGCGAACCAATACCATAATCAATACAAATCTTACCGGAGCGGAATTGCAAACCGTCTATAATCAACGGAACTACAGCCGAATCTTGAAGGGGCTTGAAGGGAACACTTTCAAAGCGGAAGGGATAGCAGATAAGCGCTATAGAATAGCAAGGATGAAGGATGAGCTGAAAAAATCTCAAAGTAAGAGCGGATTGTCCGGATCATGATTTTAGCCCCATAGTTACAACTACAGGGCTAAAAAGTACAAACTTATAATCTAAAGGAGACAAATAACATGAAACTAAAAACATTTTCAGACAAAGCAAAAACATACACTTTCACTTATGACTTCCCAGACTTTGAGACGGCTAGGGTCGCAAATAATGCACTATTTGGCTATATGATTGGGACTTATGAACAGTCCGTAATAAATACAACGTTTGAAGGTAACGGGCGTATGGTTGTAGAATATGTGGAAGATAGGAATATAAACAGGGTTTTCAAACGTATTTGTGATGGTTTCAAGGATTATTGTAATCAGCCCGAGGAATAAACAGGCGATTAGCCCAAGATAACCATCATTGATTGAACACTGACCGCAATTATTGCCAAAATGGCAGTAATGACTACAAAGCCTACCCTGCTAGCCATCGCCGATCAATAATAATGGCAGGGTGGGGATTTATCAAAAAGTATAAGAAACAAGCAGGGTGAAAAACGGATGTATAGTAAATGACCTGATAAGGCGCGTGGGAAATCCATGCGTCTATTTTGTTCAGGAATACTAAGGTTTTACAAAGGTACAGGGAGTTATTAAAGATTGAGGATAGTTGAACTTTGAGGAAGTGAGGGGTGAGGTAAGGGTGAGGTGTCGAGGTTTGTAAAACTGATAAGGTTCAGATAAGGTATAAGGAGTAGTTGGCGATAGAATCAACAGAGACGAACGAGAGCGTGCCAATTTGAAGCGTTAGCATTTAGGTGGTATGATTATCCCATAGAACACTAGAACGCCACACAGGACGAATAAGGGGGATTGTAGAAGGTGGATAAAGAACTAAAGAAATTGACTATCAAAAAGCTAAAAGAGTTACGCCGTTGGTTGATGGTGGTCGGCCTAACCTTGAATGACCTTAGAATCAGTGAAGCGTTTAAGGTTGAACTGATAGCATTTGAATCCGAACAGTTGGAGCGATTGAAAGGGTTTAGGAAGCAAGCACCAGAGGAAATCAATGAAATTATACAGGCGATTAACAAACTCCCACACAAACGCCACAGGGCAACGCTTATCATGGCTTATCTTGAATTGAATCGCCAACCAATTCCCCAGCAATTGAAACGGTTGAATATCAGTGAAACAAATTACTATCTTTACAAAAATCAAGCGCTAGAAGATTTTAGTGAAGTTTACCGCAGTGGTTGGCTGATAGAATACAGGCAACGGCAGAGGGTCACGGATTGGCTTGAGATTGCAACGTATGGGCAGACATGGCAGGCAAAGGCTTAGGGCTTGCTGACGGCCATTCTGACAGCCAGACGGTCGCAGTAGAACGCAGTAGGTAACAGGTTGAAGCTAGAAGGAAGCTAGAGAATACCCCCACCCTGAAAAAAATTGAGTTTAATTTTTGTTTTGCCACCGGTGGTGGGGTTGATTATGGAAATATTTGCATTTCTCGCGTACGACCCCCTCCCCATTGTTTTCTTGTCATTGCTGACTTCTGACTGATTTGGAGACTCCTTTTTGGTGCATTTTGAGCTGTTTTTTAAAAGAACACCGCCCAGAATAGCGAAAATTTCAACGAGAATGCCCCTATTTTGAATCCTAGCACCATCGGTGGTTTTTTATACCATGAATTTGTAAAAGCTCCCACAGGCGAAAATAAAAGGCATAGAATTGATTTAGATTTTGTTGTGGTTATCAACTGTTAGTTGACTGTTTCCGTTTTGGAAAATGTCAGGTTCTGAAGCACGCGCACCGGATTAGTGATATAATAGGGCTATCACTCACAAGAGTGAAATTTAAAAATAGAAATTGGTATAATTGTAGTAGCAGTAGCTGGTCATCAAAAGGGTGGCTGGTCATTCTTTGGAATGGCCGGCTTTTTTGTGGCCTGGAAACAGTCTTTTTAGTTTCATTTTTTATCTGAAACCTTATTAAATCAATGATTTGAGGGTAGCCCGAACGCTGACAACGGTAAGGTTTTGGTAAGGTACTGGGAATTATTAGAGGCTGAAAGAACCCCAAGGTTACCACAAGGCACAGGGAGTTGGTACTATTGAAGGAGTATAAGGTTAGTATAAGGTATAGGGAGTTATTGAAGCAGGCCGAACGGTGAAAACTGACAAGGTTCAGACAAGGTACAGGGCTTCTTTCCCGTTAGCAGACAAACAAAAAAAAGCGAAGTCGTTTGACCTCGCCAGCTTGCCTGCTGAACTCGTAAAAATGTGAAAATTTGTTCCCCCTCGCTGGTGGTGCATGGGACTGTTTGAGTGTAGGAGTGGTGTAAAAATATTGATTTGATAGGGTTTGGTGATGTGTTTGGGTGCGCGTGATAGATGGGGCGAAGCTTTACAACAAAATGCTTTAAGATCAGACTTTATATTGCAGAAAGCCTACAACAGTGGGCTTTTTGCTTTGTCTTAAAATCCTAGCCAGCAAGCAAAACCCTCTATCCTGGGATTCTGTTTGCTCTATGGTAGTATAAGAATAATCGGTGAGGGAGCTGCTTTTGTGCAGTTCCTAGAAGGGAGTTTAGATGACTGCACAACAGGAAAATCAGGTACAGATTATGGAAACAGCTCTGGAACGTTTTCAGCCTCGGCTTGAGGCACTCCAGGAGGCTGTACAAGCCTTCCAGGAGCATCATGAGGATTACCAAGCTCTACGAGACTTTTATGGGAGTGAGGCTTGGTTGAAGCTCCATGATAATGCTGGTCCCGGGGAAGCTTGTGGGGTGCTCAGTCAAGATCGGCTCTATGACCTGATCGAAGACCACAATCGCCTGCTGGGTGATTTATTGGAGCTGGTTTCAGTTATGTATTCTCACAGTTAGTCTTTCTTTTTTTTCCTACTTTCGAATTAAAAGATGAGGGCCCCAAATAAGAAGGAAAGTGAGGAAGAAACGGATGAATACGATTCCCCTAACAGAAGCAGCTGAAATCCAAGGAGGTAGCCAAACCTGGTGTCCAGGTAAGGTCCTAGTTCCAGGTTTTCCCTATCCCTATCCAAGTGGTCCTTTAGGACCCGTTCCAACTTGCCCTGAAAGTGAGCTCATTGATGTGGCTGATCTCCAGCTAATCACAGGGGGTGCCGGTTATGTGAGTGAGGCTGGCAGTGCCATTGGTAAAACCTGGGCCATGATTTACAAAACTGGCCGTGACTTTGGTCGCAGCTTGGTTAACGCCTTGATTCCCTAGGAGGTGGCCATGAAGCAAGAACTCAAACCAAACGACTTGCAAGCGTTGCAAGGCGGTGTTGTCAATCCTTTCGTGGTTGGCGCAGCCCTCATTACAGTTCCCTTTGTTTTCGGGGCGATTGCTGGAGCTGCAGATGAGTACTCACGGAAACACGGACACTCGTAAAGTTGGAAGTTGTTAGTGATGGGCAAAGAAAATTAAAAATTGATGAGGAGACCTGTTGAATATTATCAGTAGAGGTGAGCAAAGCTCGCAGTCATTGAAATTCATCGAGACAGGTAGACAGAGAATCGTTTTGATTTTCAAAGAGTGTGAAAAAGAACCGGTAGCTGGGATGGCTACTGGTTCTTTATGATTATTAAGCTTCAATGCCGCTGAATTTCAGCATTTTCATGAGGAAGCGGGCCATGGCTTGAGGGCTTTCCTTTTTGCCTTGGGCAATCCAGAGTTGGTAGACGCCCAGGAAGGCATTGGAGAGGTAGATAGCTGCGTATTTCTTTTCCTTATCTTGGAAGAGCTCGTGGCTGTAGCGACCTTGCCAGCCATTTTCCAAGAGGATATGCAGGCGTTTCCGGATGAATTGTTGAATTTCTTGGGTGCCATTTTCAGATAGGAGGGCAGCCAGGAGCGGTTCCCGTTTGAGAAATTCAAAAATTTCTGTAATGGTGGCTTCTAGATGTCCATCGTGTTTGTCAAAAATATAATCCAGGGTATGGAAAATTCGGTCCTGATAATGGTCAATCATATCAAATTTGTCTTTATAGTGGGTGTAAAAGCTGGACCGGCTAATCTCGGCTTTCTGGGTCAGTTTGACCGTTGTAATTTGGTCAAAGGACTGGTCTGAAAGAAGCTTTACCATGGCGTTTTCTAGGCATTTTTTAGTCTTTTGTCTTTTATTACTTTTCATTGATTTCCCTCCTTGCATTTAAAATTTGAAGTGGTATAATTTATTTTATCAAAAATAGACACTGTGTGCAAAAAATGGAGGGTGATAGATGTTTAAAGAGTGGAAAGCCATTTTTAAACGACCTAAATTCATTGTGGTGATGTTGGGAGTCTCCTTGATTCCCTTCCTGTATAATGTTATTTTTTTGAGTTCGATGTGGGATCCCTACGGAAAACTGTCGGACTTGCCGGTTGCAGTTGTGAACAAGGACCAGTCAACGGTTTTGAATGGGAAAACCTTAGCCATCGGAGACCAGATGGTTGCCAATATGGAGAAGGGCAAGGCTCTTGATTTTCATGTGGTCAATCAAGCAACAGCTGATCGCGGCTTGGAAAAGGGAGATTACTATATGGTGGTTGAGCTACCAGAGGATCTTTCGCAAAAAGCAGCTTCGATTATGACCAGCGATCCTCAACAAATGAAAATCCGGTACAAAACTTCGAGTGGACACGGATTTGTAGCTGGGAAGATGAGTGATTCAGCTATGAATGTGCTTAAAGAATCCGTTCAAAAAAATATTATAAACAACTACACCTCAACCTTGTTTAGCAGTATGAAAGAGCTGCAGACTGGAATGGGGACAGCTAGTGCTGGCAGCAGCCAGTTGGCAGATGGTGGCAAACAGCTTCAGTCTGGTTCAGACCAGCTAACCAATGGCTTGCAACGCTTGGCTAGCTCAACCTTGCTGTTTTCAGATGGGGCCAAACAGTTGGAAACAGGTCTTGGGCAGTACACGGCTGGCGTTGGTCAACTAGCTGGTGGTGTTGGCCAGCTAGCAACGGGTGTGAACCAGTATACAGGTGGGGTAGCCCAGTTGTCAGCGGGAGCAGATCAACTGGATGCAGCTTCGGGGCAATTGCAGGCTGGTGTGAAAGCCTTGCAAGAAGCTGTGCGTGGTGGCGATTTGACAGCTCTGGTAGACGGTTCTAATCAAGTAGCTGCGGGAATGGAGCAACTAGCCGATCAGTTGGCTGGTATTAGCATTTCATCCGAACAAGCTGCGTCGATCAATCAAGCCCTTGCCCTTTTGACCAATCTTCAAAGTCAATTAGGACAAGGGCAGGATCCAACGGCTGGAATCAAGGCAGGTTTGAGTCAATTAGAGGCGGATTTATCAGCTTTAATGGCTGGTGCCGGAGCTTCGACTGAGGCTAGTGCGGTTGCTTCAGTAGCAGCGACAGCTGCCTTCCAAAAATTGGATCCGGCTGAGCAGTCGGAAATTTTAGCAGCCTTACCGGCAGATTCAGCAGGTTCGGCTACGGACATAGGCCAATTGCAGGCACTACTCGGGGGTGTGCAGTCCCTCTCAGCGGCGCTTGATCAAAATGGGGCTAGCTTGGGGCAGGAATTAGCGCCTCTGGTCAACCAAGCCTTGGCAGATTTACAAACGCTCCAAAATGGAATTGGTCAGTTTGGACAAGTACAGGCTGCCACTCAAGCGCTAGCTCAAGGCTCTGCTACAGTAGCTTCTGGCTTAGGCCAGCTCCAAAATCAACTGCAAACAGGAGCTGAGGACTTGGCAGGCGGTGTCTCTGCTTATACAGCGGGAGTTTCAGAATTGGCTCAGGGAGCTCGAACCTTGAATGAAAATTCTGGTCAACTACAATCCGGGGTTGCCCAATTGCAAGCGGGAGCCAACCAGTTGGATGCCAATTCTGGTGCCTTGCTTGACGGAGCTTCACAATTGGCTTCTGGTGCGAGCCAACTCCAAGACGGTTCCCAAACCCTAGCTCAGGGTGGTGCTCAGCTTGGAACTGGAATGACCTCATTGGTGGATGGTTTGATCAGCCTTCAAACAGGCTTGGATAAGGCCAACCAGCAATTACAAAAAGCCAATGTTGAGGAGGACAATGCCAATACCTTATCTAGTCCGATTACGCTTGAAAAAACCGAGCAGGACCAAGTTCAGGTTAACGGAGTTGGAATGGCTCCTTACATGGTTTCAGTAGCCCTCTTTGTGGCAGCGATTGCCACTAATACGATTTTCCAAACACTTCCGTCAGGCAGACAGCCATCGACTCGTTGGTCTTGGTTGAAGGCGCGTTTGGAAGTAAATGGCATCATTGCCTTGGCAGCAGGTCTCTTGGTTTATGCTGGGATTCATCTGATTGGTCTGACAGCCAATCATGAACTGGCTACGCTTGGAGTGATTCTCTTGGCTAGTATGACCTTTATGGCCTTGGTGACAACGCTGGTAACCTTGGACAATAAGGTTGGAGCCTTCCTGGCTTTAATCCTCTTGCTCTTGCAACTGGGAGCTAGTGCCGGAACCTATCCAATCCAACTGTCCAATGCCTTCTTTGAGGCGATTCATCCCTGGTTGCCGATGTCTTACTCGGTATCCGCCTTGCGAGAGACCATTTCGATGACGAGTCAAATTGGCAGCCAAGTCGCCTTTCTCAGTGTGACCTTGGTGCTTTCCATTTTGGCTGGTTATCTGATTTACCAACCCAAGAAGGGAGTGTGACAGAACTAAATTTGGAAAAATTTAGTTGATTCACTTTCTTAATTTAAGGCTCATGCTAAGAAGACCCACTGGATCTTACCTTGCTTTCCAATTTCTTGGCTCAGGTTGCTTAGGTCGGGTTCGGAGTCCTCTCAGCGAGTCAGGAATTGACTCGCTGAGCCTATGATATGGACGAACATGGAATGTTCGCTATCAAGCGAACGCTTGGAGTTTACTTCGCAAACAAGATTTGGTATAGTCATTTGACTTTTAAACAGTATGACACGGCATCTGTTATAGATTTTCCCTCTCTGAGATACTCTGCCACCTCTTTCTTTAAATTAGCCCAGCTTTTCTCAATGGGATTTAACTCTGGAGAATAGGGTGGTAAAGGTAGAAAAATATGTCCGTTACTTATTGACAACTGGTCTAACATCTTTTTAGGGTGAAAGCTAGCATTATCCAT
>NZ_WSRS01000046.1 GCF_009767945.1 Streptococcus danieliae | reverse complement strand
TCATTTTTATGAAATTGATGATGAGGAGTCAGGATCCTGACATTATTTTCAAAAAGAATAAGCAACGGGAATGATTCCCAAAGGTTCCCTGTTGACGAGCACCATAATTTAGTGTAGAATAATCATTGTTGCGGCGGTATAGCCAAGTGGTAAGGCACGGCTCTGCAAAAGCTTGATCGTCGGTTCAAATCCGTCTACCGCCTTTTTTATCCCTGTTTAACAGGATTTAACCGAGTGAAAAGCCCGAGAAATCGGGCTTTTTTGATTTTTGAATGGGATAAATGCGGATAAAAGCTAGAAATATTTCGGACGATTTGGGAACTGAAAATAGTAAAAACCACTCCATAATCGGAGTGGTCAATGTTAGACAATCAGTTCTCTAACATATTTCTACGCTCTTCAATGAGCTGAGTTAGCTCAGCTAGGTCTTCGAGGGTGGCCAAATTTTTGACAAAGCTTCTAGCGGTTGAACGCTTATTGATATAGGCCTTCCTCTCTTTGTTAGCATCGTCCCATTTTTTATTGGCTCGCTTTTGCGATTCTGATACTGCCATAATACTATCCTACTTAAAAAGATACCAAAGGATTACCAAAAATAGAATCCAGCCTACCAAAGCCTTCCAGTCAAACTTATGACGTTCAACTTTAAAATATACTTTCATTCCCATGATTTTTTTGTTATGATAAGCATAACCCCCGAAGGGGCGAGTGGGTTAATCCCACTCAATGTTAATTGTTAAGGGCACCTCTAAAAACTAAATTTCTGAAAATCTAAATGTTGATTTATCAAGGTTTGAGTGATTAAATTTGAAGAAAAACTGGGGTTTTTAGAGGTCCCCTTAAGCTAAAGATAAGAATGTTAAGTCGGATTTTCAAACTTATCTTTGGCTTTTTTTCTATGCTTTGCCATAACTTCCTCCTTTCTACAATTATATACGCTTTAGCGTTTATTTCAAGAGGGAATTTAGAAAAAATATCCCTTGGAAGCAAAAAACACTCCTCTGAAGAGGAGTTATTCTAAATTAAATATATTAGAATATGGATACAAATCTAATTGTTCAATTGACGCTATATTCATAAATAATTTTTGAAATTCCATTCCTGGTGCAAAAGGATGAAGCTCATCAAATCCCCGGTGTTCATAAAACTCAGAAGCTTCCGTCAAAGCTTCCAAATAAATACCTCTTATTGGAACTAAACAATTCATCGTCAGCGCTATCCTAAGAACTGAGGCGAGCAACCTTGATCCATATTTGTTATTCTGATAGTCTTTTTGGATAGCTAACAGGTCTAGACTTAGAACAGGATAGCGCTCCAAGGGATGCTCTTTTTGTATCAAGCTAGTAGTTCCTAAAGAGAATGCGATTACTCCAAACAAATCTCCAAGTGAGTTTACTAACCCCAAAACTCTTCGATCGTCATACTCTCTATTAAAAAGCCTTTCCACTTCATTGTTAATTTTCGATACACCACAATCAAAATTCACTGAATCTATTGGCCCTATCCAAGAATACAAATCTACTAATTTTAAGTTATCTTCCACCAGTTAAGAATGTCTCCTCGACTTTTATCTTCATCGCTTCAGCAAATTTGTTTATCACAGACTGACTTGGTTTGTCAGTGTTATTCAGAACAGATAGAACTCTTTGTCTGTCTCGGTCATTATTCACAATGATATCCATATTACGTTTAATAACACCCATTCTAACATACCTCCCAGCCTAATTACTCTTTTATTAGTAACCAAAGTCTATCACAAAATTTTACAAATATCTACAAAATTTTACACTTTTTACGCGAAAACAGCCCCCGGGATCTGAAACACGGTTTGGTAATCATACCCAGCAAAATCGGGGAATCTCGATTTCTTAAAGAAGACAATTGTTGGTTTTGAATAAGTTGCAAGACTGGCAAGACTCGCCTCAACATTCAAAACCGTATCTCTTATTTTCTTTGTCCAACCCTGTACCCAACAATCAAAATCCATCCCATACACTTTCCTCGTCTTTACACGAATCTCATCCCCAATCCTGAAAGACCGCTGTTGAGCCATTAAATCCAGCGCTTTTTCATTCCCTATCCCTTTTGCTTATTTATTCGCACTTTTCCTTTCAAAAAATCGAATAAAAAAGAAAAAGGCAAAGGAGCTACCGATGAAGAAAAAGCTACTCACCCTACTCCTACTCTTTGTTAGTGCACTGTTAGCACTACCTGTTCTGGCCGAAGCTCGGAAGGAGGTTGGTCCTCAGGAGGCCCACAGTTATCCCTTTCATCTGACCCAGGCCTTGATTGCTAGATCGAAGGCAGGACAGAGCGTGCGAGGGACGGGTACCTATCTTGGGAAGGGAATCTTGCTTACTGCCGCCCACAATCTCACAGATGAGCAAGGACGGCTACTGGCTGGACAGACAGTTCGGTCCTACAATGCTCAGGGGACTGAGGTTTTCCACACGGGTGCTACGGCCAATCCCTACCACCTTCCTGCTGGCTACCGGGGCTACGAGGATTTACGTAAGGATCTGGGGTTGATTAAGGTTGCATCCAGTTTAGGGCTTCCCGTGGGGCAGCAGGAGTTAAAATTAGCGGTCTATACCCAGGCTCAGAAGCTGGTAGGGAAAAGGGTCTCCAGTATGGGTTTTTCAAGTCTAACGCGGCCACCCTATACCCAGGCTAGTGGTCAGGTGCTGGCGGTGGAGACAGATGGCACACTGACGGTAGATTTGGAACTAGTTGAGGAGAACTCGGGTTCACCTGTGTTTCTGGATGGGGAGATTATCGGGATTGTCACAGCGGTAACAGAAGAATGCCGGGGGCAAAGTAGTTGTTCCCGGGCCACCATTACACCTCTGACTCCAGAACTGAAAAAGGAGCTGTTGGATCCCGCCGGAATCCAGGCTCGCTTGATAGACTAATGAAAAGTCCCCTGCGCGTGTGCGCAAGGGACTTTTCAGCTGGTTCAGTGGCCTAGGTAGGCAGTGTCGACGGTTCGGAGGCCGTCTATGTGGAGGCTGAGATTGTCCTTGATGGGACCGCCCAGCGGATCGAGGATAAAGTCGATGCCTTCTCGTCGTGCCAGTTTGGCGGCGGGGACGAAGTCACTATCACCGGCGATGAGGATGATGCGGTCGACTTGTTGTTTATAGGCCAGGGAGCAGATGTCCAAACCGATGCGGATGTCCGTCCCCTTTTGCTGGAGGTTGAGGCGGAAGTCCATTTCCTTGAGGTCATCCACGGTGCGCTGGCCGGATAGGAGAGCCTGCAGAGCTTCTTCTCGCAGCGTGTAGCGGGGACTACTTTCCGATAGTTCTCCCATGCGGAGGGCTATCCGGCGTTTGTGGCTCAGCTCCATAAAAAATTCCTGGGTCCAGCGGAGGGTGTCACTTTTACTGTAGTCCACAACCCGAGTCCCGAAGGGATTTAGCAGGCTCGCGGTCAAGGGGGGACAGTCATAATAAAAGATGCGGTAGAGGTCGTGGCGGACTTCAGCCTGATAACAGGATTCCTTCAAATGTCGGCTACAGTACTTATACAGCCGCTGGGCTGATTGGGCTGGCTCCTCTGAACCGTAGGCCAGATTGGTCCGCTTACGGTAATAGCCACCGTCTACTAAAATTGCTGTTTTCATAAAACTCCTTTTCCTGCCTGGAAAAGAGACCTAGCCCTTTTCCCCAACAGACCTTATAAAATCTGAGAGTTACCCTCTCATCTTTTTATTCGAAAAAAATTTAAAAAAACTCAACGAGTCTGATTCGACTCGCTGAGTTGTTAATATTCCATAAAACGGCCCAGGGTGTGGACATTGTCCGCAATGGTCACAAAGGCTTCAGGATCGGTTTCCCGCATGATCCACTTGAATTCGTGGTACTCTGCGCGCGTGATGATGGTAATCAAGACCGCCTTGCGCTCATGCTTATAGGCGCCCTCGGCATCATTCAAGATGGTCACCCCGCGCTCCAAAGCGGTATGGATGCCCTTGATGACCCGCTCTGGATAGCTGGTCACAATCATGGCCTGCATTTTTCGTTGCTTGGTAAAAACCAAATCGGTCACCCGCGTGGAAACAAAGAGGGTTACTAAGGAATAAAATGCATAGGGCCAGCCAAAGGAGAGCCCGGCCATGAGAATAATCACCCCGTTGAGGGCCAGCGACAAGTTGCCGACCTGCCGACCCGTCCGCTTGCGGATAGTCAGAATCACAACATCCATCCCGCCACTAGAGATATTGGCCCGCAGGGCCAAACCAATCCCCAAGCCCATCAGAGCACCCCCAAAGAGGGCATTGATCATCGGATCAGGGGTCAAGGTCACTTCTGGAATCCACTCCATAAAAAGAGTGGAAAAGCTGACCGTGATAAAGGTGAAAATTGTAAACTTAGGCCCGATCTGGCGCCAGGCTAGCACCATCAAGGGAATATTGATGGCGTAATAAATCGCGGCCAGGGGCAGGTTCAGCCCCCCATAAATAGCCAGCTTCACCTGAATAATCTGGGCCAAACCAGTAGCTCCAGACGAGTAGACATGCCCGGGCTGGTAGAAAAAATTGATAGCCAGGGCTGACAAAATACCGTAGAGCACTGCAGCCGATAACTTCTCATCATACTTTTCCCGGGAAATGCTCTGTAGGAGCTTGATAAAGTGGAAACGCCGACCTAGTTCATCCAACCAGGCCCGAAAAGCACGGTAATATTTATTCCTTTTCATCCTCTTGAACCCGTAGACTCAGCTCTTCCAATTGGCTCAAAGCCACTGGACTCGGAGCCTGAGTCATAGGATCGGTGGCCTTGTTGTTTTTCGGAAAGGCGATAACTTCCCGAATATTGTCTTGGCCAGCGAGCAGCATTACAAAGCGGTCCAAACCGATGGCCAAGCCGCCATGTGGTGGGAAGCCGTAATCCATAGCTTCGAGCAGGAAGCCAAATTGTTCTGCTGCTTCTTCTTGACTGAAGCCAAGAGCCTTAAACATCCGTTCTTGTAGGTCTCGCTGGTTAATCCGAAGGCTTCCGCCACCCAATTCATAACCGTTCAAGACAATATCGTAGGCAATGGCCTTAACCTTGCTGAGGTCGCCTTCCAACTCGGAAGCCGTATCCATTTGTGGCAGGGTAAACGGATGGTGGGCACTCATGTAGCGGCCTTCTTCTTCAGACCACTCAAACATTGGCCAGTCTACGATCCAGAGGAAGTCGAAGCGGCTCTCGTCGATAAGACCCAGCTCTTTTCCTAAACGCACGCGCAACGCCCCAAGAGTTGCATTGGCCACTTCCAATTCATCCGCAACAAAGAGCACCAAGTCCTGCTCGCCCAACTGGAGGCGGGCCACCAACTGCTCTTCGTGGCTGGTCAAGAATTTGGCAACCGGCCCTGTCAGAGCACCGTCTAGGTATTTGACCCAAGCCAAGCCCTTAGCGCCATATTGCTTGGCAATCTCGGTCAACTTATCGATATCCTTACGGGAATACTGGTCAGCAGCACCACGCACCACAATGGCCTTAACAGCTGGAGCTTGGGAGAAGACCTTGAATTCTACATCGGCAACCAAC
Organism: Streptococcus danieliae; assembly: GCF_009767945.1. Taxonomy (GTDB): domain Bacteria; phylum Bacillota; class Bacilli; order Lactobacillales; family Streptococcaceae; genus Streptococcus; species Streptococcus danieliae. The sequence continues at coordinate 8,994 of NZ_WSRS01000046.1, read as the reverse complement.
TCGGTCAAGTCTTCCAAAAGCATGTCAAAGCGGGTATCTGGCTTATCAACCCCGTAGAGTCGCATGGCTTCATCGTATTTCATCCGTGGGAAGGGTAGGCTAACCTCAATGCCTTTGGTATCCTTCATTACCTTGGCAATCATGCCTTCCACCAAGTCTTGAATTTCTTGTTCGGATAGGAAAGAGGTCTCCAAGTCCACCTGGGTAAATTCTGGCTGGCGGTCGCCCCGCAAGTCTTCATCCCGGAAACACTTCACAATTTGATAGTAGCGGTCAAATCCGGCATTCATCAAGAGCTGCTTGGTGATTTGCGGACTTTGAGGGAGGGCATAGAAGTGCCCCTCATGCACCCGGCTTGGCACCAAGTAGTCCCGAGCTCCTTCTGGTGTAGACCTAGCCAAGAAAGGCGTCTCCACATCAATAAATTCTTGCCCATCCAGGTAATTCCGGATGCTGTGGGTTACCTGAGCCCGTAGTTTAAAGTTGGCCAACATCTCCGGACGGCGTAAATCCAAGTAACGGTAACGCAAGCGGGTATCGTCATTAACTTCAATGCCATCCTTGATTTCAAATGGTGTTGTTTTAGCCGTGTTTAAGATGGTCAACTGCTCCACCTGCATCTCCACTTGCCCGGTTGGCAATTGGTCATTGGCCTGCTCCCGAGCCAGAATCTTCCCGGTCGCCTCAATCACATACTCGGACCGCAAGCTCTCAGCCGCCTGCATAACCGCCGCATCCACTAATTCAGGATTGATCACCAACTGCATCAACCCTTCCCGGTCGCGCAGGTCAATAAAGATCAAACCACCCAAATCCCGACGACGACCAACCCAACCTTTTAGGGTCAGCGTCTGACCAATTTGCTCCGAGCGCACGCGCCCCGCATACATCGAACGTTCCATCAACCTATTCCTCTTTCTTTGTTTGTCTTACTTCGTGTAAAATTTCAATCGCTGTACCCGTTATAAAGTAGGCCAGTCCAGCCAAAAAGCCGAAGATCAGGGCCAGGTAGCGGTAAAAGAAATCCCCCCGGGCCAAATAACAGATACAACCAATCACCAAGCCAATCACAAGGGCCTGAATCGCAGCTCCCAGCAACTTCTTCATGACCTAGCTCTCCAAAATCGGTGCCAACAAGCTCACCGCATCCGCCTCTAGCTCTGCCAGGCTGACTTCCAGCTGTTCCCGCGTCTGGTTGTTCTTCACCACGACCTGACCCGAAGCTAATTCTGATTCCCCTAGGGTAATCAAAGCCTTGGCTGCGAACTGATCCGCCGCCTTGAACTGGGCCTTGAGCTTACGGTTGAGGTACTCCCGCTCCACGGTTAAACCTTGACGACGGAGGGACTGCACCAACAGCGTTGCTGCTTGGTTAACTTCCGCACCCAGGGTCGCCACATAGACATCTAAGGCTGGCAAGCCCGGTAGCTCCACACCCTGTGCCTCTAGCAGCAACAAGAGCCGCTCAACACCGAGTCCGAATCCAAAAGCAGCCGTTTCTGGACCACCAAAGTAGGTCACCAGGCCATCATAACGACCACCGGCGCAGACCGTCAAATCAGCCCCCTTAACCTCTGTGATAAATTCAAAAATGGTATGGTTGTAGTAATCCAGCCCCCGCACCATCCGCGGATCCATCACATAGTCAATCCTCAGGGCATCCAACAGGCTACGCACCTGATCCAGATGCGCCTGGCTTTCCTCATCCAGGTAATCCAAGATCGACGGAGCTCCCTCCACCAAGGCTTGATCCGCCTTTTCCTTGGAGTCCAAAACCCGCAAAGGATTCTCCTCCAAGCGGCGTTGACTATCCGCTGATAGGGACTCCTTATGCGGTAGGAGATAGTCAATGAGGGCTTGCCGATAAGTGGCCCGCACTTGCGGTGTTCCCAAGCTGTTAAGATGCAGACGAATGCCTGTCAAGCCCAGCTCTCTGAAAAAATCGGCCGCCATGGCAATCACTTCAACATCGGTCGCCGGATTACTAGACCCGAAAGCCTCGACCCCAATCTGGTGGAACTCCCGCAAACGACCCGCTTGCGGCCGCTCATAGCGGAACATAGAGCCCATGTAGAAGAGCTTCACCGGCTTTTGCACCTCCGGCGCAAACAACTTATTCTCCACATAGGAACGCACCACCGGCGCTGTCCCTTCTGGACGCAGGGTAATATGACGATCGCCCTTATCATAGAAATCATACATTTCTTTGCTGACAATATCTGTCGTATCACCGACCGACCGACTAATCACCTCGTAGTGCTCGAAGTGAGGAGTCCGAATCTCCTCAAAGCGGTAGCGTCCGAAAATTTCCCGAGCCCGCGCTTCCACAAACTGCCATTTACGCGATTCACCCGGTAAAATGTCCTGGGTTCCCTTTGGTTTCTGTAGTTTCATAACGTTCCTTTTCCTTTAGTTACATTAGAACAATTTTAGCACAATTCCCCCCTCTACGAAAGCTCTAGCTCAAAGTTCAGCACGCTGCTTTTAAGAAAAAACAAAAACGAACCATAGATGCAAAGTTCACTAAATTTATTCGGAAAATTATCGCCTGCACTTCTCTTTTTTTGTTACAATGGAAACAGTAAAAAGATAGGAGATTACCATGGAAAAAAAGGCTGTTTACAAGTATCTACTGAGGGCATCGTTGCTGCTAGCACCGCTTGCTTTAGCCAGTAGCCTACCCCAAGAAACGATCGCTGCCGACGAACAAAGCCCCGCAACAGAGGCACTAACGGCAAACACCCCGCAAGAAAGCGCAGAACGTTCGGATTTGACTCAAGCTCCTACTGAAAGTTCCGAAGCCCTCCCGACCTCTGAGACCAGCCCAAGTGCGGAACCAGCCACGACAGCCCTAGCTGAGGTCCGTCAAGGGGAAAAAGGCCAAGAGTTTACCGTTCAAGGCAAGGTCATCAGTGAGGTCAATGCCTGGGGTGGAAACGGCTTCTACATCCAGGACGAGGCAGGTACCGGAGTCTACGTTTATCCCGGTAAGAAACAAGAAGTCAGCCGTGGCGACAGTGTCCAATTCAAGGGCAACTTGGGCGATTTCAACGGTGAATTCCAACTCACCAAGGTTGCAGACCTGACCAAAGTAGCAGACATCCCCGTCCCTGCCCCAACTGTTACCACTATTGAGGGCCTGACTGATCAACTCCAATCCACCCTGGTCACCCTCAAAGATGTCACCGTTGGTGCCATTTCCAGCGACAACAAGGGCAATTCTAGCTTTAACCTGACGGACATCACTGGCCAACAAGTAGCCGTCCGCGTTGATGCCCGCACCGGCATCAGCAACAGCCTTTTAAACAATCTGATTTCCGAAAACGACACCATCCACATCACTGCGATTTTGTCGACCTACCGTGGTAAAAACCAACTCAAACCCTTCCTTGAAAACCAGTTTGAAATCGTTAAAAAGGGAACTGCCGCACCGCCTGCGGAAACCATCGTCACCGTTGGTGAGATCCAAGGGGAAGGTCATGTCTCCCCACTAGAAGGCCAAACCGTTACCGTGCAAAATGTTGTGGTAACCTATGTCGCCAACAAAAACCATTTCTATATCCAGGACCTCAACCCTGACAAGAACCCTAAAACCTCTGACGGCATCAATGTCTACCTCCCCAACCATACCGTAGCCCTCGGGGATACCCTCACCATCACCGGAAAAGTTGTGGAATACCTAGGCTCTGGTTACAACGAAAAAGACCAAACCGATCTAACCACCACCCAGTTGGCTGCAACAAAGGTCGTCAAAGAGGGCACTGCAGCTGTCCCTGCCCCAGTCATCCTGGGAAGCGACCGCCTAGCTCCAACAAAAATCGTGGAAGACGACGCCTTCAGCTCCTTTGATCCAGACACAGACGGCCTTGATTTCTGGGAGTCCCTTGAAGGCATGGTCGTCGGCATTGACAATGCCAAGGTACTTGGCCCACAGGCCAACAAGGAAGTCTATGTGGTCCCAGGCAATTACACCGGCCCGATGAACAAGGTAGGCGGTTTAACCTTGGAGGCCGACAACCCCCATCCCGAAAAAATCGCTGTCCTTTTTGACAAAAACCTCATCACCAAAACAGGTGATTCCTTCCAAGGACGTATTTATGGACCAATCTCCTACGGCTACACCAACTACAAACTCCTAGCCAAAGTCGCCGACTCACCAAAGGTCACCGACGGTGGGGTACAACCAGAGGCCACCAGTATTGTCAAAGACCCAGAGAAACTCAGCATTGCTTCTTATAATATTGAAAACTTCTCAGCCAACAACAAAACCACCGACAATGCCAAGGTTAAACGCATCGCAACCTCCTTTGTAGAGGACCTCAAATCGCCGGACATCATCACCCTGATTGAAGTCCAGGACAACAACGGAAGCACCGATGACGGCACTGTCGATGCCAGCCAAAGCGCCCGCCGCCTCATTGAAGCCATCAAGACCCAAGGCGGACCCGAATACCGCTACATCGACATCGACCCTGAAAACAACAAAGACGGCGGAGCACCCGGCTCCAACATCCGCACCGGCTTCCTCTACAATCCGGAGCGCGTGAGCCTGGCTGACAAACCCAAAGGCGACGCCCACACACCAGCTACTTGGGAAAACGGAGCGCTGACACACAGCATCGCCCGCATCGAACCAACCCACCAAGCCTGGACAAACTCCCGCAAACCGGTCATCGCCGAATTCCAATTCCAAGGCCAAACCGTCAACGTCATCGCCGTCCACCTCAACTCCAAACGCGGAGACAACGGCTACTTCGGCAAAGTCCAACCCGTCACCTTCAAATCCGAAGACCAGCGCCACCAAATGGCCACCCTCATCAACCAGTTCATCGCCCAAGGAATGAACCAAAACCCTGACCTCAAGGTTGCCATGCTGGGAGACTTCAACGACTTCGAATTCAGCAAAACCATGGAGCTCATCTCAGGCGACATCCTGTCCAACCTAGTCAGCCGCCATGACAAGGACGACCGCTTCTCCTACTTCTACCAAGGAAACAACCAGTCCCTCGACAACATCGTCCTCTCCAACAACCTCCTCGACCGCTACGAGTTCGACATGATCCACGTCAACTCCATCTTCATGAAAGAACACGGCCGCGCCTCCGACCACGACCCACTCCTGGTCCAACTCGACCTCAAACCAAAAGAAACCGTCACACCAGAAACGGAAAAACCACAACCAGAGATGGAAGAGCCTAAGACTGAAGAACAACCGGTAAATCCTGAGGTTAAGGAGCCAGAAAACGAAACTCAAACTCCGGACACTGAGGCCGAAGAGCCTAAGACTGAGGAGCAACCAGTTACTCCTGAAGTCAAGGAACCGGAAGTCGAAAAACCTAGTGAGGAAATAGTAAATCCTCAGCCAGAAACCGAAGAACCTGAGACTGAGGAGCAACCAGCTACTCCTGAAGTCAAAGAACCGGAAAACGAAAAACCTAGTGAGGAAACAGTAAATCCTCAGCCAGAGACGGAAGAACCTAAGACTGAAGAACAGCCTGCTACTCCTGAGGTTAAGGAGCCAGAAGTCGAAACTTCGGACACTAAAATCGAAGAACCTGAGACTGAGGAGCAACCTGCTACTCCTGAAGTCAAAGAACCGGAAACTGAAAAGCCAAGTGAGGAGACAGTGAAGCCTCAGCCGGAGACGGAAGAGCTTAAGACCGAGGAGCAACCTGTTACTCCTGAAGTCAAGGAACCGGAAAACGAAAAACCAAGTGAAGAAGTAGTAAATCCTCAGCCAGAAACCGAAGAACCTAAGACTGAGGAGCAACCTGCTACTCCTGAAGTCAAGGAACCGGAAACCAAAAAACCAGGCGAGGAGACAGTAAAACCTCAGCCAGAGAAGGAAGAGCCTAAGACTGAAGAACAGCCTGGGAAGCCTGAGGTTAAGGAACCAGAAACCGAAAAACCAAGTGAGGAAACAGTAAAACCTCAGCCAGAAGCTGAAGAGCCTAAGACCGAGGAACAACCAGCTACTCCTGAAGTCAAGGAACCGGAAACCGAAAAACCAAGTGAGGAAACAGTAAATCCTCAACCAGAAACGGAAGAGCCTAAAACTGAAGAACAGCCTACGACTCCTGAGGTTACGGAGCCAGAAAACGAAAAACCAGGCGAGGAAGATGTGAAACCTCAGCCAGAAGCTGAAGAGCCTAAGACTGAAGAACAGCCTGGGAAGCCTGAGGTTAAGGAACCAGAAACCGAAAAACCAAGTGAGGAAACAGTAAAACCTCAGCCAGAAACGGAAGAGCCTAAGACTGAAGAACAGCCTGGGATTCCTGAAGTCAAGGAATCGGAAACCGAAAAACCAGGCGAGGAGACAGTAAAACCTCAGCCTGAGACGGAAGAACCTAAGACTGAGGAGCAACCTGCTACTCCTGAAGTCAAGGAACCGGAAACCGAAAAACCAGGCGAGGAGACAGTGAAGCCTCAGCCTGAGACGGAAGAACCTAAGACTGAAGAGCAACCTGTTACTCCTGAAGTCAAAGAACCGCAAGCTGAAAAGCCAAGTGAGGAGACAGTAAAACCTCAGCCTGAGACGGAAGAGCCTGGGACTGAGGAGCAACCAGCTACTCCTGAAGTCAAAGAACCGCAAGCTGAAAAGCCAAGTGAGGAGACAGTGAAGCCTCAGCCAGAAGCTGAAGAGCCTAAGACCGAGGAGCAACCAGCCACTCCTGAAGTCAAGGAACCGGAAACCGAAAAACCTAGCGAAGAGAAGGTGCAACCGCAACCAGAGACGGAAAAGCCTAAAACTGAAGAACAGCCTATGATTCCTGAGGTTAAGGAGCCGGAAGTTGAAAAACCTAGCGAGGAGACAGTAAAACCTCAGCCAGAGACTGAAGAGCCTAAGACTGAAGAACAGCCTGGGATTCCTGAGGTTAAGGAACCGGAAGTCGAAAAACCAGGCGAGGAAGATGTGAAGCCTCAGCCAGAAGCTGAAGGGCCTAAAACTGAAGAACAGCCTATGATTCCTGAGGTTAAGGAGCCAGAAAACGAAACTCAAACTCCTAACACGGAAACTGAAGCTCCTAAGACTGAAAAACAACCGGTAACGCCGGAAGTTAAGAAACCTGAGGCTACAAAACCTAGTGGAGAAGCTGTAAAATCAGCTAACCCTCAAATCGAAGCACAACCAAAGGTTAAAGAGAAACTCGTTTCTTCTCAAGTTTCAAACCTTCCGACAGACCAAAAGGCTTCTGCTAAAGTAAAAGCAGCGACAGGAGTTCAGCCACAACTAGCTACAGATGCAGGGCAAAAAGAATTGCCAAAAACCGGGGACAGCTCTCAAACAGCAGCTGTCGCTGCAGGCGTGAGTGCCACTCTTGCCTTACTCATGACCGTCAAATCCCGTCGTCGGAAACAAGATTAGGATTTTTATAGTTTTTAACTAAGAAAGTATTTTTGAAACACAGGAGTAGGATTTAGCGCCTCGCACTCTTACCGTTCGGCTGGAAAGGTTGGAACAACCTTTTTTAGCCGAACTTTTTTTAAAAAAAGTTGTCAAGTAACTTTACTTTACAATTCATTTGTGTTATTCTTTTAAAGTTGACGAATCGTCAAAGAATATTCTATTGGAGGAAACAAAAAAATGGCAGTACCTGCACGTCGCACATCAAAAGCGAAGAAAAACAAACGTCGTACACACTACAAATTGACAGCACCATCTGTTCAATTCGACGCTACAACTGGTGACTACTCACGTTCACACCGTGTATCTCTTAAAGGATACTACAAAGGACGTAAAATCGCTAAAGCTCAAGCAGCTAAATAAGAATAGAAGGGAGCACTCATGCGCGTAAATATCACACTTGAACATAAAGAATCTGGTGAACGCTTGTACCTAACTTCTAAAAACAAACGTAACACACCAGACCGTCTTCAATTGAAAAAATACTCACCAAAATTGCGTAAACACGTTGTATTTACTGAGGTAAAATAAGCATTTCAAAAAAGTCCTAGAATTCCTAGGACTTTTTGCTTTACACTTTTTTCTGTAACTATGGTATAATTAATACATAAAAAGAGCTGGACGGCAATCCAGCTCAAAGTAGAACCGTTTAAGACGGTGACTCGTTAAACAGATTTAATCCGTCCTACTCGTCAAAGTAAAGGGACGGATTATTTTTTGTCTCCATCTTTGAAGATTAGATGGCAGAGACCGATCAACTCAATGCTAAAACTAGCAAAGAAAAAGATGGTCTGCACAACTTCAAAGGCGGTCAAAAAGCACTCCTCCTTCCTGTCAGATTTTGATGAATTACCCATAGGCATCACCTCTCCTTCAGAATCAGGAGCCACCGTCTTCACTTTTCTACAAGATTTATTCTAGCATATTCGTTACTAAAAATCATGGATGAACCGGGCATCTAACGGTATTAGAATCCAAAGAACTCCCTAGAACTTGGCCTTCCATTTTCACCTTTAACAGCAAATGTGTTATAATCGAAATATAAAAAGAGCTGGATTGCAGGCCAGCTCCAATGTAGAACCGTTTAAGACGGTGACTCGTTTATTAGCTAAAGAGAATAGCCGTTACTAGCCAAAGTATTGACGGCTATTTCTTTTTGTTTCCATCTTTGAAGATTAGATAGCAGAGACCGATCAACTCAATGCTAAAACTAGCAAAGAAAAGAATAATCTGCACCACTTCAAAAGCGGTCAAAAAGCGCTCCTCCTTCCTGTCAGATTTTGATGAATTACCCATAGGCATCACCTCTCCTTCAGAATCAGAAGCCACCGTCTTCACTTTTCTACAAGATCTATTCTAGCATATTCGTTACTAAAAATCGTGGATGAACCGGACACTCAGTTGTACTATAGTAGAATGAAACAGAAACCGCACACTTTGTGCTATACTATTTTTATGGCATATTCAGTAGATTTTCGTAAAAAAGTTCTTTCATATTGTGAGAATATTGGCAGTATTTCTGAAGCAGCAACTGTTTTCCAAATTTCTCGTACTACCATTTATCAATGGATTAAATTAAAAGAGAAAAC
>NZ_WSRS01000045.1 GCF_009767945.1 Streptococcus danieliae | reverse complement strand
TCTCCATAAGGCAAAAAAGCAACGGCTTTAAAACCGTTGCTTTTTGCGTTAGTCAGAGGGGTTTTTGTCCCAGCCTCTACTACTCATACAAGAAAATCTCTTACCAATCAGGACTTAAAGACTAAAAATCGTCCTTATTCAAATTCCGCAACATCTGATCGATCTTATTACCATATTCAATGGATTCGTCTTTGACAAAGATCAAATCAGGGATTTTGTAGATATGGAGTTGGCGACCCAATTCCCGTTTGATGGTACCGGTCGCTTTCTCAAGGCCGATTTGGGCCTTTTGGTTGTCAGAGGCTAGGTCACTCATAATGCTGTAGTAAACCTTGGCTAGGGAGAGATCACCGGTCATTTGGACATCGGTGATGGTGACGCCTTGGACACGGGGGTCACGGACCTTCTTTTGCAGGATCTCGTTGACCTCGCGTTTGATTTCCATAGCGACCCGGTCAGTACGAATCGAATTTGCCATAGGGACCTCCCTCTTAGTGTTTAATTTCTTCCATGATGTAGGCTTCAATCACATCGTCAACCTTGATGTCATTGTAGTTTTCAACCATCAAACCACCTTCACGGCCGTTGGTAACTTCTTTGACATCATCCTTGTAGTGTTTCAAGCTTGCTAGTCCGCCATCGTAGATAACCACATCTTGGCGAATTACTCGAACCTTGGAGTCGCGGGTAATTTTTCCGCTCAAGACCATGAAACCACCGATGGTACCGACTTTAGATACTTTGAAGGTCTCACGGATAACGGCTTCACCAATTACTTTTTCCTCAAATTCAGGATCCAAGAGTCCCTTCATGGCATCTTCTACTTCTTCAATCACCTTGTAGATGATGCTGTGCTGACGAATTTCTACGCCATCTGCCTCGGCTTGTTGACGGGCTTGTGGGGTAGGGCGAACGTTAAAGCCGATAATAATCGCATTAGAAGCTTCAGCCAGAGTAATATCAGATTCATTAATCGCCCCTACCGCTGAGTGGACGATGGTTACTTTCACACCCTCAACTTCAATTTTTTGAAGGGAGGCTGCAAGGGCCTCAACCGAACCTTGCACGTCAGCCTTGATGATGACATTAACTGACTTCACTTCTCCCGCTTTAAGAGTATCAAAGAGGTTTTCAAGGCTAACACGGGTTGTGTTTTGGCGTTGTTGGTGAAGGGCACGTTTAGCACGTTCTTCCCCGGCTGCACGGGCAGCTTTTTCATCTTCATAGACCGCGAAATGGTCACCCGCCATTGGAGTTTCATTCAAACCGGTAATGGAGACTGGAGTTGATGGGCTAGCCACCTTAACCCGACGACCGAGGTCGTTGGTCATGGCACGCACCCGTCCAAAAGTATTTCCGACAACGATCGGATCCTGGACGTTTAGGGTTCCTTGTTGGACCAAGAGCGTTGCAACAGCCCCTTTTCCTTTATCCAATTGGGCCTCAATAACGGTACCGATAGCACGAACAGTTGGGTCTGCTTTTAGTTCTTGGATTTCAGCAACCAAGAGGACTGTTTCCAACAATTCGTCAATGTTTTGGTTGAATTTAGCGGAAATTTCGACAAATTCGGAATCACCGCCCCAGGCTGTTGACATAACACCATGCTCGGCCAATTCACCGATTACACGCTCGGGGTTGGCACCTGGCTTATCAATCTTGTTGATGGCTACGATAATTGGAACATCGGCAGCCTTGGAGTGGTTAATGGCCTCAATGGTTTGTGGCATCACGCCGTCATCTGCTGCAACGACCAAAATGGTAATGTCTGTGACCGATGCTCCCCGAGCCCGCATGCTGGTGAAGGCCGCGTGTCCTGGGGTATCCAAGAAGGTAATTTTCTTGCCGTTTTCTTCAATTTGGTAGGCTCCAATGTGCTGGGTAATTCCCCCAGCTTCGCCTGTTGCGACACGGGAATTCCGGAGGGTATCCAAAAGGGTGGTTTTACCGTGGTCAACGTGCCCCATAATGGTTACCACTGGTGGGCGCTCAACCATCTCGTCTTCATTGAGGTAGTCCTCATCCACGAAGAAACGTTCGATGTCGGCATTGTCCACTTGAACTTTTTCCTTGGCATCAATGCCATAATCCACCATGAGGAGTTCAATCGTGTCCGCATCGAGGGATTGGTTCTGAGTCGCCATGATCCCCATCATAAAGAGCTTCTTAACAATCTCTGCTGGTTCGCGTTTAATCCGTTTGGCAATCTCTGCAACGGTCATCCCAGCCGTATATTCAAATTCCTTAGGAAGTTCGTGGAACTTACGTTCCGTAACCGGTTTTGGTGCCTGGTTCTTACCACGTTGGTTCTTCCCTTTGTTTTGTTTTTGCTTCCAGTTACTATTTCTTTGATTTCTCACTTGATTTTGATTATTTCGATTTCTATTTGCTTGCTTGCGTGGACCATCTTCGTGTTCATTGTCACGACGTTTATCCGGTCTCGCTTGTTTTTTACGACGGTTATCTGGTGCCGGAGCAGCAGCTACAGGGGCTGTAAAAGCAGCGGGTTCCGGTTTTGAAGCCGGACTTGGCTGCACTGGAGTCTCCTGTTTCGCTTCTTTGCGGCGTTTAGCTTGCTCTTCCTGGGCTTGGCGCTGAGCCTGGGCTTCCTTGAAGCGGCTTTCACTATTGCGGGCGTATTCCGCATTTTGTTCCGCTTTCAGGGCTGCAGCACGCGCTTTAAAATCCAGACGGGGACCAGCCTGTTGGCTATTCCGATCTTGACGGCGATCCTTGTGACGATTTTGGTCGCGGTTGCCACGGTTGCGCTTTTGATCCCGGCCCTGCCCTTGACCTTGTTGGTCACGATGGTTTTGTTTTTGCCCACGGCCTCCCTGACCTTGTTTACGGTCCTGCTTGCCACGACCTTGTTTGCGACGCTCGGCCTCAGCCTTAGCCTTTGCCTCCCGTTCTGCCTTAAAATTACGATTTTGCGGCCGGCTGCCTTGGGTTGCAGCACTTGGCTTGGCTGCTGGCTCAGAGGCTGGGGCTGGCTTTTCGGCTGGCTTAGGCGCTGCGGGTTTAGCCGGCTTGAAGCTGGCCTTAATCCGCTTGGCCACATCTTCCTCGACCGAGGAAGCATGGCTTTTGACCTCAATCCCTAGATCTTTGGCCCGCTTTACAATTTCCTTACTTTCCTTGCCGATTTCTTTGGCAATTTCGTACAAACGTTTTTTAGACATTTCCATGCCTCCATTTCTAGCTCATAATCGACCTCATTTTTTTAGCAAATCCAGAGTCGACCACAGATAGCACCTTGCGTTGGCGTCCGATGGCCAGACTCAAGTCATGGGTTGTAAATTGATCGACTACCATCTTCTGGTAGTAGCGACTTTTATCTTCAATGGTCTTCTTGAGATTAGGCCCTGCATCTTGCGCCAAAAACACCAATTGTGCTTGGTTGCTTTGAATGCTTTTTATAACCAAATCTTCACCAGAAACAAGTTTCCCTGCTCGCTGGGCCAGACCCAAAAGGTTTAACAACTGTTCTTCCTTATTCAAGTCCTAACTCTCTTCGTTTCAATTTGCGATCCACAAAAGCGATCAATTCATCGTAAAATTCTTCGGGAATTTCCTGACGAAAACTGCGATCAAAGACCTTCCGTTGTTTGGCCAAGGCTGCTTCTTCACAATCTAACTTGATATAAGCCCCTCGACCGTTGGCCTTACCGGTTGGGTCAATGCTAACCTGACCGTCTTTAGTCCGGACAATCCGTAACAAGTCGCGTTTGTCAATCACTTCACCAGAAACAAGGGACTTCCGTAAAGGAATTTTTCTTGTTTTGGTCATGCTTATTCCTGTTCTTCCTCGAGATTTTCGACTGGGGCTGCCTCATCCAGTAGCTCCTCTACTTCTGGCAGCACTTCCTCAACTGCTGATGGGACAACTTCCTCCTCAAGCGCCACTTCCGCTGCTAGCGCTTGCGCAGCTTCCATTGCCTCGAACTCAGAAGCTGATTTGATATCAATCCGGAAACCGGTTAGGTGGGCTGCCAGGCGAACATTTTGACCCCGACGGCCAATGGCTAAGGACAATTTATCATCTGGAACCACAACCAAGGCCCGTTTGCTATCTTTTTCATCGAAGTTAACCTGATCCACTTCGGCAGGCGCAATGGCATTGTAGATAAACTCTGCTGGATCGCTGACCCACTCGATAACATCGATGTTTTCCTCGGTTGGAATCCACTTCTCAAGTTTAGCATCGTAACGAGCTGGATGGAACTTACTAGTAATCTTCTTGATGTTACTTCCACCGCGGCCGACAATGGTACCAATCGCATCCACATCTGGATTGTGGCTGCGCACCGCCACCTTGGTCCGGTCGCCCGCTTCCCGGGAGACCGCCATGATTTCGACAGTACCATCGTAAACTTCAGGGATTTCCTGCTCCATCAAACGTTTGATCATCTGTGGGTGGCTTCGGCTAACAAAAACATTAACACCCCGGGGATCATCTTCAACCTTTTCAACGTAGACCTCAATCCGGTCGTGGGACGCAAAAACCTCACCTGGAATCTGATCCTTGCGCGACATCTGGGCTTCGATGCTTCCCAAGTTGATATAGATAAAGCGGGCATCAAAACGCTCTACCGTACCACTCATCAACTCATTTTCATGCTCTTTGTAAGTGTTATAGGTGATTAAACGCGTCTGCTTGCGCATTTTTTCCATGATCGTCTGCTTGGCAGACTGGGCAGCGACACGGCCAAATTCGGTCGGAGACTCTTCAAACTTGATTTTATCACCCAACTCATAGGCTGCATTGATCGCCAAGGCATCTTTCAAGCTGATCTCTAAGCGGCTATCAAATACTTCATCCACGACCTCACGCACTGTGTAAACGTGGAAATCTGCTTTTTTCTCATCAAACTCAATGAGGGCACTGTCAGCTTGGCCGTAACGACGGCGGTAGGCTGCACGTAGGGACTCAATGACTGCATCAACGATGTCGTCTTTTTTGATGCCCTTATCTTCTTCAAGGATGCGGAAAGCTTCCGCCATTTCTTTACTCATGCTTTACTTGCTTTTGGTTACCCAAAAGCTCCTTTCTGTTTCATAGTTGTTTCGCTTACTTTAACAAAGCTGGAAAAGAGAAACGAACGGACGCTCTAAAATTTCACAGCCAAGCGAGCCTTAGACACTAGCTTGTAAGGAATTTCCACTTGTTTGGTCCTGGTTTTATCCATATACTCTAGCTGCAAGGTTTCCCCATCAAAGGCTAACAAGTCACCTTCAATCTGCTTTTTCTTATCAATCGCTTGATAAAGACTGACATGGATGTAGGAACCAACCGCAGCCTGCATGGCCTCGGATGTTTTCAAGGGTCGCTCTAGACCAGGACTGGATACTTCCAAAAAATAATTTTCCGGGAAGGGATCTGGCTGAATGGTATCCAAGAGTGGACTAATCAAGTCTGTCAAATCAGCTGTATCCTCAACGGTAATCCCACCGGGCTTATCCACAAATACACTCAAGACCATATCGCCACCTAGTTTGGCATACTCCAGATCTACCAACTCATAGGGTTCAGGAATCTGACCTTCCAGGACCTGAGACACCTGCTCAATAATTGTTGCGATAAGAGCACCTCCTTTTTTACTATAAACAAGAGGCGAAGATTTCTCTTCGCCCCTCCTTTTTCTTCATTCTTTTCTAATTATACCATAGAATTCCCTAAAAACAAGCTTCAGACCCACTTATTCTGGAAAATGTGCTTCTAAACGGTAAATTACTTGGCCCTTGCTGGAGAATTTCTCCTCATACTCTGTCCGCACGTTGCCCTCAATCTCACTAGCGTGTAGGTCTAACCAGACCCCATCCAAGATCATGCCGTATTGGGACAGGGAGACCAGGGAATATTCAAACAAGCCGCGATTGTCGGTTTTGAAATGGATCTCTCCCTGACTAGGTAAAATCGCCTGGTAGGTTTCCAAAAACGACTTATAGGTCAAGCGCCGTTTTTCGTGGCGCTTCTTAGGCCAGGGATCCGAAAAGTTCAGGTAGAGACGGTCGATTTCCCCGGCTTCAAAATAGTTGGTTAGGGCGTCCCCATCAACCCAGAGCAACCGGATATTGGGGACATCAGTTGCCAAGACCTTGTCCAAGGCATAACTCAAAACCGATTTTTGGATGTCAATCCCGATAAAGTTGATATCCGGATGGTTTTTCGCCATGCCGGAAATGAATTGGCCTTTTCCAGATCCGACTTCAATATAAATCGGATTCTTGTTGCCAAAAATCTCCTGCCAGTGTCCCTTGGCACTTTCTGGATCCAGCACCACATATTCTGGATGTGCTTCTAATAACTCGGTTGCCCCTTTTCGATTGCGAACTCTCATAATCCCCTTCCAAAGCGTGTCCGGAAATTTCTAAGCGCATAGATTTCCCGGTTCACATTATCCATGTCCTCATTGGCATAGTATTTACCAATTTGGTTTAAATAAGAATACTGGGCATACCAGTACAATTTGTTCAATACCTTCTGATTGTAGCGGTAGCCATAGTAGACCAACCATTCCTGCCAGCGGGATTCAGGAATGTAGTGGCTCAAGATATGCGCCACATCAAACATCCGATCCGTTAGGCGGACAGAATCCCAGTCCACTAGGTAAATCAAACCACTCTCTGTTTCAATCCAATTACTGTGGCGAACATCACCGTGCACAATGGTCGCATGGTCTTCCCGAAAACCAGGCGCCGATTGCCGCAAGTCATCAAAGACCTCTTGCAAAAACTGGTTCCGCCGCAAATTGGCATGAACGGACTCCCGCCAAGAATAAAGCAAGTCAATCGGTGTTTCCAACTGTTGCCCCAAACTGGTCAATTGGACCATCAAATGCCGGGAGCGGTGCAGACGGGTCAAGATGTTAATAATCTGCTTTTTCCCCATTTCTCCAGGAGTCAGAATTTTCCCGTTTAGCCACTGTTGACCCGTCATCACTTGACCATCGGGCATCCGGCGACTCCACAACAGCTGCGGCGCAATCTGTTCCTTAGCCAGTCCAGCCAGAATCGGGCTGGTATTCATTTTTACAAAAATCTCACGTCCATCTGGATACGTGCCCTTATAGGCATTACCACTTTTACCCGCCAAGGGGCTCAAGGCTAGCTCTTGATCAGTCCCTTCCATTCATGACCTCCTTGAAAAAATCTTCTTCATTCTACTAATTTTAGACAGCTTCGTCAACCAATCTCTTTAATTTATAAGGAATATAAAGCTTGATCAGCAAGAGCATGAAGAGAAGCATGCTCCCTGCTTCCAAAAAGGCTCCTCGTCCCAAGAGGACCAGGAGAGCCACACCGAGACTGACCAGCCCCAATTGATTAAGCAGCCTTCGCAATCCACTACTTTTGGCTTGACTCCCTTTCGGGAAAAGCCCTGTCATCACTTGACCATCTTGACTACGCAACAGTGCCAGTAATTGGAAATACAAGAGATAGTAAGCCACAAAGGCCAAGCCCGTAGCCAGCCAGACTTGCGGAACCAAACCCAGAGCTAGCAGCGCCAACAATTGCAGGCGCAACCACAGGCCATAATAAGGTCCTTTTCGTAAAAAAGAACGCAAAAACAAACTATACCAAGGATTGGAATTCCCCCGCTCCAAAAGTGGCAACACTGGATTCCAGGCAGACCGCATCCGCACTCGCTCCTCAATCCCCTTGACTTGCGTAAAGAGGGAGAAAAAGCGTAGAATGCCTTGCGTCCGCTCCTGCTCCTGGCTAATCCAAAACGTCCAATCCAAGCCCGCATCCTGCCGCAAACTACGGTAGCGGTAGGAAAAAGCGGCAAACTGAAGGCTCGCTAGCCCAAGCAGATAAATCAGTATGGGAAGCCAGCCCGCAAAAGTCACCCACCAAAGAGGCAGCAACAGTCCAAAGGCCAGCAGAGCACGAACCAACTGCAAAACAGCTGTCTTCCGAAAAACGCCCCGCAAAAACACCTTGACCTGAGCCTCCTGAACCAAAAGGAAAAACTCATCCCCCCTACGCAAGTAGGTAGCCATCCGGCCGGGCACAAAACACACAGCCGATACCACCGGCAACAGCCCCAGCAAGAACAGCCGATAGGCGGCCGGATCCAGTAACAAGGCCCGATACTGGGTCAGAATTAAACCCAGCAAGATAAACAAAAAGAGGACAAAATGGTCATTGAGAACATAACGCAGGTAGCTCACCAATTCCCTCCGGAAAGCTGCTTGCCTTCGCTGAAATACATCACGCATGCTAATCCTCCTGAGTGACACGCAGGTAGATGTCATGCAGACTTTGGTCCGGCATTTGGAATTGTTCCTGGATTGCTGCCAAACTGCCCTCTGCTAGAACCTGCCCTTGATGGAGTAAGATGTAGCGATCACATACCCTTTCGGCTGTATCCAAAACATGGGTAGACATTAAAATGCCCTTCCTTTTTTTCCGTTCCTCCAAAAGAAACTGGAGTAAATCCTCAATCGCCAAAGGATCCAAGCCCAAAAAAGGCTCGTCAACAATATACAAATCAGGATCAACTAGGATGGCGCAGAGAATCATAACCTTCTGCTTCATCCCTTTAGAAAATTCTGCCGGAAGCCAATCCAACTTCTGGTCCAGGCGGAAACGCTTGAGGTAAGGAGCCAGGCGCTCCAGGCTCTGATCCAGATCCTTCTCATAGGCCATGGCGACAATTTCAAAATGTTCCCGCAAGGTCAGCTCCTCATAGAGCATGGGTGTTTCGGGAATGTAACCGATCTTCTTCCGATAAGCGACCGGATCGGTCTGTAGTTCCTGACCATCCAGGCGAATTATCCCCGCATAAGGCTGGAGAAAACCAATAATCTCCTTAATGGTAGTCGATTTCCCTGCCCCATTCAGGCCAATCAAGCCCACAATTTCATGATGTTGGACGGAAAAACTGATTTCTTTCAGCACAGGTAGATTAAAATAGCCACCTGTAACCTGACTCACTTCTAACATAAATCCTCCATTTTTGCTATACTAAGAGAAGACGAATATGGACTGTTCGCTATCATTAACTAGAAGAACCTGTCCTGTTCTTCGCAGAGCAACTACTGCGTCAAGGTCATTTTGCTAACTAAAGTAAGCGAGGCTAGACTTTGGTCTCAGCCTCTTCAATAGCCACGTTCCAATCAAATCCATTATATCAAATGGACGGAATGAAAGGAGAAAAATATGGATTGTCTTTTTTGTAAAATTGTTGCGGGAGAAATCCCAGCTAGTAAAGTCTATGAAGATGAGCAGATTCTAGCCTTCCTCGATATTTCCCAGGCAACACCTGGACACACCCTGGTCATTCCCAAGGAACACTACCGAAATATCTTTGACCTAGATCCTCAAGTAGCCCAAGCCCTATTTGGACAGGTACCCGGTTTGGCCCGTCGTCTCAAACAGGCACTTGGTGCTGAGGGAATCAATGTGATCAACAATAGTGAAGAGGTTGCCGGCCAAACCGTCTTCCACACCCACATCCACCTGCTCCCTCGCTTTGGCCAAGAAGATGGCTTAGACATCCGTTTCCAAACCCAGGAACCAGACTTTGAACACTTGGCCCAATTGGCGCAAAAAATCAGAGAAACCACGGAGGAAGTCTAAATGGGTCTCATCTCAACCATCCTCTTTTTGAGTGCTGCTAAGTCTTCCTATGAGTTAGTGTCAAACCGCAAGGCAATCATTCGCAATGCCAAAGAGGCAGCTAGCGAAAGCAAACGCTTCAATCAGCTACAGGCTCAACTGAAAGACCAGCTCCAGACCCTGCAAACAGAAGCGCAAAAAATCACCCCTCTCGCTCAAGACCTCAACTATAAGGCTCAGGCCTTTGGCAAGGAAGCCCAGGCCCGCACCGAGCAAATCCAAGCCCAGATGGAGCAAGCACAGGCCCATGTGGAGGAGCTCCAAGCCAAAATAAAAGCTGCCAACAAACCGTAATACTCCAACAAGACAGCTACCTAAGAGGTTGGGACAAACGTCCAACCTCTCTTTTTTGAGCATTTGCTTTTAAAATAGAAATAGAAAGGTCCCCATGTCCCTGTTCCAACACAGCTTAAAATTAACCCTCGCCACCTGTTCGGCAGCTTTTCTAGCAGGTTTTTTAGGGGCTGACTATGCCATCACAGCTGGGATTATTGCTATTTTAAGTGTCTCTGATACCAGACGGACAACCTTGAAATTAGCCTACCAGCGCCTGCTATCGGCCCTCTTAGCCCTGGCACTGGGCAGTCTGATTTTCTGGCTGTTCGGTTTTCACCTTTGGTCGCTGGCTCCCTTCTTGCTGCTCTATACACCTCTAGCCTATCACTTTCATTTAGAAATTGGGATTACCCCTAGTACCGTCTTGGTCACCCATCTACTTTTGGAACAAAGCATCGCTCCGACTCTCATCGCCAATGAGCTGTTAATTTTTCTAATCGGAACCCTCAATGCCCTCTTGGTCATTCTCTATATGCCCGACCGACAAAAAGAATTAGAGACCTACCATACCCAAGTTGAGACCCTGTTAAAGGAAATCCTCAACCGCTTTGTCTTTTTCCTCCAGCAGGGAGATGGTCGCAACAATGCGCGCACAGTAGCCCTCCTAGACCAGGAACTGCGGCAGGCCCTCGAGGTAGCCTATCTGGATTACTCCAACCATCTGATCCACAAGGACAGCTACCATGTTGACTACTTCGAAATGCGGCAGGCCCAAAACTACATCCTCAAAAACATGGCACACACCATCAACAACTGCCACTTATCCATCGAAGAAAGCCATATTCTAGCGGAACTTTTTCAACATGTGGCCGACCAACTCAGCCAGTTCAATCCTGCCCAGGCTATCATGGCTGAAATCCAAACCTACCTCGAACAGTTTCGGGAACGCCCCTTACCCCAAAGTCGGGAAGAATTTGAAACCCGAGCCCTCCTCCTCCAGCTCCTCAAGGACCTTCAAACCTTTGTCCAACTAAAAGTCGACTTTGCCAACCACTATCCAGAATTAGTCAATGAATAACCAAACTGTTTGTCTATTCTGAGAACAAGCTTATAATAAATTAGAAAAAGAAAAATTTAAGGAGAATACATGAAAAAGACCCTACTTGTTAGTAGCCTCTTACTAGCTCCAGCTCTCATTAGACTTCCTGCGGAACTAATGTATTAGATCGCATAACCACACTGAAACATTTTGTAACTCAGTCTTTTTCAAGTGATGACTCCGATAAATCTCAGGTTCTGTCACTGTTTTGCAGGAAGTCTATTTATACTCAGGAAGTTCAGGCACAAGAATTTCAACAGGATTCTAACATTCCCCTCATCGATCATGCGGCAGCCTTGAAAGAAGCTCAGAATCAGGGAATCCTTATCGTTCAAGACCAAACTCAAACCCTATCCACAATCAAAGCTGTTGATCAAGCTTACATCCAACAAACTCAAGAATTACAAGCCGCCACAAATCAGTATGTACTTGAAAAAGAAAAGTATGCTTCTGATTTGACCAACTATGAAGCTGCCCTAAAAGAAATTGAAAAGTATCAACAGGCTGAAGAAAATCGTCAAAAAGAACAAGAAGCAGCTCAGAATCAATACCAACAAGAATTAGCTGCTTACGAAAAAGAACAAGCTCAATACCAGCAAGAGCTTGACACTTACCAAAAACAAGAACAGGCAAACAGCCAATCAAAAGCCAACTACCAAAAAGAGCTAGAGCAATTTGAAAAAACCTAACTGATTACCAAAACAAAGAGCAACTTTACCAAAAGGAGAAAGCTGAGCAAGAACAAGCTCAAAAGAGCTTTCAGGAAAAACAAGCTCAATATGAAAAAGAACTCAGCCTCTATCAAGAAGCTGAAAAAGCCTATCAAGCAGCTCTTGTCAAAGCTCAAGAAGATAGTCAAAAAGAAGGATTCCTCAGTCAAGCCTACGCCCAATACCTCATTGCAAAATCTGAACCCAATGCGACTGTTCGCTTTGAAGGGGTTGATGCCTTTATCGGATCCCCTCACGATTTTGGCCCAAGTCTTGACGGAATCTCTGGAACAATAGCCAAACTTCCACTAACCACTGAAGCCACTCTTTTTAAAGGAGTAGGTTCAGGTACACCTGCAGGTAGCGGTGATGGCTATGGGGTCATTCTCGAAAAGAATAAACCAATTCGGGTGCTCTATAGCAACCTCGCCAATACATCGTATAATGGCAAAAAAATCACCCGCCTCGATTATACCTACGAATTGCTCTCTACTTTTGCGGAAGATGGAAAGGCTACTGCCTTTATCTATACCGATCCAACCAAAACGATTTATGTGGGAACCCACGGAAATAATAAAGGTCAAGTAGACTTTGCCATCCGTCAAACCATGACCTACTATTTCGAAGATGGCTCACCTGTCATCTTTGACAAGGATAAGACAGCCCTCTTGTCCTTTGCCTCTCGAAATAATAGTTTTGAATTCGGGGAACAAGAATTTGTCCAACTGGAATCCAATCTGACCTTTATCCCTATTACAGGCTCTTCCGTCAGTGGAGAAAACAGCTATGTAGCTGCCAGAGGAAGTAATAACTCGAAAGCAGACGGATCAAAATTCGACCATTCTGAATGGGATCAAGACGGCCATGAAAATGAATATTATGGAGCAGGAGTTGCCCTTGTGACAGGGGGAGAGATTTCTTTCACTTTTGGTATTCGCTACAATCCTCAGGATATTCAAAAAGCCAGCAAGCCCAGCGCTCTCAGAGATCGCTCCCGCCAATGGTTTACCGTCAATGCTGACATCAAGGCTAGCGGTCTCATCAACACAGAAAAACCAGGAAACCCACCTGTAGCCCCAGACAAACCAAGTATCCTCAGCAAAAACCTAGAGACTCCAAGTAAACCTGTTAAACCAACAGAACCTACTTACTCCGTCTCTAACAAACCAACAGCTCCTAAAAAACCTCAATTAAAGGAAACACCTCCCCTTCCACCACTAACTGTCAAAGCAGTGAAACCGACACCTCCTAAAGCACCCGTCATCTTCTTACGTCAGATCCTTTACAAAAATCCGACAACATCTATTACAATCAATAGACCAACAAGGCCTACAATACCTACCAAACCAAGCAATCAAATAATACCAAAACCAGTTAATCCTGTAGCAAAAACAAGACCTTCTAAGACCAATACAGTTCCTAGCAGAACCTACCCAACTCCTGCTAGACAATACAGTCTAGGACAGAAAATTTCATATACTCCAATTTACTCTCCATCAACACAAATCTATTATCCATCCTATACCCCTTCCTGGACACCAGCAAGACCGACTAGCCCAAGTCCCTCATCACCCACTTCACCCAAAATAACCCATCTGGGAATACTGGTAAATCTAAGAAACCAGACAAACCTAAAGATCCTAAAAATCCAGTATTAGATTATAACGGAAAAGCCATTGATCCAAATGATCATTTTGGAATCAATACGAACATCAGTAAAGAATCAGGTGATCAACAGAAACTCTTTGCTTTTATCAAAGAAGTTGGACAGAAAGCAAGAGAACAAAATAAACATCTCAAGCACAACAAAAAATTATATAACGATGCCGTCAACAAAGATATTTCAACCGCTCTGGCACATAGAGACTACAGTACTGATAAATTACAAAAACTTCTAACAAAATTTGGATCCGCACCAAAAGGACAAGTAGCTATAGATGGAATGTCCGTGCTTAGTAAAAACCATACAGATCCGAATGCCAGAATAGATTTATCTCATAGCATGGCAACACTAGCTTCTACTTATAATCATGGTCCAATACGTTCTGCGATAAAATCTATTGGAAGCATTGGATCCTATCCTATCATAGTTTTTCCTCCGAACATGCCCTTTTTAGGACTCCTTAATTATAAATTCATAAACTATAATATCAATAAATCTACACTTCAATTGAATTCCTTTGTCGGGGACATCTATACGACTATGAATATAGATGATGTAAATGCGGACATAGACTCTATGATTCTCGCTCGTCATCCAAAATTTAAAAATCTTCCTATGGATCAGCGTATTATAAAATATTATAGTACTCCCAATCTTGATAGTAAGAGAAAAAAGTTATTTTGGTCGCTCTATTCTGATAATAAAGAAGAGGCTCAACAAAAGGCTATCAATGAGATTCTAATCAGTTTACTGACAGTTGGTGGAATTGGACTCATAATGTATTCAAAAGGTACTGGTAAATTTAGCTTAGCAAAAGGAAATATAGAACTGCTGGATAAAGAAATATTTGATGGAAAACTAAGAAAAAGATTAGAAATGAGTCATGGTTCTTATTTCAATCCTTTTTCATCCACAAATAAGAATAGTAGCAAAGGTTTCCCAAAAATCACTCTGCCTAAGATTAAACTACCTAAAATTAGTTTACCTGCAGTCACTCTGCCCAAGATTAAACTGCCTAAAATTAACTTGTCTAAATGGAATCCGCCTAAAATCAACTTGCCTAAATGGAATCCGCCTAAAATCAACTTGCCTAAATGGAATCCACCTAAAATCAACTTGCCTAAATGGAATCCACCTAAAATCAACTTGCCTAAATGGAATCCACCTAAAATCAACTTGCCTAAATGGAAGGGTGTGTCAAGAATTTTGTGTAAACTCCAAAGCAGAGTTTGAATGTGTGTATTAATCGGACAAGGAATTGTAAGGA
>NZ_WSRS01000044.1 GCF_009767945.1 Streptococcus danieliae | reverse complement strand
TCCTTACAATTCCTTGTCCGATTAATACACACATTCAAACTCTGCTTTGGAGTTTACACAAAATTCTTGACACACCCTATCAATTGTTCTGTTATTCTTATTGGATGTATATAATATTCCTAGTAAGGATTCTTGGAATTTGAATATTGATTTTTGGGGATCTATACTGGGGACGGTTGCAACCATAGTAGGGGTATATTGGACTTTGGAGTATGAAAAGGAGAAAACTCGTGAGGAGAATCGATTAGCAATCAAGCCATTTTTCCAGTATGAATTTGATATCGGTTTATATCCATTCAGAGAAATTCAGTCTAAACATAGAAATATTTTAGATTATGAAGTTGACTTGAGTGATACAGAAGATGATGTAGTGAATTTAGTTGTACCAATGAGAATAACAAACATTGGGCTTGGCCATGGGATTATTGTTAAAGATATTCCAGTTTTAGTAAATGGGAAAAAAGTTACTGCAGCAAGACAAGGTAAGATTCGGACTAAATTAATTCGTTTAGAGAGTGAAAATATTTTCTTGATTAAGGTATATAATATATCGAAAGCTAAATTAGAGAAACTTAAGGTTACGATAGTTTATACAGATTTAAATGAATTACATAGGTATTCTGATACATTAATAATAGGTAATCAGAGGAATATAACAAATAATAAATCACTTGTTAAAAAAATTATACAGATATTTAAAATGGTCTCGGGATATGGGTTATATTAAAACTGATGAAGAAATAGATGAGTATAAGAGAGAAGTTGAGGATTTTCTAAAAGAAGGTTTTTTTGTGGTTGGTGTAGATGAGGTAAGTAGTGATGTTTAAAGATTGTAAGATAATATTTATAAATGAAGAAGGTATAGAGGATAGAGATGTTTGTAGAGATTTGAATAATAGAACTATAGAAATTTTTAAAGAAATAGAATCATCGCTAGTTTATCGAGG
The DNA here is from genome assembly GCF_009767945.1 of Streptococcus danieliae. Lineage (GTDB taxonomy): Bacteria > Bacillota > Bacilli > Lactobacillales > Streptococcaceae > Streptococcus > Streptococcus danieliae. Next base: position 13,779 of record NZ_WSRS01000044.1, on the reverse strand, counting down.
CATCCGTTCAAATCAATATAAGTCATTTTTCTCTAAAGATTTATTTATTGTTGGTGAAAAAGCATGGATATTTGACAACTCACCTAAAGTAGAAAAAATGATTTTAACCGGAAGATATGAAAAAAATATGGAAGGAATGATAAAAAAGACTAAAGAGACGCTTATAGAGGCTTTAAAAAATAGAGAGTTTTGTTTAAATTGTGGAGATATAGGGGAAGCGATTCAAAGTCATATAGAAAGTAAGTCCATTTCTGAAGAAAGAATATACCTACTTATGAAAGCTATTATTCATAAAATTCAGGATAAAGATTATCACTCAAAATCACCTTTTTTATCAACAAGTAGTAGTATAGCTATTGCTAAGGAATATGCAGGCTTGGTTAGTGAAAAAGATAAGGTTGTCAATGATGTGGAAAGTTCAGATAATAAAGAAAATATTTCTATAAATTTGCGTGAGGAAAAGGGTTCGGTAGTCTTAATTATTTGTCCCGGAAGTATTTACTCTTGTTATATAGATATGTCTGAAGTTGTAGAATTTGCGAAATTAATTGGAATTAAAGGATTTCGGGACCGTGATAATGAAAAATTATTTGTTCGAGGTGTTTTACCTCATAATATTTTAGGATATTATTGCGATGAAAAAGAGATTGTGATTAATCCCGGATTTAAAAAATTGTTAGATATATATCCAGGAAAAAGACAAGTGGTAGAGATATTAAAGTCAGCTGGCTTACCCATTAATCAGGAACATTTTGGTGATGGATTAAGAAGATTAGATTATAAAAATTATTATATAGATTACGGAAATGGAGCAATTGAAATAAAATATTAGTGGTATAGTTGTTCTAGATTCAATCCTGTGTATTTATAAGAGACTGTTGAAATCTTTGAACTACTGATTGTTAGTCCTTTGCGCCACCCGCCAACTCCCAGGCGCCGGCTTGAGTGGACAGACTGTCACCAGCAACTGGGCCATCAACGGTGCTCCCGCTACCACTGAAAACTTCATGGTCGGCGGTAGCGACGCTGATAAACGCTCTGCCTGGAACTCCGTTCGCGGCTGCGGTGGCTCAACACGGTGTGATTATTGGAAAAACCCAGTCAAATAAGACGGCTTTCTACAATCTCGATATGATTTTAGCGATTGGTTACCGAGTCCGCTCACCACGTGGGATCCAGTTCCGACAGTATGCCTCAACAGTCCTCAAGGAGTACCTAACTAAAGGCTTTGCGATGGATGGTGAACTGCTGCCGATCATTTTTAGACGAAAAACCAGGAATTCCCCTCGGATTCCTGGTTTTTACTTTATGTGAACCCGAATTATTCATACAGAATTCAAAAAACTTCCAGAACCCTTGCTATACTAAGGTTTTTGGAAGTTTTTGTTTTCCACCTAATGGGTGAAACAAAGAAACTAGGTGGAATCCTTGGATTATCAACGATTCCACCTGATTTTTATAATGGAGATGAATAATTAGGGGTGAATGTTATTTTCCAGCCCAGTCTTTGACGTCCTTGAGCATCAATTCAGTGGATTCGAGTCCGCCTTGGCTAAGGTACCAAACGTCGGAGCTGAGTTGGATGATGGCCTTGCCTTGAGCGGCCTTGGTTTCCTGCACCAGAGCATTGTCCAGCAGGTCTTTAGTGGTGGTGTCGTCGCCACCGATAGCCAGCGTTCGGTTGATGACGAAGATCATGTCGGGGTTGATTTCGTGGATGCCCTCGAAACTGATTTCCTGTCCGTGACGAGAGTCCTTAATATCTGCCTTTGTTGGGTTAAAATGTAAGGTCTCGTAGAGGAAGGCGTAGCGGGATTCTGGGCCAAAGGCTGAGATCTGTCCCTCATTGAGCATAAGGGTAAGGGCCTGTTTATCCGATTTGTCGTTGAGGCCAGCCAGTTGGTCGATTTCCTTGTCCAAGGCTGCGACTTTTTCTTGGGCCTGGTCAACGCTTTCTTGGCCGAAGAGGCTGGCCAGGGCTAGGATGTTCGCCTTGGTTGTAGGCCAGTAGTTTGTGTTGGGATTTTCAAAATAAATGGTTGGGGCGATTTGTGACAATTGCTCGAGGGATTCTTCAGTCCGTCTTGAAGCGATGATGAGATCTGGTTTGAGCTTGGCGATAGCTTCCAAATCGGGCTCTTTGAGGCTGCCGACATTTTCAATGGTTTCTGGTAGGTTTTGCAGATAGCTTGGCAAGCCTTTTTTAGGAAGGCCAACCAGTTGGTCTTCTTTACCGAGGGCGCGGAGAGTGTCTGCCGCTCCTAGGTCGAGGCTGACAATGCGTTGAGGATTGAGAGGGACTTCAACCTTGCCTTGCTTGCTGTTGATAGTGACAGTGTTTTCAGCCTTGACATCGGTAGACTCATTCTTTTGTCCGCAAGCGGCGAGGAAGAGGAGGCTAAGTCCTAGGATAAGGATAGAAATCAGTTTCTTGTTCATTAGTGTAAAATACCTTTCTAGTTTCGGTAGGTGCAAAGGGTTCGGCCCTGAACCTGGGTCAGGGTTAGATCCATGTCGTAGAGTTCATCGAGGATCGGCTTGAGCATGACTTCTTCGGTCGGTCCGCGATGGAAGATGTGGCCGTCCTTGAGGGCGACCATTTCATCGACATACTGGCTGGCCAGGTTGATGTCGTGCACAACCATTACAATGGTTTTACCCAGCTCATCGACCAGGCGGCGGAGCAGGTCCATCATGGCGATGCTTTGCTTGAGGTCCAGGTTGTTGAGGGGTTCATCCAACAGGATGAGCTCTGTATCTTGGGCCAGGACCATGCCAATGAGGGCCCGCTGTAGTTGTCCTCCAGAGAGCTGGTCGATGAAGCGGGCGCTGAGGTCGCTGATGTCCAAATAGTCTAAGACTTCTTGGACGCGGGTTTCATCCTCTGGACGTGGTCGGCCTTGGTGGTAGGGGTAACGACCGAAGATAACCAGGTCATGAACTGTTAGCCGGCTCTGGATATTGAGCCTTTGTTGTAGGAGGGTGAGTTCCTGGGCCAGTTCTTGCGAGCCCCAGGCTTGGAGTTCTTGCCCCTTGAGGACCAGGCGACCCTGGGTGCACTTATCCAGGCGGCAGAGGATGCGGAGCAAGCTCGATTTACCGGCCCCGTTAGGGCCGATGAAGGCCGTAAAACAACCTTGTGAGATGGTGAGGTTGATGTCCTCAAGGATAGGGCGCTTACAGTAGCTTTTATGGAGGTTCTGAATATCAATCATGTTTGGTGTTCTCCTTGTAAACGAGGTAGAAAAAGAGGCTGCCTCCGATGACCTCGATCAATTGGTTACTGGGAATCTGCAGCTGAAAAACCTGCTCCGATAAGAATTGGCTGAACACGAGTAGGCAAAAGCCAATCAGACTGGCAATCGGGAAGAGCCAGGAATGGTGGTAATCACTTAGGAAAAGGTAGCTGAGATTGGAGACAAGAAAGCCGAAGAAAAGAAGGGGGCCAACCAAGGCGGTACTACTGGCAACGAGTAGGACAACAGCCCAGAGAACTTGTTTTTGGACGAGTTGGGTCTGGACTCCAAGCAGGCCAGCAGTTTCTAAGTCTAAGGCTAATAAATCCAGTAGGGATGCCTTTTTTAGTAGGTAGATAGAGGCAAGTACAATAAGCACTGCTGCCAATCCGAGGACGGGGAGATTGATCCGTTGAAAGCTGGGGAGCAACTTGGCCTGTAGCTGGTCAAATTCGTTGGGATCTAAGAGAACCTGGAGGAAGATGCTAAGGCTCCGAAAGAGGGTTCCAAGTGCCATACAGGTTAGGAGAATCAGTATTAAATCCTGCTCCAAAAAGCGATTGAGGACTGGCTGGAGTAGGAGGAAAAAGAGTAGCTGAATCCCTAAGCTGACCCCAAACTCTGCTAGAGGTCCTAATTGCTGGGCTAGTAAGCTGTGACTGAAAAAGATAGTTGCTGTCTGAATCAGGACAAAGAGACTTTCCAGTCCTAAGAGGTTGGGACTGAGCAGGCGGTTGCCGGTCACCGTTTGAAAGCTGATGGTCGCAAAGGCGGTGGCTATTGCGACCAGGGTATAGCTGAAGAGCTTTTGTTGCCTAAGAAGCCAGAGAAAGTCCGGTAGCTCTGTCCAATCCCAAAAGAGATAGAGAAGAGAGAATAGGAGGCTAAGTAGTACAAGACCGGCTAGTCTCTTGATAGTGGGTTTAGGAATAGCTGGCATGGCGGTAGGACCTCCAAATTAAAATGAGAAAGACGAGACTACCAGCGATTCCTAGAATCAGGCTGATGGCCACTTCATAAGGGGCAATAATCGTCCGTGCAAGGATGTCAGCGACTAGGAGGAGACAGGCTCCGGCTAAAGCTGTGATGGTCTGGGATTTTTCCAAAGAATCCCCGTAGTAACGGCGAACGAGATTGGGGACCAGAACACCGACAAAAGGGAGACTCCCAACAGTGACCATGGTGAGACTAGTTGTCAGTGAGATTAGTAACAGAATCAGGAATTCGAGTTTCTTTTGAGGGACTCCCAGACTCTGACTAGTATCCGCACCCAAGCCCATGATATTGATAGCTGTTGCCAGACGGGAGCTAGCTAGAACCAGCAAGAGGCTGCCAAAAAGCCACTCGTACTGCTGGGTTTGGACCATGGCAAAGGATCCCTGGCTCCAGCTGCTGAGACTTTGGACTAACTCAAACTGGTAGGCTAGGAATTGTCCCCCTGCGCTGAGGAGGCCACCGTAGACCATTCCGACAAGCGGGAGGAGCCAGGGGGAGCTGGAAAAGAGCTTCCTTAGAATTTTCAGAAAAAAGATGCTAAAAAAAAGCGAGGTGCCCAGGGCCAGAATAATCTTCTGGGTGATGGTCGGGGCCGGTAAAAAGAGACTGAGGAGGATCCCCAGTTTGGCGGCATCCGTTGTACCAATGGTTGATGGGGCTGCGAAAGAATTCTGGGTCAGGAGCTGCATGAGTAGGCCAGAGAGACTAATTCCTGCGCCGGCGAGAACGAGGCTGATGGTTCTAGGAATTCGCGATTCTAAGAGGAGGAGCTGGCTGCCTTGATTGCCGGAAAGCCAGTCTGACCAAGAGAAGCTCCCGACCCCGATGCTCAGAGATAGGAGGCAGAGGAGCAGGCAGGCCCCGGCCCAAAGACGAGGTTTGTTCATGGCTGTAATTGTCTTAACACACTCCAATTTTGTTTAAAAAGGTGCTAATGACTTCCTTTCTGGTCTTATATAAGTAGTATCCTCTAGTTTGAATAGGGGAGATGTTCAAAGGGGAATAGAATTTTAGGATTATCTCCTCGAAATCCATGGTTAAATAAGAAATCTATCTATATTGTTAAGATTAGCATAAGAAAAGCAGAGGGTCAAATATTTGTCAGATAATTCTCAGAAAAATTAAAAGCTTTCGACGGGGGGTGGAGGGTCCGAGTATTGGGGGTTGAAAGACTTGGAGTAGGTGTTTCCGATTTTCCTTTCAAAGCCCTTGCCCTTTATTCCTATTTATGCTATAATTTTTTGAATCAGTTGTCGTTTGCTCTGCCGAAATATTGTCCGGTCGGAGCTTTCAGCAGTTAAATCATTCCGAAAACGAGTCGATTTAGCTGCTCTTTTTGTGTCTCATTTTAGTCTTTTTGAGAATTGTAATCTATTCTTAAATTTTCTAAAAATTATATAGTTGTTTAGTTTACTTTTAGTACGAGGCAATGAGTCGTAGACAGGGAGTGGGACAGAACTAATTTTTTTCAAAATTAGTTCGTAGTCCCACCCCCGCAAGGTTGATTAGGTCGGGTTCGGAGCCTAAAAGGCGAACGAAACTGCCAATCAACTACTGCGTCAAAGGTATTTTGCTAATCATAAAGAGAGAGGCTAGACTTTTGTCCCAGCCTCTTGCTAATAAAACTTTCGAGGAAAGTTTCAAAGAAGTACGGCAAGACGAATTAAAAAGTAATAAAAGATAAATTAAATGACTTTAAAAGGACAATGGGGGAGCGGCTGGGCACAAGCCTGCGTCCAATAAAAAGAAGGAGTTATCAACTTGGCAGGACATGAAGTTCAGTATGGGAAACACCGTACACGTCGTAGTTTTTCAAGAATCAAAGAAGTTCTTGATTTACCAAATTTGATTGAAATCCAAACAGACTCATTTAAAGAATTCCTGGACCATGGTTTGAAAGAAGTATTCCAAGATGTACTTCCAATTTCAAACTTCACGGATACGATGGAGTTGGAGTTTGTCGGATACGAATTGCGGGAGCCAAAATATACACTTGAGGAAGCGCGTGCACATGATGCCAACCTTTCAGCTCCTATTTTTGTGACCTTCCGTCTTGTAAATAAGGAAACTGGGGAAATTAAAACCCAGGAAGTATTCTTTGGAGATTTCCCAATCATGACTGAAATGGGAACCTTTATCATCAATGGTGCTGAACGGATTATCGTATCCCAGTTGGTGCGCTCTCCTGGAGTTTACTTCAATGATAAAGTGGATAAGAACGGTAAAGTGGGTTATGGTTCAACTGTGATTCCTAACCGTGGAGCTTGGTTGGAGTTAGAAACAGACTCGAAAGACATTGCTTACACACGGATTGACCGGACGCGGAAGATTCCGTTTACCACTCTTGTTCGTGCTCTTGGATTCTCTGGTGATGATGAAATCATCGACATCTTTGGAGACAGCCTTCTTGTTCGCAACAGTATTGAAAAAGATGTACACAAGAATCCAATGGATTCACGAACAGACGAGGCCTTGAAGGAAATTTATGAGCGCCTTCGTCCAGGTGAACCAAAAACGGCAGAGTCTTCTCGCAGCCTTTTGATTGCCCGTTTCTTCGATCCACGTCGTTACGACTTAGCTGCTGTTGGCCGTTATAAAATCAATAAAAAGCTCAACATCAAAACTCGTCTGTTGAACCAAACCTTGGCAGAGCCATTGGTGGACGCAGAAACTGGCGAAATCCTTGTTGAAGCGGGAACAGTTATGACGCGTGACTTAATCGATCAGTTGGCTCCGCAATTGGACGGTGATCTCAATAAGATTGTCTACATTCCAAATGATTCAGCAGTCTTGACTGAGCCGGTGGTTCTTCAGAAATTTAAGGTTGTGTCACCTGTGGATCCTGATCGGGTTGTAACCATTATCGGAAATGGTAATCCAGATGAAAAAGTCCGGACTGTCACTCCAGCAGATATTTTGGCAGAAATGAGCTACTTCCTCAACCTTTCTGAAGGTATGGGACGGATCGATGACATTGACCACTTGGGAAATCGTCGGATCCGGACAGTTGGGGAACTTCTGGCCAACCAAGTTCGCCTTGGTTTGTCACGGATGGAGCGAAATGTCCGGGAGCGGATGAGTGTTCAGGATAATGAAGCCTTGACCCCTCAACAGATTATCAACATTCGCCCTGTAACTGCGGCTATTAAAGAATTCTTTGGATCTTCTCAGTTGTCCCAGTTCATGGACCAGCACAATCCTCTCTCTGAGTTGTCTCACAAACGCCGTTTGTCTGCCTTGGGACCTGGTGGTTTGACACGGGATCGTGCGGGTTATGAGGTGCGGGACGTACACGCGACCCACTATGGTCGGATGTGTCCAATCGAGACCCCTGAGGGACCTAACATCGGTTTGATTAACAACTTGGCCTCTTATGGTCATTTGAACAAATACGGCTTTATTCAAACCCCTTACCGCCGGGTTGACCGTGAAAAAGGTTTGGTAACCAACGAAATCGTGTGGTTGACAGCGGATGAAGAAGATGAGTACATCGTGGCTCAGTCGAATTCTGCCTTGGATGCAGAAGGACACTTCCTCTCTGATATCGTCATGGGACGTCACCGCGGAAATAACCAAGAGTATGCAGCAAGCTCTGTAGACTTCATGGACGTTTCTCCAAAACAGGTAGTTGCCGTCGCAACCGCATGTATTCCGTTCTTGGAAAACGATGACTCCAACCGGGCCCTCATGGGAGCCAACATGCAACGTCAAGCGGTGCCATTGATTGATCCGAAAGCCCCTTACGTTGGTACCGGTATGGAATACCAAGTTGCCCACGACTCTGGAGCAGCCGTTATCGCCAACCACGATGGTATCGTAACGTATGCCGACGCTGACCGCGTTGAAGTTCGTCGTGAAGATGGTTCCTTGGATATCTATAAAGTAACCAAATTCCGTCGTTCCAACTCAGGTACAGCCTACAACCAACGGACCTTGGTTAAGTTGGGTGATAAGGTAGAAAAAGGCGATTTCATCGCCGATGGACCATCCATGGAAAATGGGGAAATTGCCCTTGGACAAAACCCTATCGTGGCCTACATGACCTGGGAAGGGTACAACTTCGAGGATGCGGTTATCATGAGTGAACGTTTGGTCAAAGACGATGTTTACACGTCTGTGCATTTGGAAGAATACGAGTCTGAAACCCGTGATACCAAGTTAGGCCCTGAAGAAATTACCCGCGAAATTCCAAACGTTGGGCCAGATGCCCTTAGCCACTTGGATGAAATGGGAATTGTCCGCATCGGAGCAGAAGTTAAAGAAGGCGACATTCTTGTTGGTAAAGTGACACCAAAAGGTGAGAAGGACCTCTCTGCAGAGGAACGCCTCCTCCATGCGATCTTCGGTGATAAGTCACGTGAAGTTCGGGATACTTCTCTTCGGGTACCACATGGGGCCGACGGAGTTGTCCGTGATGTGAAGATCTTTACTCGTGCTAACGGTGATGAGCTTCAATCAGGGGTCAACATGCTGGTTCGTGTTTACATCGCTCAAAAACGTAAAATCAAGGTTGGGGATAAGATGGCCGGCCGCCACGGAAACAAGGGGGTTGTGTCTCGGATTGTTCCTGTAGAAGATATGCCATACCTTCCAGATGGAACACCGGTTGACATCATGCTGAACCCATTGGGGGTACCATCACGGATGAACATCGGTCAGGTAATGGAACTTCACTTGGGAATGGCCGCTCGGAACCTCGGAATCCACATTGCAACACCGGTCTTTGACGGAGCAAGTTCACAAGACTTGTGGGATACTGTTCGCGAAGCAGGTATGGACTCAGATGCCAAGACCGTCCTTTATGATGGTCGCACTGGTGAGCCGTTTGATAACCGTGTTTCTGTTGGGGTCATGTACATGATCAAGCTCCACCACATGGTTGACGATAAATTGCATGCCCGTTCTGTTGGACCTTACTCGATGGTTACTCAGCAACCATTGGGTGGTAAGGCACAATTCGGTGGACAGCGGTTCGGTGAGATGGAGGTTTGGGCTCTCGAAGCCTATGGCGCTTCCAATGTTCTTCAAGAAATTTTGACCTATAAATCAGATGATGTGAATGGTCGTCTTAAAGCGTATGAAGCGATTACCAAAGGTGATCCAATTCCAAAACCAGGTGTTCCAGAATCCTTCCGCGTTCTTGTCAAAGAATTGCAATCCTTGGGTCTAGATATGCGCGTGCTTGATGAAGATGATCAAGAAGTTGAATTGCGCGATTTGGATGAAGGGGAAGATAATGGCATCATCCATGTCGATGATTTGGAAAAAGCACGTGAAAAAGCTGCACGGGAAGCAAAAGAGGCTTTCGATGCAGATGAATCAAAATAAGTGAACCAAAAGAAAGGTAAGATAGAGTGGTTGATGTAAATCGTTTTAAAAGTATGCAAATCACACTCGCCTCTCCAAGCAAGGTCCGTTCATGGTCTTACGGAGAAGTCAAAAAACCAGAAACCATTAACTACCGGACTCTAAAGCCGGAGCGTGAAGGGCTTTTTGACGAGGTTATTTTTGGACCAACCAAGGACTGGGAGTGTGCCTGTGGGAAATACAAACGCCTTCGTTACAAAGGGATCATCTGTGACCGCTGTGGGGTTGAAGTAACCGAAGCTCGTGTGCGTCGGGAACGGATGGGTCATATTGAGTTGAAGGCTCCTGTATCCCATATCTGGTATTTCAAGGGAATCCCGAGCCGTATGGGCTTGACCCTCGACATGAGCCCGCGTGCTTTGGAAGAAGTTATTTACTTTGCGGCTTATGTTGTGATTGATCCGAAAGAAACGCCATTAGAGCACAAGTCAATCATGACCGAGCGTGAGTACCGGGAAAACCTTCGCCGCTATGGTTCTGGTTCCTTTGTTGCGAAAATGGGAGCGGAAGCAATCCAAGACTTGTTGAAACAAGTAAACTTGGAAGCAGAGATTAAAGAACTTAAAGCAGAACTCAAGTCTGCAACCGGTCAAAAACGGATTAAGGCTGTTCGTCGTTTGGATGTTTTGGATGCCTTCTACAAGTCTGGTAACAAACCGGAATGGATGATTCTAAACATCCTTCCGGTTATCCCACCAGACCTTCGTCCGATGGTTCAATTGGACGGTGGACGTTTTGCGGCTTCTGACCTTAATGACCTGTACCGTCGGGTTATCAACCGGAACAACCGCTTGGCGCGTCTGTTGGAGTTGAATGCACCGGGAATTATTGTGCAAAATGAAAAACGGATGTTGCAGGAAGCCGTTGATGCCTTGATTGACAATGGTCGTCGTGGTCGTCCAATCACAGGTCCAGGTAGCCGTCCGTTGAAATCCCTCAGCCACATGCTGAAAGGAAAACAAGGGCGTTTCCGTCAAAACTTGCTTGGAAAACGGGTTGACTTCTCTGGTCGTTCGGTTATCGCGGTTGGTCCAACCCTTAAAATGTACCAATGTGGTGTGCCGCGTGAAATGGCGATTGAGCTCTTCAAACCGTTTGTAATGCGGGAAATTGTAGCTCGGGATATCGTCCAAAACGTCAAAGCAGCTAAAAAATTAGTAGAACGTGGCGACGAGCGTATCTGGGACATCTTGGAAGATGTGATCAAAGAACATCCAGTTCTCTTGAACCGCGCACCGACCCTTCACCGTTTGGGAATCCAGGCCTTTGAACCTGTTCTGATCGATGGTAAGGCCATCCGTTTGCACCCACTGGTGTGTGAGGCCTACAATGCCGACTTTGACGGAGACCAAATGGCCATCCATGTGCCCCTATCTGAAGAAGCTCAAGCAGAAGCACGGATTTTGATGTTGGCCGCTGAGCATATCTTGAACCCGAAAGACGGGAAGCCAGTTGTAACCCCATCTCAGGACATGGTTTTGGGGAACTACTACTTGACTATGGAAGAAGCTGGACGTGAAGGCGAAGGCATGGTCTTCAAGGATGCGGATGAAGCGATCATGGCATGGCGTAATGGCTTGGTGCATGTTCATACCCGTGTTGGTATTGCGACCGATAAGTTGGATAAACCTTGGTCAGAGTACCAACAAGGGAAGATCATGGTCACAACTGTTGGTAAGATCTTATTTAATGCCATCATGCCAGCAGAATTGCCATACCTCCAAGAACCAACCAATGATAACTTGGTCAAGGGGGTTCCAGATAAGTACTTCTTGGAATCTGGTCAAGATATCCATAAAGTTTTGGCTGATTTGGAATTGAATGTTCCATTCAAAAAGAAAAATCTTGGAAATATCATCGCTGAAATCTTCAAACGTTTCCGAACAACAGAAACCTCTGCGCTCTTGGACCGCTTGAAAGATTTGGGTTATTATCATTCAACCCTCGCTGGTTTGACAGTGGGAATTGCGGATATCCCCGTTATTGCGAATAAAGAAGAAATCATCGAAACCTCTCATGAGCGGGTTGAACAAATTTCCAAACAATTCCGTCGGGGTATGATCACCGATGATGAGCGTTACAATGCCGTTACAGGTGAGTGGCGTGCAGCCAAAGAGCGTTTGGAAAATGCCTTGACTGCTAGCCAGAATCCGAAGAACCCAATCGTTATGATGATGGACTCCGGAGCCCGGGGTAACATCTCCAACTTCTCCCAGTTGGCCGGAATGCGTGGTTTAATGGCTGCTCCGAACGGACGAATCATGGAATTGCCAATCCTGTCTAACTTCCGCGAAGGTTTGTCTGTCTTGGAAATGTTCTTCTCCACCCACGGTGCCCGTAAGGGTATGACGGATACGGCCTTGAAGACCGCCGATTCTGGTTACTTGACCCGTCGTTTGGTTGACGTTGCCCAAGACGTTATTATCCGAGAGGATGATTGTGGAACCGATCGTGGTCTCTTGATTCGCTCCATCACTGATGGTAAGGAAATGATTGAGTCCTTGGAAGAGCGTTTGGCTGGTCGTTATACTAAGAAGACGGTTAAACACCCAGAAACAGGTGAGGTCTTGGTTGGTCCAAATATCTTGATTACAGAAGACTTGGCCCGGACTATTGTTGCAGCAGGTGTTGAAGAAGTAACGATTCGCTCTGTCTTCACATGTAACACCCGTCATGGAGTTTGCCGTCACTGTTACGGAATCAACTTGGCGACAGGTGATGCAGTTGAAGTTGGTGAAGCCGTTGGTACCATCGCCGCTCAATCCATCGGTGAGCCTGGTACCCAGTTGACCATGCGGACCTTCCACACGGGAGGGGTTGCTTCCAATACCGATATCACCCAGGGTCTTCCTCGGGTTCAGGAAATCTTTGAAGCCCGTAATCCAAAAGGGGAAGCGGTTATCACCGAAGTTAAGGGTGAAGTTGTGGCCATTGAAGAGGACGCTTCAACACGGACTAAGAAAGTCTTTGTGGAAGGCCCACTTGGTCAGGGCGAGTATGTTGTGCCATTTACAGCACGGATGAAGGTCGAAGTTGGTGACCAGGTCGCTCGTGGTGCAGCGCTTACTGAAGGATCTATCCAACCAAAACACTTGCTGGCTGTTCGTGATGTACTGTCCGTTGAAACCTATCTATTGGCTGAGGTTCAAAAAGTTTACCGTAGCCAAGGGGTGGAAATCGGTGACAAACACATTGAGGTCATGGTTCGTCAAATGATCCGTAAAGTGCGTGTCATGGATCCAGGAGATACAGACCTTCTCATGGGTACCTTGATGGATATCACCGACTTTACAGATGCTAACCGTGATGTATTGATCTCAGGTGGGGTTCCAGCGACAGCTCGTCCAGTCTTGATGGGAATTACCAAGGCTTCCTTGGAAACCAATTCCTTCCTTTCTGCGGCTTCCTTCCAGGAAACCACTCGTGTCCTTACAGATGCGGCGATCCGTGGTAAGAAGGACCATCTCCTTGGCTTGAAGGAAAATGTTATCATTGGTAAGATTATTCCTGCAGGTACAGGTATGGCTCGTTACCGGAACTTGGAACCAAAAGCTGTCAATGAAGTCGAAACCATTGAGGAGTTGATGGCTCCAGAATTGGAAGTTGAAAAAGAAACCATTGAAGAAGATTTGACAGTTGAATCTTAAGCGTAAAAAGGGAGTGGGACAGAATTAATTTTTTTCAAAATTAGTTCGTAGTCCCACCCCCGCAAGGTTGATTAGGTCGGGTTCGGAGTCCTCTCAGCGAGTCAGGAATTGACTCGCTGAGCCTATGATATGGACGAACATGAAATGTTCGCTATCAAGCGAACGATTGGAGTTTGCTTCGCAAACAAGATTTGGTACTCTCTAACAGCATACAATGCTGTTAGACCCAATCAACTACTGCGTCAAAGGTATTTTGGTTCTATAATAAGTTGTGTGGAAAGTTCAAATTCCATACAGCTTTTTTTGTCATTCAGAGCACAAAAAAAGCAATTCCTGTTAAACTGATAAGTGAACAAAAAAACATCAGAATAGGAATTGCTTTATATGGATTATAATACTCAAAAATTACTCGGAATTCAAGACCTAGACATCACTTTCAAAGAAGACTGGCTTATTTATCGTAAAGATAGACGCAATCGTATGGCTCAAATCATCGAAGGCTCCTTAGAGAAACGCCCAAGTCATTGTCCCTC
>NZ_WSRS01000043.1 GCF_009767945.1 Streptococcus danieliae | reverse complement strand
TTCGCATCCACTAAACCAATCTCCTCTACTCATGTTTTCTGAGACTAGTATAGCTAGATTTCTACTTTATCGGAAGATACCTTGTTATTGGGCGCTTACAAAAGAAGAATGAAAAAATCCACTAAAAAACCGTCCTCAAAAGGACGGTCTTATTTGTTCAAGGCCGAATAGTTTTGGCCATATAAAAAATAGATAAGGCTGCCCAAGATAATGGAAATCCCAAAGGCCAACCAGGTAGCCCCATCATACTGAACCATAAAGGAGAGGCAGATCAAAATGGATAGGATTGGCAAAAAGGGTACCCAGGGAGTTTTAAATTCTTGGGAACCGGGCAAGCCCTCAACCTGCCGTAAACGAATGAGTCCAAAGGCCAAAATAATCAGGTAGGCCAAGGTCACAATGTTTAGGAAGGAAGCCAGACTAGCGAGAGGGAAGACCCCTGCAAACAGGGCGGCAAAGAATCCCACCAGTAAGGTCGCATTGGTCGGCACCTTGCTCTGGGGATCCAATTTCCGAAAGGCCTGCGGCAATAAGCCATCACGCGCAATCGAATAAATCATCCGTGACAGAGCATAGGTCAAGGAAATACATACGGTGATCAAGGTTAGAATCGCTACCAGGGACACATAGTTGGCAGCCCAGCCTAGATTGGCACTGCGCAAGGCAAAGGCAACTGCATCCGGCACATTCAACTGCTCATAAGGCACAATCCCGGTTAAAACCAAGGTCACCAAGATATACATCACCGTCACCACAACCAAGGCAAGACCGATACCACGCGGAACATTCTTTTGTGGCTCCTCCACTTCATCCACAGCCATAGACAAGGACTCGTATCCTAAAAAGCTAAAGAACATAAGCGAGGCACCAGCCATAATCCCTGTTTTAGCCCCGTAGAGAGAACCAAAGCCAAAGGGAGCAAAGTTACTCCAGTTAGCTGGTTGAACATAGAAGACCCCAACTAGAATAAAAAGTAGGAGCGCCGAGAATTTCAAGACCACCAGTAAAGAATTCAAGCGCAGAGCTGTTTTTGACTGCAAGAGTACCACCGCTGTGACAAACACAACCACCAGGACCGGAAGCAGGTCAATATAGGTGCCCGCTTCTGGGTTAAAGGTGCCACTCAGAGCCTCAGGCATCTCCCAGCCAAAGGAAGCCAGTAGGCCTTTCAAATAGCCAGCCCAACCAGCAGCCACGCCCGACACTGCCATCAAGTATTCTAAAATGGTAAACCAGCCCACCATCCAGGCAGGATACTCGCCGAAAACGGAATAGATATAGGAATAGGCCCCACCCGAAGCCGGAATCCGCGAGGCAAATTCGGCAAAAAAGAGAGCCGACAAGCCGACACAGAAGGCGGAAACAATAATTGAAATGACCAGGGCTGGACCAGCCAGCGTAGCTGCTCCAATCCCGGTAATGGTGAAAATCCCTGTTCCCACCATAGCTCCCGTCCCTAAAAACAAGAGATCCCGCAAACCTAAATGGCGCCGCATCTCCGTCCGTTGCTGGCTACCATCCTTTTTTCGAAATGCTTTCATATTTACTCCCTTTAATTAAACACTTCTTATTCTATCACAGGGCCGCCATTTTTAATACTTATCTGACAGAAAAAATAGCCAAAGCCTCCTCCAGCAAAGACTGCCAGACTTCTATGGTATACTAATAACCGAATAGAAGGCGAGAAGCAAGTGGAGGAGGGAGTGGGACAGGGTCCCACTCCCTGTCCTCAAACCTATTTACACAAAGCCCATTTGAAAGGAGAATTCTTATCGTTACTATTATTCTGATCATTTTGATGGTCCTATCTATCATTTATACTGTGGCTCTCGGACGGAGAGCTAGTCTGCCCGTCCTCTTTGAGCGAGGCCCCAAGACCCTGACCGGATTTGCTATCGGCTTTGTCACCGACTTCCTGGACACTCTTGGGATTGGCTCTTACCTAACCACAACAGCTCTTTTCCGAGCAACCCGCTATCTGGACGATGACCGCCACCTGCCCGGAACCCTCAATGTTGGCCATACACTAGCCCTCCTAGCGGAATCCCTCTTCTTTATTACTGCCGTCCAGGTGGAACCACTAACGCTTGGATCCATGGTTCTAGCAGCCACCATCGGGGGCCAGGTCGGCAGTCACATTGTCAGCCGCCTGAACCGACAGCTGATTTTACGGACTATTTCCATCGCCATGCTGGTAACCAGTACCCTAATGCTCAGTCGGATTACCGGCCTGGTTGACTCTCTTGGCAGTGGCAATACTGCCATGGGACTTAGCGGTCTTGCCCTCCTTATCGGAGTTGTTGGAAACTTTATCCTCGGTGTCCTCATGTCCGCCGGTGTTGGCCTCTATGCTCCTTGTATGGTTATGGTCTACCTCTTGGGGATGAATCCACTCGCAGCCTTCCCCATTATGATGACCTCCTGTGCCGCTCTAGCACCTGTGGTTTCCTTAACCTTTATCAAAACTGAAAGCTACCATAAAAAAGGCTTGGGCTGGTTTATTGTGGGTGGTGTGATTGGCGTTGTCATTGCCGCAACCCTGGTCAAGAGTCTCTCACTCGATGTACTGAGCTGGATTATCGTCTTTGTCGGCTTCTACACAGCCCTCACCCTGTTCCGAGCTAGTCAGAAAGTGGAACCTGCATGAACACCTTAGACTACATCAAAGAGGTCCAATACGATGATCTCTACGATCGCCCTTACGGGGAAATCGACTATCTTCTTTTAGCCGAACTGAGCTATCTCCCCTTTGATGATCTCGTTTCTTCCAGCTTTGCGACCCAACAAGCAACCCGATTGGTAGAATTGGCTCCAAAAATCCCTAAGGATTCGTCACCACTGATGACCGAGCGCTACCAACTGCTGGAAGCCATGGTTGCCAGCAAGCGCTATAAAAATCTCAAACTCATGGGCTTTGAAAATACGATTGACCCCGCTGAAAATGTCCAATTTTCAGCCCTGGTCTTCTGCCTCAAACCCAAGACCTTTGTGATTAGTTTCCGGGGAACCGATGATAGCTTGGTCGGCTGGAAGGAGGATCTCCTCATGTCCTATCAAACAGAGGTCCCGGCCCAATACCTGGCCAAATCCTATCTCCAGCAAGCCCTAGAGGCCCTGGAAGGCGAAATCTATCTGAGCGGTCATTCAAAAGGGGGCAATCTGGCTATCTATGCAGCTAGCCAAGTACCTGCCAATCTTCAGGAAAAAATCAACCGAATTTATTCCTTTGATGGTCCAGGACTCCACACCAGTGTTTTAAATAGTTCTGGCTACCAGAATATTCACGAGAAAATTCAACGCTACATCCCTGAAAATTCGGTGGTTGGGATCCTCCTCCATTCGCAAGCTCCGGCTCAGATTGTCCAGAGCACGGTGCGTAATGGTCTGTCCCAACACAATACCTTTACTTGGGAAATCAGCGAACATGCCTTTAAACAGGCCCCGGAACTCTCTGCTGAAAGCAAGCAATTAGAGGAAACCATGCTCCAGTTGGTTGAGCAGGTGCCCGATCAGAATCTGGCCGAAGTCATTCAAACCTTCTTCTCCATCCTTGAAGAGGGAGGTATCACTTCGATCAATGCCTTTCTCCAACGGGACGCTATTAGCTCCGTCTTGAAAGTCATCCAAAGTAGCCAAACCTTGACGTCCCAGCAAAGGGATCTTCTCTTTAGTTTTGGTCAGGCCTTCCTACAACTACGCCAAAAAGTTCGGCGGGAAGCCCCTAAAAAAGACTCTTAAGTGAGGCTAAGCGAAAAATAGCAGAGCACCTAAAACAGACTAGTTGCTGTTCAGGTGCTCTTTTGGTATACTGGAAAAGATTTTTATTACTAGATAGGAGTTTTTTCATGAAATCGTTTAAAGGAATTTTATTCCTTCTTATCTAATTTGCTTTAACAGCCTGGGCTTGGTCTCAGGCCGGCTTGGTGAATTTTATCATCCCAGCCTTTGCCCTAACCGCCCTGTCACTGAGCTTTCTGCTCACCACTCGTGCTAGCTGGTTGGAGCAGCTCTTTAATGGCCTGGAGCACGTCTACCAATACCATAAGATGCTAGCTTCCTTCTCCTTGGTGCTCATCTTTCTTCACCGAATTGGCATGGTTGGCCTCTTGGCTCCCCTCTGGGGCCAACACCTGGCTGCCCAAATGGGCGATATCAGCTTGGGACTCTTTTTGACCCTCATTCTGGTAGCCTTTTTAGGAACCAAACTTCCTTATGAAACCTGGCGCTGGATTCATCGCCTGGTTTTCCCAGCCTACCTCTTTGGGCTCCTCCATACCTATATGATCATGGGCGGCACTCTCTTTAGCTGGACCCCTCTAGGTGTGGTCACTGGCCTTTTTGCCCTCGTCGGCATCGGTTCCGCTCTCTACACCATGGTTTATTACCCAACCTTTGGTTTTTCGCATTTTGGCAAAGTGACAAAGATTGAAAAACTAAACCATGATACCATCGAGCTGACCCTGCAATTGCAAAAGGACTTCCCCTTCGAAGCTGGCCAATTTGCCTTTCTCCAAGTCCGCGAAGACGGCTTTGAAAAAAAGGCTCATCCCTTCTCCATCTCAGGTGGACAAGGAAAAACGATCCAGTTTACCATTAAAAACTCTGGTGACCACACCGCCAACCTCTACCACAATCTCAAAGTCGGCCACAAGGTTGGCCTCGACCGGGCCTATGGCCACATGCTCCTCAATCAGGGAGCTGAGCGTCAAGTTTGGATTGCCGGTGGAATTGGCCTAACCCCCTTTTTGGCAGGCCTACGCCAAGCCCAACAACCCCAGGCAGAAATTGACCTCTACTATGCCTACACAGGTGAAGAAAACGCTGTTCATCTGGAACTGCTCCAGACAGAGGCAGCGCAAAAACCCAACTTCAACCTCCACCTCATTAATAGCCAAGTTGATGGTTACCTCAACTTCCAAGAAGAGAATCTTCCTGAAGCTGGTACAGTCTTTATGTGTGGCCCTCAGCCCATGATGACTGCCCTCAGCAAACAGATCCATAAAATCAATCCAAAACTAGACCTAGTCTACGAAGGATTCAAGTTCCGTTAATTTTTCAAAGTTTTTTCAAAAAAACTATTGACACCTACTTGGTCATCTTGTATACTAAGTAGGTAAGTTGCTGATTTAGCTCAGTTGGCAGAGCGCATCCATGGTAAGGATGAGGTCGCCGGTTCAATCCCGGCAATTAGCATATTCAAAAACTCGGATTAAATCCGAGTTTTTTTTGTTTATTTCCGCTAGTCTTTTTTGACAATTTGGTAGCAGACCAGCTGGTTTTGCGCACGGTTAGCGGATAAGATATAATCCTGTCCCTCGTAGTTAAAAGCCAGCACACTAGTCGCTCCGACCTGCTCAGCAACTCGGTAGGTCACAACCTCCTGCTCCTGCATTTGCAGGAGTAACAACTCTGCTCGCCCCTCACGATAACCCAAAAGGACACTAGCCCGACCTGCTAAAGATCCCGCCCAAAGGGCTTGGACAAAAGGGGTGGCCTCAGGAAAGCGGTAGATTTCTTGTTGGAAAAGGGCATTTAAGACTTGCAAGCGATCCCCTTGAAAACCAAGAATCAAGGCCTTGTCTTTGGCTTCCGGACCAGACCAGTTAACCTCAACCAAGTCACTAATTTCCTGATCATAGACCTGCTCCACAGACCAAGGAGCTCCGAGACGCTCAGGAATATGGAGCTTAAAAACACCTTCGACAGCACTGATGAAGGAATAGCCTTCTTGGTGGACAGGGAAGTAACCGTGCAATTTCAATAATCGCAAGGGCAGTTCCTCAACGGCCTCCAACTGCTGACCCTCCCTATCCAAGTGCCCGACATAGACCTTGCCTCGGTCCAACCAGTCCTCTGGAAATAACTTGGAATTGGCAATCGAAAGCCCCAAAAAATGGACACCTTGCCCCTCTTTTGCAGCAATCAAGTCAAAACGGTGCAGATAAGGAAAGTCCTGCATGGGTTGAATCAGCCAGGACCCATTTTCAAAATGCCCATAGACCAGACGACAATGGGCGGCATCATAATCCGGATAAAATCCCTGGGTGGCCACAAAGTCGAGACTTCCGGGAACCTGGATAATTGACCTTGTCCCACCCGGCCCTTGCCAAACAAGCTGTTTTTGAAACTGATTTCGCACATCATAGGCAAAACAAGCCCCTTCTTTTCCTTCCGAAGCGGCCAATACATATTCTCCATCTGGATGTTGGAGATGACAGACTGTATAAACCGACTCAAGGGAATCCAACAAAACTTTTTTAAATTCCATTGTGAACTCCTTTCTAATTATTGGCTGGCGATACTCGATGGAAATAGGCATCTAATGGAATTTTTTGCCATAAGAGGGATATTTTCAAGGAGTATGAGAATTCCCCTTCCTAACTACATAGGGAATTTCGACTTATTTATATTAGAATAATGATTATAGTCTTATTATACTGTTTTTTAATTAAAAATTCAAGAAGGACCCCGTCAAAAGAAACACTTGTCCTTTACCCAGCCAAAGATAAATTGCTGCAGAAAAAGGTCACTCAAACCCTTGTGTTAGAATATCTAACACAGTTTCTTGCGATTTCAAGCTATTTTTGATAAACTAACAAAAAACGAAAGACTTTCTGACAAAAGGAGAAAATTTATGTCCCTCATTCAATTTAAAAATGTCGAAAAGTACTACGGCGACTACCACGCCCTTAAAAATATTAATCTAGAAATCGAAAAAGGCCAGGTGGTTGTCCTTTTAGGACCATCCGGATCTGGTAAATCAACCCTCATCCGGACCATCAATGCCCTAGAATCGATCGAAACCGGCAGCCTAATTGTCAATGGACACGAACTCGTTCAGGCTTCCAACAAGGATCTGGTTCAACTTCGCAAAGAAGTCGGCATGGTTTTTCAACACTTCAATCTCTATCCCCACAAAACTGTACTCGAAAATGTCACACTTGCTCCCATTAAAGTATTAGGAATGGATCCCAAGGAAGCCTTAGCCTTGGCTGAAAAATACCTGACCTATGTAAACATGTGGGACCGGAAGGACTCCTATCCTGGTATGCTATCGGGTGGGCAAAAACAACGGGTAGCCATCGCACGAGGCTTGGCTATGAAACCCGAACTCCTACTCTTTGACGAACCAACATCGGCCTTGGATCCAGAAACCATCGGCGATGTCTTGGTCGTTATGCAAAAACTAGCCCGTAGCGGCACCAACATGGTCGTTGTTACCCATGAAATGGGCTTTGCCCGCGAAGTTGCCGATCGGATTATCTTTATGGCCGACGGTGAAATTCTGGTAGACACGACCGATGTCCATGAATTCTTTGACAATCCTCAAGAACCGCGGGCCCAACAATTCCTCAGCAAAATCATCAACCATACCAGTGACAAGGTCAAGGAAGACTAGGAGGAAACTATGAAAATCACCAAACAGCTCAGTTTTCTGGTCGCCTTCTGTCTCAGCCTGCTCTTTCTATCCAGCAGTGTTGCTGCAGCTGAACTTCCCGAGCAAGCGCAAAAGATCAAAGATGCCGGCGTTCTCCGCGTCGGGGTCAAACAGGATGTCCCGAACTTCGGCTACCTAGATCCTCAGGACAACCAGTATCACGGAATGGAAATTGACATCGCCAAGGAAATCGCTCAAGAACTCGGTGTCAAAATTGAATACACACCTGTAACCTCCCACACCCGTGAACCCTTGATGGACAATGGCCAGGTCGACCTTATCATCGCCACCTACACTATTACCCCTCAACGGCAAGGGTCCTATGCGATTTCGACCCCCTACTACTACGACCAGATTGGTTTTCTAGTTAATAAAAAATCCGGTATTCAAGATCCCAAGGCTCTGGACGGTAAAACCATCGGCGTCTCCCAAGGATCCACCACCAAGGCCAACCTCAAAGCCTTCGCAAAAGAGAACGGTCTCTCCTTCAACTTTGTTGAACTAGGCTCCTTCCCGGAATTGGCCATCTCACTCTATGCCCAACGGATCGATGCTTTTTCCGTTGACAAGTCCATCCTCTCTGGCTACACCAGCAAACAAACCCAAATCCTGGACCAAGGTTTTAACACCCAGGAATACGGGATTGCCAGCAAAAAGTCCAACGGTCCACTAATCAACTACATCAATAGCTTGATTGAGAAGTGGAACCAAGATGGCACTTTGAAACAGATTCAAGAGACCTACAATCTCAAATCTGAACAACCAACAAAAAACTAAGGAGGTTCTATGCTAGTTGCAAGTACAACCAGTCCCTTTGCGCTCAGTCGATGGGCAGCTCTTTTCCAAGAGTCTAGCAGCTTTTTCCAAGGCTTTCTCTACACACTCGGACTAGCCGCCGGCTCCCTCATCCTGGCCATGCTATTAGGGATCCTCTTTGCGGCCATGGCCTCCAGCCACTCAAAAATTGCCCAGACCTGTAGCCGCGTTTATGTGGAATTCTTCCAGAATACCCCACTGCTGATTCACTTTGTTTTTGTGTATTATGGTCTTGCCATCGTTTCTCAGGGAGCCATTATGATTTCAGCCTTTTGGACCGGCATTCTTTGTGTCGGACTCTACCACGGGGCCTATATTGCAGAAGTGTTCCGCTCAGGAATCGAGGCTGTTCCCAAGGGGCAAACGGAAGCCGCCCTTTCTCAAGGGTTTAGTTATGCTCAGTCCATGCGGCTGATTATCATTCCCCAAGCCATCCGGACCATCCTCCCCCCACTGACCAACCAGGTCGTTAACCTGATTAAAAACACTGCAACCGTCGCCATCATTTCCGGTGCCGACATCATGTTTGTTGCTAAATCTTGGGCCTTCGAAAGCACCAATTACGTCCCAGCCTTTGCTGGAGCAGCCTTCCTCTACTTCATTCTATGTTTTCCACTAGCGACTTGGGGGAGACGAATCGAAGAAGCCAACAAAGGGACCTACAGTCTCTAACACTAGAAAGGAAAGCTTATGTCTGAACTTTTTACCAGTTACAATCTGAGTTTCCTCCTCCAGGGCTTAGGGACCACACTGCTTATTTCTGTGTCGGCGATTATCCTCTCAACCCTTTTCGGGACTATCCTCGCCATCATGCGAAATAGCCACAATCAGCTCCTCAAACTGATTGCAGGCATCTATATTGAATTTGTCAGAAATGTCCCTAACCTCTTGTGGATTTTCATTATCTTTTTGGTATTTCAGGTCAAATCCCTTCCTGCAGGGATTCTCTCCTTTACCATTTTTACATCCGCAGCACTAGCAGAAATCATCCGAGGCGGCCTCAATGCAATTGACCACGGCCAAACCGAGGCCGGCCTCTCCCAAGGCTTTACCAGCTATCAGATTTTTACACTGATCATCTTCCCGCAAGCCTTCCGCAAAATGCTGCCGGCCATTATTTCCCAATTTGTAACCGTCATCAAGGATACCTCCTTCCTCTATTCTGTTATCGCCCTGCAAGAACTATTCGGAAAGAGCCAAATCCTTATGGGCCGCTACTTCCAACCCCAACAGGTTTTTACGCTCTATGCACTAGTGGCCCTTACCTACTTCTGCATTAATTTCCTTATCTCAAGCCTCTCCAGGAAATTAGCCCTTCGTTGGAAGGACAGCCAAGTTTAAAGAAATCAAGCCCCACGTGGGCTTTTTTGGTTGTCCCAAAATCAAATCCTACTCAAATAGGCTGCAAATAAAAAACCTGCCCAAATCGGACAAGGTCTCTCAATCACGATTACTATAAAATGTGAAATTCTACTACACTTCCACCCTACTCTTCTTCTGAAAATGTTTCTTAGCAAAATCCACACAATCAACCATGTTAAAACAATATACCTTCCCATCATTGATGTTGCCTTGCTTAGGAGGGTATTTTTCAAAAAATTGCGATTGGATCTCAAGAAAATCATCATAGAGATCGAAAGCGATATTTTTGAACTCACACCAGGTCGCTTCCCCGTCTCGCAGGATTTTACTGCGTTCAACAATCGCATCACGCCCCACAGAATGCTCGGCTAGAGGGAGGGAGGTATTCGTTTCAAAGTCCGTGCCAATCATAACAATCTTGGCCTTAGCATCGTATAATTTTGATAAAACTGAGTTTTCTCCAAAGGGAAAATCCAGTCCATCTATCTCAACAATTGCCTCTGCTTGCTTGCCAATTGCTGTAAAGGAATACATGGGATGATCCGAACGAGCAGCCTGGGGCAGACGTCCAATATAGTTGCTAAATTGACCCATACTTTTAGAGAAGGAGGTTTTCCTGTCATAAGCAGGCATATTTTCCCGGATACTCTCAAACCACTCACTCGGGACAGCTGGATATTGCCAAGAGCTAGGATCTGAAATTTCCACAGTTTGAGACGGGACAACAATCGTTCCCTCAGTGCCAACCTGCTCTTGCAAGGCTTTAAAAATCGCCTCAGCACCAGCCACAACATAACCTAAAGAAGATAAGGATGCATAGACTAGGACAAGGTCCCCTTTCATCAGACCTAAATCCGCAAATAGACTTAAAAAATCAGCTTCCGTTACTGGAGCATAACCTTTTTCAATTGATTTTGTGAGATAACTATACATCGTATCCCCCTTTTTCGATTTTTAATAGAATTTTTTATCCAAAAATCCTTCTGGTAAATCATGGAAAGACTTACCATCATGGAAGTTTAGAAATTTGCCTAGCAAAAAAGTATAGGCATCCAAACGACTTTCATAACGAATCCAAGCTTCACGCGCCGCCTCATCCTTCTCTTCTTCCCAGATCCGGTGACTCTCAGCCACCGCCATTTCATTGGTCGTGACCTGTAACTTCAACCATTGTTCCATATCTTTTAAAAATTCTTGTTCGCGCATACTAACTCCTTTATTTTTTCAGTAATTTCACAACAGCCTCGGTTCTGGCTGTATGAGCTATTTCACTAATTGATATCTCCGATTCCGATTTTTCCCCAAAGCTTCCAAATGTCCTTCCACAACCAATTCTGAAATCAATTTGCGTGCTCGAGACGGTCCAATTCCTAATAGCCACTCAACATCCTTCGTACGGAACGATTCCTGTTGCTGGGCAAATTGTAAAATCACAGCCATTTGTGACTTCTTATCGCCACTTTTTATCGCCACTTTATCGCCACTTTTTATCGCCACTTTATCGCCACTATGATAATTCAAATTTTGTAGAATAACGATAAATTCACTATTCGTTGATTGAAATTTGGGCAATAATTTTTCTGAATAACTTTCGAACCCCATGTAACTATCCAGAATTTTTCGCAAACCACTCCCTCGTCGCTCCATTAAGTTCATTCTACTAAAAACATCAGCAAGAATCGGATTTAATGGAAGTCTGGTCCAAACTTTTTTCCAAAAATTAGTTCTGTCCCACGTTCTTCCTTTGTTTACGTGTAGCATCCTAATCTTTCGCCTTAGCTTTTGTCTTTAGCAGGATAATCTCTACCTTTTATTTTTTCAGTAATTTCACAACAGCCTCGGTTCTGGCTGTATGGGGGAACATGTCCACCGATTGGATATACTCCACCTGATAGGCCTGGGCCAAGGTTTTTAAGTCACGGGCCAGGGTGGACACATTACAGGACACATAAACCATCTTCTCTGGCTGATAGGTCAGGATGGTTTGTAAGAGTTTATCATCCAAGCCGGTCCGAGGCGGGTCAACAATCAAGGCATCTGCTCGGTAGCCTTCCGCATACCAGCGAGGGATGATGCTTTCTGCTGTTCCGGCTTCATAATAGGTATTGTCGTATCCCATACGGCGGGCATTACTTTTGGCATCTTCAATCGCTTCGGGGATGATATCCATCCCTCGTACAGAGGCAACTTTGTTGGCAAAGGCAAAGCCGATGGTTCCGACCCCACAATAGGCATCAATTAAATGATCTGTGGGTTTGACTTCCAAGGCCTTCACTGCCTCTTGGTAGAGGACCTCGGTCTGTTGGGGATTTAGCTGGTAGAAGGCGCGTGGGGACAGCTCAAAATCGTAGTCCAATACCCCTTCTTGGATGTGCTCACTGCCCCAAATAATTTCCGTCTCCACTCCGTAAATCTCACTGGTTTTCTTAGGCTGAATGTTGACCGCAATGGTCCGAATCGCTGGAAACTCCTCTGTTAAGCGCTGGATCAAACGTCCTAATTTCAGTCTACGGCTCAGAACAAAAATCATATGAACCTGACCTGTTTTACGGGCTCGCCGTACCATAACCGTCCGAACTCCCTGTTCTTTCCGCTCGTCATAGATTGGAATATTCAAGTCATCCAAGAGTTCAGCTGTACGATTGACAATCGCTTGAGTAGTCTTATCCTGAACCAGACAATCCATTACCGGCACTAGACGGTGTGAGTTTTCCGCAAACAAACCTGCCGCCACCTTCCCCTTGACCCGCCGAGTCTGGAACTGCAGTTTCCCCCGATAGTAGGTTGGTTTTTTCATCCCTAGGGTTGGCCGTAGTTCATAGTCTTCATAACCTTCCGGCTTGAATTTCTTCAAGGCCTGTTTCAACACATCCCGCTTAAACTCCAGTTGCTTCCGATACTGCAAGTGCATAATCTGACAGCCCCCACAAGTCTCATAGATGGGGCAGGCTGGATCCACTCGGAAACGTGAAGCCTTATTCACCTTCAGCAAACGTGCCTCCGCATAATTAGGCTTCACACGACTAATTTGACAGAAGACATCCTCCCCCTTCAGAGCCCCCGGCACAAACACCAGCGTCCCCTTGTGGAAACCAATCCCCTCTCCATTTATCCCCATTCGTTTGATTTTCAATGGAATTCTTTGTTTTACTCTCATACCCTTATTTTACAACAAAAAATTCGGAACTGTGTGCCTTTTTTGAAACTCCTTGTCAAAACAGAATGCCCTCCGCGGTCGATCGTTTATCTATTGGACAATAAAAAGGTATAATAGGCCTATGAAAATAACTAAACTCCAAAAGAAAAAACGACTCTACCTCTTAGAAACGGACCAGGGGCAAGCCTTCTACATCACCGAAGACACCCTGGTTCGCTATCTGCTCTCACAAGGGAAGGAAGTGACTCCTGAAGAATTAGAGGAAATTCGTGCCTTCGCACAAATTTCCTACGGTAAAAACCTGGCCCTCTACTACATTTCCTTTCAAAATCGGACTAAAAAAGAAGTTCGGGACTACCTCATCAAATACCAAATCGCAGAGTCCCAAGTCACAACCATCCTCCGAGATTTGGAAGCGGACAACTGGATTAATGACCAGCGCTACTGCCAACAGTACCTCGATAGCCAGCTTCGGACAGGGAACAAGGGGCCCTACCGTCTCCAAGAAAAGCTCAAACAAAAAGGAATTGCCCCAACCATCATTGCCCAAAGCTTGGAGCAACTCGACTTTAGTCCCCTGGCCCTCAAAGAAGCCGAAAAACTCCAACGCAAATACAGCCAGCGTCTGAGCCACCGCAACCTCAAAACCAAAATCCAACAAGCCCTCTACCAAAAAGGCTTCGATCCCGACAGTATTCGACAGGCTTTAAGTCAACTGAGCTGGGAAAAGGATCCGGACACCGAGGAGGAGCTACTCGAAAAGGAACTGGACAAGGCCCTCCGCCGTTACCAGCGAAAATACGAGGGCTTCCAACTCAAACAGCGGCTGACCCAGGCCCTGCTCCGCAAGGGCTTTGACTATGACCGGATTAAAAGCCAACTTGATCAGGCCCTGAGAGATCTGGACTAGCTCTTTTGCAAGATCTTGCTCCTCCTTCTACGAGGTTCCCTTCCCCTATTTCATTCTCTTTTGTGATATAATTGGAGAGTAAGTGTATTGTAGAAAGTTGGTAGCATATGAAACTTCCAAAAGAAGGCGACTTTATTACAATTCAAAGTTATAAGCATGATGGGCATCTGCACCGCACTTGGCGCGATACCATGGTACTAAAAACAACCGAGAACGCCCTCATTGGCGTTAATGACCATACACTGGTTACCGAGAGTGATGGTCGTCGTTGGGTGACACGTGAACCAGCCATTGTCTATTTCCACAAAAAGTATTGGTTCAATATTATCGCTATGATTCGCGATAATGGCGTCTCCTACTACTGTAATCTGGCCAGCCCCTACTATCTGGACCAGGAAGCCCTCAAGTACATCGACTACGACTTGGATGTCAAGGTCTTTGCGGACGGGGAAAAACGTCTACTGGATGTAGAAGAGTATGAACGTCATAAGAAGCAAATGAACTATTCAGAGGATATCGACTTTATTCTCAAAGAGAATGTGAAAATTCTAGTGGATTGGATTAACAATGGCCGCGGTCCCTTCTCTCAATCCTATGTAAATATTTGGTACAAACGCTATTTAGAACTCAAAAATCGGTAAAGTTAGCCTTAGAGGTAGTGTGGGTTCCACATGCCTCTTTTACTATGAAAGGAGTCCAGATGCCTTTTTCAAACCCTAATGAACGCTATGCCTCCTTCGGCATTGTCACCAGTCTTCCATCCGAGTTAATCGATTCCTTCTGGTTTGTCATCGACAAAAATCTGACAGGTGTGTTCGACCTGATATCTCCCCTCCATTTCCGGATTCTAAAAAACGCAGACAATCAGGTCAGTTTAGAATACCGAAGTAACCAGACCCCTTCCTGGATTCAATTTGATTTGCCCTATCCCTTTGATCCCAGCTATCCAAGGGAAGTTTATATTGTCGAGCAAAATCGCACCCAAGTGATTCTCCTACCAGATGAATTTACCGGTTAGTCGTGGAGAGCTTCTCCGTTTCTATATGAAAAAACCTTGCCCCTATTTTCGAGGGCAAGGTTTTTGGGTTCTATAATAAGTTGTGTGGAAAGTTCAAATTCCATACAGCTTTTTTTGTCATTCAGAGCACAAAAAAAGCAATTCCTGTTAAACTGATAAGTGAACAAAAAAAACATCAGAATAGGAATTGCTTTATATGGATTATAATACTCAAGGGCACCTCTAAAAACTAAATTTCTGAAAATCTAAATGTTGATTTATCAAGGTTTGAGTGATTCAATTTGAAGAAAAACTGGGGTTTTTAGAGGTGCCCTCAAAAATTACTCGGAATTCAAGACCTAGACATCACTTTCAAAGAAGACTGGCTTATTTATCGTAAAGATAGACGCAATCGTATGGCTCAAATCATCGAAGGCTCCTTAGAGAAACGCCCAAGTCATTGTCCCTC
>NZ_WSRS01000042.1 GCF_009767945.1 Streptococcus danieliae | reverse complement strand
TCCTTACAATTCCTTGTCCGATTAATACACACATTCAAACTCTGCTTTGGAGTTTACACAAAATTCTTGACACACCCGCTTCCAACTGGAGGCTACTACTCAACTGTTCTTCCAGCAATTTTAGCAGTTTGGATTGCCTCTTATATTGAAAGAGGAGCTCGAAAACTTATCCCAGACGTGGTCAAATTGTTTTTAGTCCCCTTTGTGACCCTGTTGCTAGCAGTTCCAGTGACCTTCTTAGTGGTTGGTCCAGTTGGGAATGTGTTATCCGATGCCTTGAGCTGGTTCTTCCAGTTTATTATGGGTATCAGTCCGGTGCTTTACGGAGTTGTACTGGGTGGTTTCTGGCAAGTGATGGTGATGTTTGGGATGCATTGGGCGATTGTTCCCTTGGCCATTGTCGAAACGGCTAGTCAAGGCTTTTCGGCAATCTTGGTGCCAGCCCTCTTCCCTAGTTTTACACAGGTGGGTGTCCTTTTAGCCATTGTGCTGAAAAGTAAAGAAGCCAAGGTGAAAAGTCTTTCCTTACCTGCTCTTATTTCCGCTATTTTTGGGATTACAGAGCCAGCAATTTACGGAATTACACTGCCTATGCGTACCCCTTTTATTGTGAGCTGTATGGTGAGTGCCCTTATTGGTGGCTATGTAATGTTTGCAGGAATTGTTGCTTATTCCGTTGGCGGGCTTGGTATTTTTCTTTATCCATCCCTAATCGATACAAGTAACGGAAGTATGTCTGGTGTTATCTCTTCCATCATTGCTTCAGTAGCAGCTCTGGTGATTTCTTTTGGGGCTCAGATGGCTCTGCCAGTTGCCAACCTCTATGGTGATGGAGTCCTTGAGGAAAAAGAAGATGAACCGATGTCGCTGCTCAAGGAAATTCAGCAAGAAATTGTTGCTAGTCCACTTGAGGGGACAATCCTGTCCCTAGCTGATGTTCCTGATCCTGTTTTCGCATCAGGAGCTATGGGAAAAGGACTTGCGATTGAGCCCAGTCAAAATATTCTTTATGCCCCAGCCAAGGGAGAGATTACCTTACTGTTTCCAAGTAAGCATGCTCTTGGAATGAGGACAGAAGATGGGGCGGAGATTCTCTTTCATATTGGCATGGACACCGTTTCCTTACAAGGAGCAGGTTTTGAAAGTTTTGTCGAAGTCGGCGATCGAATCGAGGTTGGTCAAAAACTATTGGCCTTTGATATTGAGAAGATTCGGGAAGCTGGTCTTCCCGTTACAACGCCTATTATCATTACCAACACCTCTCTCTACAAGGATATTCTTGTCAGCCAAGAAAAGGCTGTCCAGGTTGGGGACTACTTATTGACAACGGTTCGTTAAGGAAAGAAACAATTAGATAAAAGTAAAGGAGTAGTAGCAATGACACGTTTTCCAAAGAATTTTTTATGGGGTGGCGCAACAGCTGCCAACCAGTGTGAAGGAGCTTATAATGTGGATGGTCGTGGCTTGGCCAATGTTGATGTCGTTCCTGTTGGAGAGGAGCGCTTGGCAATTATTACCGGTCAGCGGAAAATGGTTGATTTCGAGGAGGGCTATTTCTATCCAGCCAAAGATTCTATTGATATGTATCACCACTACAAGGAGGATATTGCGCTTTTTGCGGAGATGGGGTTCAAAACCTACCGTCTGTCCATTGCATGGACTCGGATTTTTCCGAAAGGCGATGAAGTTGAGCCAAATGAAAAAGGTTTGGAATTTTATGAAAAACTCTTCAAAGAGTGCCATAAATATGGAATTGAACCTCTGGTCACCATTACCCATTTTGACTGCCCAATGCATTTAATTGAAGAGTACGGAGGGTGGCGGAATCGTAAAATGCTGGTGTTTTATGAACGACTATGCCGAACGCTATTTGCTCGTTATAAGGGCTTGGTCCGCTACTGGTTAACCTTTAACGAAATTAATATGATCCTTCACGCCCCATTTATGGGGGCAGGTCTCTATTTCGAGGAGGGTGAAAACCAGGAGCAAGTCAAATACCAAGCTGCTCACCATGAATTAGTAGCTTCTGCCATTGCCACCAAAATTGCCCATGAAATTGATCCCGAGAATAAGGTGGGTTGTATGTTAGCTGCAGGCCAATACTACCCAAATACCTCTCACCCAAGAGACTATTGGGCTGCTCTTCAAGAAGATCGGGAGAATTATTTCTTTATTGATGTCCAGGCGCGTGGAACCTATCCTAATTACGCCAAGAAGAAATGGGAACGGTTGGGAATTGATGTCAAAATGACTGATGAAGATTTGGACTTGTTGAGAGCCTACACTGTTGACTTCATTTCCTTCTCCTATTATTCTAGCCGAGTTGCATCGGGAGACCCAGAGGTTCAAGAAAAAACAGAAGGGAATATTTTTGCTTCTCTCAAAAACCCTTATTTGGAATCTTCTGAATGGGGTTGGCAGATTGACCCACTAGGTCTTCGAATCACCTTGAATGCCATTTGGGATCGTTACCAAAAACCGATGTTTATTGTAGAAAACGGACTTGGTGCTATTGATAAACCAGATGAAACTGGCCATGTTGCAGACGATTATCGCATTGATTATTTGCGCAAACACATTGCAGCCATGAAAGATGCCATCCTTGAAGATGGCGTTGAACTCCTAGGCTATACCACCTGGGGCTGTATCGACTTAGTTTCAGCTGGAACCGGTGAAATGAAGAAGCGCTATGGATTCATCTACGTGGATCGGGATAACGAGGGTCGGGGAAGTCTTAAACGTTTCAAGAAAAAATCATTTGACTGGTATAAACAAGTTATCGCAAGCAATGGTGAAGACCTAGATTAGGCCTGCTCCGGATCTTTCAAAAATGAAGCGACCGAAGATTTATTGGGTCAGGAGCTGTGTGGACCATCTTTTGTTTCCACGCAGCTTTTTTATTTTTGCCCCCAATATTCTTTGCTTGCTAGCTCTAAAAGTGCTAGAATAATCTTATAAGAAAACGCTTTCTCGACAAAGATTTCTACTTTGTCATTCCCTTCGCCTTTACCGCCTACTATCCCGCTTCCTACTTTTTGACCGGCAAAAATCCCCTTTTTACGATTGGAGGCCTTATCCTTACCATTGGGAACTTTTGAGCGACCGTTTGAGACATTGGTACAAGATTTTAGGTGCTAGGTGGTAGAATAAGAGTACTAAATGTGAAAGGTAATGGCGATTCTAGTGCTGTGTCTCTCGATTCAGAAAGTGAGGAATTTTAGATGAAAAAAGTGGTTGTTTTTATAGGTATTATATTGTTCTTGGTTCGTATTTTTGAGAATTACTTGCACCTTCAGTCCCCTCTTGGGCTTGTACTTAATACCTTCGGACTGGTTTGTTTTCTCAGTTTGTTGAGAGCGATGATTAGGAAGGGAAATGGGATTGCAAAATAAGTTGACGGATAATTCAATTTGAGAATTTTTGTGGAGTTTTCGAATAAATAATTGGAAGGGATTCTTAGTGTTATAGGTACATTATGATTTCTTCTGTGCTGATTTTAGATATCTTCAAATGGAGTTATCTAGCTTTTTTTCTTAGTCACCTAGTTTTTCAGAAATTTTATGGGACCCGGATTTCTGCAGACGGATTAGGTGGAGCCATTACTGAGGAGGTTTTCCAAATGATGAATATGACAGATGTGGAACTGATTGAAGTTATTGGTGGAAACTGGGTACAATGTGGACTTGGTACAGTTGGTGGTGCACTAAGTGGTGCAGTACTAGGAGCTGGCGCTGGGACAGTTGCTCTCCCAGTTGTCGGGACAGTATCTGGAGCAGCTGCCGGTTTCTGGGGTGGTGGAGCAACAGGAGCAGCTCATTTCTGCTTTAATCCCTAATCATTCATCCCCACTATAAAAATCAGGTGAAATCGTTGATAATCTAAGGATTCCGCCTGGTTTCTTTGTCTCACCCAATGGGTGAAAATCAAAAACTTCTAGAAACCTTGATCTATCAGGGATTCTGGAAGTTTTTTAGTTATCTATGAATAATTCGGGATTATTTGTCTGCGAAATAAGCGCGTACTTTAGGAGCGACTTCTTTTCCGAAAAGCTCGATGGCTTTGAGGACGTCTTCGTGGGGCATGGAGCCGAGTGGGAGGTGGAGCATGAAGCGGTTGAGGCCGAGTTCTTCAATCATCTTGATCAGTTTTTCAGCGACCTGATCGGGGTTACCGACAAACATCGCTCCGTCTGGTCCTACTTGCTGGAGGTATTTGTCGTAGCTGAGTGGGGTCCAGTGTGGTCGATCTTTGGAGATGGCATCGACGACTTGTTTGGTTGGGTGGAAGTAGCGTTTGCGGGCTTCTTCGCCGTCTTCCATGATGAAGCCTCAAGAGTGGGCAGCAACTTTGAGGTATTGGTCCTTGAAGCCATTTTCTTTGCCGATGGTGCGGTAGGCATCGATAAGAGGTTTGAAGTAGCTTGGTTGGCCACCGATGATGGCGTAGACAATTGGTAGTCCCATTTGCGCAATTTTAACAGTGGATTCAACGTTACCACCAGTGGCTACCCAGATAGGGAGTTGTTTTTGGACCGCTCTTGGGTAGATTTCACGGTGATCAATGCTCTGGGTGTGATGGCCCTTCCATTTTAGTTTGGTTTCTTGGTTAGCATAGAGGAGTAGATCTAATTTTTCATCAAAGAGGTTGTCATAATCCTTGAGGTCTTGGCCGAAGAGGGGGAAGGATTCGGTAAAGGAGCCGCGGCCGGCCATAATTTCGGCGCGTCCGTTGGAGAGGGCGTCGATGGTTGCGTATTGCTGGTAGACGCGGATTGGATCGAGGCTGGATAGGATGCTGACAGCGCTGGTGAGACGGATATTCTTGGTATTAACAGCACCCGCTGCAAGTACAATTTCAGGTGCTGAGACGGCGAAGTCGTCGCGGTGGTGTTCCCCAATCCCGTAAACATCCAAGCCTACTTCATCAGCCACTTCAATTTCCTTGACCAGTTGGCGAATGCGTTTGTCATGTGAGAAGACCTGATTGCTGCCTTCTAGGGGAGTTGTTTCACCAAATGTTGAGATTCCGAGTTCGATTTTCATAGTAGCTATCTCCGTTGTTTTTCTTAAGGGCACCTCTAAAAACTAAATTTCTGAAAATCTAAATGTTGATTTATCAAGGTTTGAGTGATTCAATTTGAAGAAAAACTGGGGTTTTTAGAGGTGCCCTTAAATTGAAATTATTTTATCACTAGTTAGTAATAAGCGCAAGCAATTTGTTTCAAAAAATAAGGTGCGCTGTTAGCGCACCTTGGAACGGTCTTTGTAGTAATTTCGGACATAGCGACTGGCCTGCAAAAAGGCTAGACTGATTAAGATTGCCCCAGAAATTGACCAAACCGAAGCTACTTCTAGAGATAAGAAGATAAAACTAAAGAGGATGGTCATGAGCGAAAAGGTTGCGAGATTCATGTAGTAGTAGAACTCGTAGCGATTTTCGCGTAGTTCCTGGTCTTGTTCAGGGTCATATTGGGTAAAGGGTTGTTCAATGGGTTGTTGAGGATTACGGAGGACCTCTTGGTCACGTAATACATTTTCTCTTACGGGCATAATCTCTCCTTGTGTAAATCACTATATAGAATACCATATTTTCCAGACCTCTTATGTTACAAAAAGATAACAATACTAAGAAGAAATCATAAGTAGTCTGTGGTTCTGAAGTGATTGGTTTAGCTAAATCTAGTTTAGCTGACTTGATTGAATCTTTGGCGGAACAGGACTTACCCGACGGATATCTTTTAAGGGAATCATGGTTGAAATTTTATGGGGTAAGCTATTGATAATCAACTGGTTCTGATCCGGATTGATTTTGACAATAGTTCCGGTAATGTGTTTTTTACCATAGATGACTAAGACGGCTTGTTTTTGATTTTGTGCACGTTGCAAAGTCGCTTGAATTTCTGCCAGGTGTTTGTGGGACTTATTTTTACTATCCCCAGCTTCCAGAAAATCTGACATTTGCTGCTTGATGGTATCCCAAAGTGTGATCATCGGCTTCCCCCTTATTCGTTTTTCTTTTATTATACAGGTTTTAATTCTTTCTTACAATATTGTAAGAAGGAATTGTCTAAGATTCTTTAGCTTTCATGAAAAATAGTGTAAAATAATAGTATTAAAATGAAAAAGAGGGGGAGTCATGGCTGATTTTACATTTGAAATTGAAGAAAAATTACTAGTACTATCAACGAATGACAAGGGATGGACCAAGGAGCTGAATCGGGTCAGCTTTAATGGAGTACCTGCTAAATTTGACCTGCGGACCTGGAGTCCGGATCATCAGAAGATGGGCAAGGGGATTACCCTAACCAATGAGGAATTTCAGGTCTTAGTTGAAGCATTTAAGAATTAAGAAAGAGGGATACAATGAAAAAATTCTCCTTTGACAAAGGAAATCTTAGCAAGGGTAAGATTGCAATTGGAGCCGGTGCAGCGGCCTTGATTCTTGGGGTCGGTGGCATGTTATTAAATAGCTTTTCGAGTGATGTAGAGCAGACTTCATCAGGCTATCAAATTGCTAAGGTTAAATCTGGAAATGTAGCTTCCAACACTTTGTTAACAGGTCAGGTTGCAGCTAACCGGGACCAGTACGTCTACTTGGATGCTAGCAAGGGTGACCTTCAAGATGTTCTTGTAAATGTAGGTGATTATGTTGGTGTAGGGACTCCTTTAGTCCAGTACCAAAGCCAAAATGCTCAGCTAGATTATGACATTGCCCAACGAGCTGTGAACAAGGTAGACCGCCAAATCTATACTGCAGAAGTCTATGGAATCGAAGCCGCTAGTGGTTCAACTGCTGTAGGTACTGACGCTGATGGAAGTGGCTATGGTTACAGTGCAGCTACAGGAGCAGCCCAGCAAAATGCGCAAAACTCCCTGTATGATTTGTATGACAGTCGTGCGGATGCCGTAGCAGGACTTGAAAAAGCTGGTAACACCTTAAATGCCACAACGGTTTATTCAAGCATTGAGGGAACTGTTGTCGAAGTGAATCGGGATGTAGCCAAGTCAGCAACAGGAGCTGGTCAAGTCTTAGTCCATATTGTTAGTGAAGATGGTTTGCAGGTTAAGGGCGATGTGACAGAATACACCCTTCCAAACATTGCCAAGGGTCAAAAGGTTAAAATCACCTCGAAAGTTTTCCCAGGGAAGACCTGGGAAGGGGAATTCTCTTATATTTCAAACTATCCTAAAAATGGGGGTGAAAGCACTGGAGCTGCCGCTGCGACAGCAGATAGTGGTGCTAAATACCCTTATAATGTCAGTATCAATTCGGACGCTTCTGAATTGAAACAAGGTTTCAATGTCAGCATGGAAGTCCAAAATGAAGGCAAACAGACAGTTGTTCCAATCACAGCCTTGGTGACAGAAGATGAGAAACACTTTGTTTGGGTTGTCGATCAGAAGCGCAAAGCTAAGAAGGTTCAAGTAACAATCGGAAGTGCTGATGCAGAGAACCAAGCCATTACAGCAGGTTTGAAAGAAGGCGAGCAGGTTATTACCAATCCTGATGACCAAATCAAACAAGGTCAGGAGGTCGATAAGGATGGCGAATCTAATTAAAATTAGAGGACTCCAAAAGTCCTACCGCAACGGGGATCAAGTTCTTCAGGTTCTTAAAGACATTGATTTAGATGTCGAAGAAGGGGAATTTTTAGCCATTATGGGACCATCTGGTTCTGGGAAGTCCACCCTGATGAACATCATTGGCCTTTTAGACCAACCGACCAAGGGATCCTATGATTTGGAAGGCCAAGAGGTGGCTCGTCTATCAGGGAACAAGCTGGCTCATGTTCGGAATCACCAGATTGGTTTTGTCTTTCAACAATTTTTCCTGCTCTCAAAATTAACAGCCTTACAGAATGTTGAACTTCCTTTGATTTATGCAGGAAAAAACGCGCGTGAGCGCTTAAAGACAGCCAAGTATTATTTGGAAAAGGTTGATCTCAGTGAGCGGATGAAACATCTTCCGTCTGAACTTTCTGGGGGACAGAAGCAACGGGTTGCCATTGCAAGAGCCTTGGCTAATGAGCCGGCGATTATCTTGGCCGATGAGCCGACAGGAGCCTTGGATACCAAAACGGGGGATCAGATTATGGAACTCCTGACAGATCTCAATAAAGAGGGCAAGACCATTATTATGGTTACACACGAGCCGGAAATTGCAGCTTATGCAACTCGGCAAATCGTCATCCGTGACGGTCGGATCACCCAGGACTCAGCTAAGGAAGGAGGGCTCTAATGGAAACTTGGAAATTTGCCATTGCCTCTATCCGTTCCCATAAAATGCGTTCCTTCCTAACCATGTTGGGAATCATTATTGGGGTTGCAGCCGTAGTCCTAATCATTGCCTTTGGGGATGGGATGAACCGGGCCTTTACCAAGAATCTGGGGTCAGCCCAACAAAATGTTCAGATTAACTATTCGCCCATCAAGTCAAAAGATGGCAGTGGAATTGTGACCAGTCAGGAACTCTTTGATGCGGAATCGGAACTACTTGGGACCAGCATGCCTCCACAACCAGAAGTAGCTGAAAACCAGGTAGCAGACCTCCTCAATATTCCAGGAGTTACTAAATATTTGGTTTCCAACTCAACAACTGCCACAATCACTTATGAAAGTAAGGATGTGAAAGGAGCCTCTGTCACAGGGATTTCACCTTCTTATTTCAAGGCTCAGAAATACCAAGTAATAGCTGGACGGAGCTTGGTAACAGCTGACTATGAGCAATTTGCCCGTGTTGTCCTTTTGGATAAAACCCTGGCTAATAAGCT
Source organism: Streptococcus danieliae (assembly GCF_009767945.1). Taxonomy (GTDB): domain Bacteria; phylum Bacillota; class Bacilli; order Lactobacillales; family Streptococcaceae; genus Streptococcus; species Streptococcus danieliae. Next base: position 6,440 of record NZ_WSRS01000042.1, on the reverse strand, counting down.
TTTTACAAATCCAGAAAATGCTTTGAACCAATTGATTAAAATTCAAGGCAATAACTACTGGATTATGGGCGTCTTTGATTATGATAAGAATGATATTACTGCCCAATATCAATATCCCAATGGTCAACTATTGATGACCAATACCCAATTGGCTGCTGAGTTTTCAGTCCCAGAAATCCAAAGCATTATTGTCGGCGTCGAAGATGTCGAGCGCTCCCTTGAAATCGGATCTGCCGCCGCTCGCCGCTTGACCGCATTGGTGAGACCCGCTCAAGGGGAATACCAGGTGATGGATGTGTCCGATCAACTCGCAAACATTCAACAACAACTGGGAGTCATCCAGATGGTCATCGGTTCCATTGCTGGAATTTCCCTCCTAGTTGGAGGAATCGGAGTTATGAATATCATGTTGGTATCCGTTACCGAACGGACGCGCGAAATCGGCTTACGAAAAGCCTTGGGAGCAACTCGCCGCAACATCCTGACTCAATTCCTCGTGGAATCTGTGGTCCTAACCCTCATCGGAGGCTTTATCGGCCTGGCGATTTCCTACGGAATCGTCTTTCTGATCGGAGACAGCCTCAACGCAGCCTTTGGCGGCCCACCCGTCATCAGCATGCAATCCGTCATCGGATCCACCCTCTTCTCCATCAGCATCGGAGTCATCTTCGGCCTCCTCCCAGCCAACAAAGCCTCCAAACTCAACCCTATCGAAGCACTACGATATGAATGAAAAACTCGTCCGGAAAACGGACGAGTTTTCAATTCAATGGAGGTTTCGCTAGAAACCCTACATATGCCCAGGAATTGGACGAGGTTTCGCAGAAGCCAAAGAAAGCCAGGAATTGAGTGAGGCTTCGCAGAAGCCAAAGAAAGCCAGGAATTGGACGAGGCTTCGCAGAATTGAACCTATCCAAGGCGGTTTTTGCTATTGTAGGGAGCAAAAAGGGGCATAGGGTGGAAACTTTTATGGGCACCTCTAAATACCTCCGTTTTTCTTCAAATTAAGTTATTGAAACCTTGATAAATCAACGTTTAGATTTTTAAGGATTGAGTTTTTCGAGGTGCCCTTATAGATTTTTGAATAAATAGCAGGAGGCTTCTGGTCTTAGAAAGACTTATATTGTAGTTATTCATCTATTTTGACTTTATGGCAATTATAGTGGTAAAATAGATAGGATGAAAAAAGGAGAGGTAAGATGGTGAAACCTAAATACAATCGTGTCTTGATTAAACTATCCGGTGAAGCCTTGGCTGGTGAACGGGGTGTAGGGATTGATATTTTAACGGTCCAAAAAATGGCAGCAGAGATTGCCGAAGTTCAGGCTGCGGGAGTGCAGATTGCTCTTGTTATTGGTGGCGGAAACCTTTGGCGGGGTGAGCCTGCTGCAGCGGCTGGAATGGATCGTGTGCAGGCAGACTACACTGGTATGTTGGGGACTGTGATGAATGCCTTGGTAATGGCAGATTCGCTGCAACAAGCGGGTGTAGATACGCGGGTCCAAACAGCTATTCCAATGAATCAGGTTGCTGAACCTTTTGTTCGGGGGCGGGCGCTTCGTCATTTGGAAAAAGGTCGGATTGTGATTTTCGGAGCGGGAACTGGTTCCCCTTACTTCTCAACAGATACGACAGCTGCCCTCCGAGCAGCGGAAATTGAAGCGGAAGCGATCTTGATGGCTAAAAATGGAGTTGACGGGGTTTATAACTCTGACCCTCGCAAAAATGCGGATGCTATTAAGTTTGATGAACTAACACACCGTGATCTTTTGAATAAGGGCTTGGCGGTGATGGATTCTACTGCATCCAGCTTATCTATGGATAACGATATTGACCTAGTGGTCTTTAATATGAATGAAGCCGGCAATATTCGCCGTGTTGTTTTCGGAGAACAAATCGGAACAACGGTTTCTAATAACTCACAGAAGGAGAAATAAGTAATGTCTAACGCAATTGTAACCAAAGCTCAAGAACGGATGAGCCAGTCTCACCAAAGTCTGTCGCGTGAATTTGCATCGATTCGTGCCGGTCGTGCCAATGCGAGTCTTTTGGACCGTATCACGGTGGAATATTATGGTGTCGAAACACCTCTTAACCAGATCGCTTCAATTACCATTCCGGAAGCGCGTGTGCTATTGGTAACCCCATTTGATAAATCATCTTTGAAAGATATTGAGCGTGCTTTGAATGCCTCAGATCTTGGAATTACTCCAGCTAATGATGGTTCTGTAATCCGCCTGGTGATTCCAGCCTTAACAGAGGAAACACGCCGTGATTTGGCAAAAGAAGTGAAAAAAGTTGGTGAAAATGCTAAAATCGCAATCCGTAATATCCGCCGTGATGCTATGGACGAAGCGAAAAAGCAAGAAAAAGCTAAAGAAATTACAGAAGATGAATTGAAGGGTCTTGAAAAAGACATTCAAAAAGTAACAGACGATGCTGTGAAGAAAATTGATGAAATGACAGCTGGAAAAGAAAAAGAAATCTTAGAAGTCTGAGTTCGGAGAAGGAGGTTGGCTGCGCCAACCTCTTTTTAACAAAGGAGAAGCTATGGAAAGTTTATTGGCGACTTATGTGGTCGGTCTCATAACAGATGAAAATGATCAGTATTATTATGTGCAAAAGGAAGGGCAGACCTATGCCTTGGATAAAGAGGAAGGTCCGCATGCCCTAGGAGATTCGGTTAAGGGCTTTACCTATGTTGATATGAAGCAGAAGCGGCGGTTAACGACGCTACCAGTAACTGCTGATCGTGATCAGTTTGGCTGGGGTCAAGTGACCGAGGTCCGTCGCGACTTGGGTGTGTTTGTGGATACAGGTTTGCCGGATAAGCAGGTGGTGGTATCCTTAGATATTCTGCCGGAATTAAAGGAACTCTGGCCTAAGAAGGGCGATCGTCTTTATATTCGTTTAGAGGTGGATACCAAGGAGCGGATTTGGGGTATTTTAGCTAGTCCAGAAGATTTTCAACGTTTGGCTCAACCGGCTTATGACAACATGCAGAATCAAACTTGGCCGGCTATTGTCTACCGCTTGAAGTTGACGGGGACCTTTGTTTATTTGCCTGAAAACAATATGTTGGGCTTTATTCATCCGACTGAACGGTTTGCGGAGCCGCGTTTGGGGCAGGTGTTGGATGCTCGGGTGATCGGTTTCCGGCAAGTCGATCGGACTCTGAATCTCTCTGTAAAACCACGGTCGCATGAGATGTTGGCCAATGATGGACAGATGATTGCCCAATATCTCCAGGCTAACGGTGGTTTTATGACCCTGAATGACAAGTCCTCACCTCAGGCTATCAAGGAGACCTTTGGTATTTCCAAAGGCCAGTTTAAGAAGGCCTTGGGAGGGCTGATGAAGGCTGGTAAAATCAAGCAAGACGAGTGGGGCACAGAGTGGATTGGGGAGGACGACCATGCGTAGATCCTTCTACCATTGGCTGATGACCCAGCGGGACTCCAAAGTCGATCTTGCAGCTGCAGAGTTGGCGGATTTGGTCTTTACCGATACCGCCTTTCCCCGCCAAAGTAGTGATTTTGACCAGATTAGCCGTTATTTGGAGGAAGAGGCCTCTTTTGCCTTTAATTTAAGCCAATTTGATCAGATTTGGGAGACTTATTTAGCCCATTGAGAAAAGACAAAGGGCTGGGAATTTGTTATACTGATAGCAAAGAAGCAAAAAGGAGAATCGTTTGCAAGAATTTTCAACTGAGTTAACCTTAAACCATCCGGATGATTTATTGCTCTTGTTTGGTTCCAACGAGCGGAATTTGAAACTGCTGGAGGACTACTTGGATGTGGTCATCCATGCGCGCACCGAACGGGTGCAGATTCTGGGTTCCGAGGAGCAGGCTTTGGAGGCTAAAGCGATTATTCAGGTCCTCCAGGTCTTGGTCAACCGTGGGATGCAGGTGGCTTTGACAGATGTTGTAACGGCCATGAATATGTCCAAGGAAGGGCGCCTGCATCAGTTTGTAGCCCTCTATGAAGAAGAGGTTTTAACCGATTTCCAAGGGAAGGCTATTCGGATTAAAACTCCAGGTCAGAAGCTCTTTGTCGATGCAGTGAAGTACCAGGATGTGGTCTTTGGGATTGGTCCGGCCGGGACGGGGAAAACCTTCTTGGCAGTTGCTCTAGCTGTGCGGGCCCTCAAGCGTGGTCAGGTCAAGCGAATTATCTTGACCCGGCCTGCAGTTGAAGCTGGAGAAAGCCTAGGCTTTTTACCGGGGGATCTCAAAGAAAAGGTTGACCCTTATCTGCGACCAGTTTATGATGCCCTCCACAAGATTTTAGGCAAGGAACAAACCAATCGTCTCTTGGAGCGGGAAGTGATTGAAATCGCACCCCTCGCCTATATGCGGGGACGGACCTTGGATGATGCCTTTGTTATTTTGGACGAAGCCCAGAATACAACGGTGATGCAGATGAAAATGTTTTTGACCAGGCTTGGTTTTAACTCAAAAATGATTATCAATGGAGATATTAGCCAAATAGACTTGCCCCACAAGCAAAGATCCGGTCTCCTGGACGCCATGGACAAGCTCAAGCATCTACAAACCATTGGCTTTATTCATCTCACAACCCAAGATGTTGTACGCCATCCCCTGGTATCTCAGATTATTTCAGCCTACCAACCCCAAGAAGTACAGGAAAAGAATTCTTCAGATGCCTAGCATTCAAAAATCCCAATCGCGCATGATTGGGATTTTTGAGCCTTGAGGAGATTTGTCAAAGATTAGGAGAACAATATGAATGTGAAAAAAATAGCCCTGTGGACAACAGGGATTCTTGTCGGTGGTGCTGCCCTTGGAGCGGGAGCTGTTTATCTCTACCTCCAGTCACTCATGCCAGCTAAGGAGGAGAGGCTGGCTTACCGCAATGAGCAGGTCCTTGCGGCCATTGACCAGCAGTTGGAAGGGGTTGATCTCGATGGTTTGCGGGCTAAGATTCCGCTGATGGAACAAAAATCTCTAGGAGAGTTACAAGAACTCTTGCGCCAAGGGACGATTCGCCATCAGGATTTGGTTGCCTATTATTTATTAAACATTAAAGAAAAAGATCAGAGCGAGTTGGGCAACAATGCGGTGAGTGAAATTAATCCAAGAGCCATGGATGAGGCTCGGAAGTTCGATGAAACCCAAGATGATCGTCTCTTAGCGGGAATCCCAGTCCTGATTAAGGAAAATATCAATACCAATAACCTGTCCACCAGCGCAGGAGCCTATGCTCTCAAAGATTTTATTCCCGCCCAAAATGCTCCCGTTGTTGATCAGCTACTGGAAAATGGCGCGATTATCTTAGGGAAGACCAATTTGTCTGAGATGTCCTACTACATGAGTCAGAAAAGTCCCAGTGGCTATAGCGCTAAAAAAGGTCAGACAACCAATCCCTTTAATCCTCTCGTATTGAGCCCTTTGGGTTCCAGCTCTGGTAGTGCCGTCGCCATGGCGACGGATTTGGCAGCAGTCAGCCTCGGGACAGAAACCTCTGGGTCCATCGTTGCTCCCGCTGCCATCAATTCGGTTGTCGGCTATAAACCGACCCGTGGTACCATCAGTGGTGAAGGGGTAGTTCCAATCACCTATACCCTGGACACCGTCGGACCCATTACCAAAACAGTGGAAGATGCCTTCCTAACCTACCGTGCGGCCACGGGTAAAACAAGCTCCCTTTCTTTGGACAAGGACTTTATCAAAGGAAAAAGAATCGGTCTCTTAAAAGCAGACAAAGACTTCGACAAACGACTAGAGAAAGTTCTGAAAGATCTTGGTGCTCAAGTCGTATCTCTCGATATTGATACAAGCAAGATTGACTTGAACTTTATCCTAAAAAATGATTTTGAGAAAGATTTAAACCACTACCTCAAAACTGCGGAAGCACCAATCGGCTCCCTGCAAGAATTGGTTGATTTCAACAAGCAGGATCCAGAAGTCCGGATGCGCTATGGTCAAAACTTCTTGGAAGAAGCCCTCCGTCCTAAGCTAGATGCTGCCAAGGTCGAAAGCATCTTACAAATCGCCCAAGACAGCCTTAATCAGGCCATGGACAATCAAAAACTGGATATTCTGGTTGCCAAAGACAATTACTATGCTCATCTAGCAGCTGGCGCGGGTGCACCTGAACTCACCGTTCCCTTCGGACTACAAGAGGAAATACCCGTCGGAGCTACCTTCTTTGCCAAAGCAGGTCAAGATGAAACAGTCATCCAGATAGCCTACAGCTTTGAACAGTTAACCCAACTCCGCGCTTTGCCGGGAGAGAAGGAATTCTAAAAGATTCACAAAAACCGGCTCTTTGTCAAGTTGTGTGGAATCCCTGAAAACTGACAGTTTTAGGCTTTTATTATTTAGCTTTTTAATAAGGGTGTTGAGATGGTTTTAACGTCAATCCGAATCCGGCTTCTTTCGAATTTCTATGAGATGCTTTCCCTGTGGTGGGGG
>NZ_WSRS01000041.1 GCF_009767945.1 Streptococcus danieliae | reverse complement strand
TTCGCATCCACTAAACCAATCTCCTCTACTCATGTTTTCTGAGACTAGTATAGCTAGATTTCTACTTTATCGGAAGATACCTTGTTATTGGGCGCTTACCATAGAACTGTTCCAAATAGGTTTCCAAGAATTGGTGGCGCTCCTGGGCCAGTTCTTTGGCGGTGGTGGTGTTCATGCGATCTTTTAGTTTTAAAAGTTTTTCGTAGAAGTGCATGATGGCAGTGTCCTGGCCACTTCGGTATTCTTCCAAGGTCAGCTGTTCTCGGGGTTGCATGGCAGGATCATGGATGGGTCTGCCTGTATGTCCAGAATAGGCCATGGTTCGGGCAATGCCGATAGCGCCTAGAGCATCCAGGCGGTCGGCATCTTGGACAACCTGTCCTTCGAGTGTGGATACGGTCTGGGTTTGATTGCCCCCCTTGAAGGAAAGATGCTCGATAATGTCCATGATGTGGTCTTGGTCTTGGGTCTCTAAGCCGTTGATTGCCAACCAGGTTTGGACCTTTTGGAGACCAATGGCTTCGGTTTCATTTAGTTTACCATCCGCAAGGTCATGCAACAGGGCTGCTAATTCACAAATAAAGAGATCAGCTCCTTCTTTCTGGGCAATGGTTCGGGCAAGGTTGGTGACACGGTGAATATGCCACCAATCGTGGCCTGAGACTTCGCCATTGAGTTCTTGAAAGACATAGGCTCTGGCCTTTTCTAAGATCGCTTGTTTATTGGTCATGGGTGTCCTTTCTGGTAAGTGTGAGTGGCTTTGCTTCTCAGTATAACATGGTTGGTGGAGAAAAGGAAAGAAGTTGGAGAAGTGGATGTATTACAGTAAAACCTGGACCTATCAGCCCCTAGCGAGACGGCCTTTGGTGGGCTATGCGCCGGATATTCGGTCTACGGATACTGGCAAGACCAGTCTTCTTTTCCTCTCCCTGACCTGGCGGGATTTGGAGCCGGAAGAGGGCCGGTATTGTTTTGAAGGCTGGGAAAGGCGCCTGAACTTTTCGCGCTTGAGGCAGGGCGGTCAGCGCCTGGTCTTTCGTTTGGTTCTGGATTATCCGGCTTTTAAGGGAAGTCCGGCCTTGCCAGACTGGCTTTTGGAGCGTGTTCCGGCTCGGCCTTATCGGAGTCCTTTTGGTCAGGGACTGGCGCCCGATTATGGTCATGGGGAGCTGGCAGCGGCCTATCGGCGCTTGGTTTTGGCTCTAGGTCAAGCCTGGGGTCAGGATGGCTTGCTGGCCTATATCGAGTTGGGTGGTCTAGGCCACTGGGGCGAGTGGCATCAGCTGGCTAGTTTGGGGCCCTTGCCTCAGGGCGATTTTGCCCAGCATTTTTATGTCGATCCGTGGTTTCAAGCCTTTAGGTCTTGTCGGCTCTGCCTGCGACGGTCTTTTGCCTGGCTGGATCCCCACAGGAGCTATGGTTTCTATCATGATGAGCTGGGGGACCTGACTCAGACACGGGTTTGGCTGGATGAGTTGGTTCAGGGTGGTGAATCTTTTGACGGGGCTCAGATGCGGGGGCTGGGGCAGTCTGGTTTGGAGCGAGTTTGTGGGGGTGAGTGGTCTTCCAAGTGTTTGTGGGCGCCCTGGAATTCGGAATTGCGGGCTCAGATGCGGGATGTGGGGCTGTCGTTTTTGGGGCCGGCCCTGCCTCAGGATGCGGAGACGGCTCGGTTTGTGGAGGAGTGTTTGGGTTATCAGTTGTGGCTGCCGCAGGTTCAGTCGGTGTCGAGCTTGCTGGGGACTTGCTTATGTCTGACCTGGGCGAATCAGGGGCTGGCTACCTTTCCCTTTGACTGGCCGGTTTACTTGGCTTGGGAGACCTGGCAGGGGGAGCGGGGACGGAGTCGTTTGCGGGTGAGACTGAGTCAGCTGAGTCCGAGGCAGCGGAGCTGGTCCTTTGCTTGGCTTCTCCGTCCCTTGCTGACTTACAAGTCCTTGCGGGTGAGTGTCGAAGATCCGTTAGCGCAAAAGCCGCTTAGGATTTTTTCCCAAAGGGCTGAAAAGGGGTCTGGGAGCTTGATTCTCTAGGCCTGGGCTATTTCCATGCTAAGGGAAAAATGGTAAAATAGGGAACACAAGAACAAGGGGGAGCAGGATGTCAAAAGAAGAGAATTTAACAGGGGCCCAGGTTGTTGCCCTGACAAGAGAGTATTTATCGCCTGAAGATGTGGCCTTTGTCCAAAAAGCTTTGATTTATGCGGTTGATCGCCATAGTGGGCAATTCCGGAAGTCGGGTGAGCCGTATATCATTCATCCGATTCAGGTTGCGGGAATTCTGGCTAAGCTGAAGCTGGATGCTGTAACGGTGGCTTGTGGCTTCCTGCATGATGTGGTGGAGGACACGGTCGTGTCGCTGGAGAACCTGGAGCGGGAATTTTCCAAAGAAGTCAGCTTGATTGTGGATGGTGTGACCAAGTTGGGCAAGGTGACCTACAAGTCCCATGAGGAGCAATTGGCCGAGAACCATCGGAAGATGCTCATGGCCATGTCTCAGGACATGCGGGTGATCTTGGTGAAGTTGGCGGATCGCCTGCACAATATGCGGACCTTGAAGCACCTTCGCAAGGACAAGCAGGAGCGGATTGCGCGGGAAACGATGGATATTTATGCTCCGCTGGCTCACCGCCTGGGGATTTCAAGTGTCAAGTGGGAGCTGGAGGACTTGTCCTTCCGTTATTTGAATGAGGTTGAATTTTATAAGATTACTCATTTGATGAAAGAAAAACGGCGGGAGCGTGAGGCGCTCGTAGAGGAAGTGGTTGCCAAAATTACGAAGTACGCAGCCGAGCGGAATCTCGATGGGCAAATTTATGGTCGTCCCAAGCATATTTACTCCATCTACCGGAAGATGCAGGATAAGAAAAAGCGCTTCGAAGAAATCTATGACCTGATTGCTATCCGTTGTATCTTAGAGACCCCAAGTGAAGTCTATGCCATGTTGGGCTATGTCCATGAATTGTGGCGGCCAATGCCTGGACGTTTCAAGGACTATATTGCTAATCCTAAGGCCAATGGCTACCAGTCGATCCATACAACCGTTTATGGTCCCAAAGGACCAATTGAGTTCCAAATCCGGACCCAGGAAATGCATGAAGTAGCTGAGTACGGGGTTGCGGCTCACTGGGCCTACAAAAAAGGAATCAAGGGTAAGGTCGACAGCAAGGAATCCGCTATCGGGATGAACTGGATTTCTGAAATGATGGACCTGCAAGAGCATGCCGGGGATGCCCAGGAATTTGTCGATACGGTCAAGCAGGACTTTTTGGCAGAAGAGATTTATGTCTTTACGCCAGATGGAGCAGTCCGTGCCCTGCCTAAAGAATCAGTGCCGATTGACTTTGCTTATGAGATCCATACCAAGGTCGGGGAAAAAGCGACCGGTGCCAAGGTCAATGGCCGGATGGTCCCACTGACCACCAAACTGAAAACGGGCGATCAGGTGGAGATTATCACCAGTGCCAATTCCTTTGGACCAAGCAGGGACTGGATTACTATTGTTAAAACCAGCAAGGCCCGGAACCGCATTCGTCAGTTCTTCAAAAACCAAGACAAGTCTCTATCGATTGATAAGGGGCGGGAGCTTTTGGTGGAGCAATTCCAACAGCATGACATGCAGGCCAACCAGTTCCTGGATAAGAAGCACCTCGATGCCTACCTGGAGAAATTCAGTTACAAGTCTGAGGAAGCCCTGTATGCAGCGATTGGTTTTGGTGAGGTTAGTGCCATTTCGGTCTTTAATCGGTTGACTGAAAAGGAACGCCGGGAGCTGGAGCGAGAGAAGGCGCGTGCCCAAGCAGAAGAACTTCTTTATGGTGGTGAGATTAAGAGTGAGAAAACCAGCAACACAAAATCTCGCCAAGAAGAAGGGGTTGTGGTCAAAGGAGCTCCAGGCTTGTTGATCCGCATGGCCAAGTGTTGTAACCCTGTCCCAGGGGATGCCATTGTAGGTTATATCACCAAGGGTCGAGGAGTTGCTGTTCACCGCGAGGACTGTATGAACCTGCGGTCGCAAGAAAACTATGAGCAAAGACTCTTGGATGTCGAGTGGGAAGGTACTGGATCTGGCCACAAGGAATACACAGCCAATATTGATATTTACGGCTTGAATCGGACCAGTCTCCTCAATGATATTTTACAGGTGCTTTCAAACTCAACCAAGAATATTTTCATGTTTAATGCCCAACCTTCCAAGGATATGAAGTTTGCGACCATTCACGTTTCTTTTGGAATTTCTAGTTTAGCCAACCTAACAACGGTGGTCGATCGGATTAAGAATATTCCAGATGTTTATTCTGTGAAAAGAACAAATGGGTAGGGGCTGTTATGCGAGTTGTTTTACAGCGGGTAAAGGAAGCTTCTGTTTCTATTGACGGAGAAGTACATGGGGCCATTGGCTTCGGTTTCCTCTTGCTGGTTGGAATTGGTCCTGAGGATACGGCGGAGGATTTGGCCTATCTGTGCCGCAAGATTGTCAATATGCGGATTTTTTCCGATGACCAAGGGAAAATGAACCGTTCCATTCAGGATGTTGGCGGATCGATTTTGTCCATTTCCCAATTTACTCTTTTTGCCCAAACCAAAAAAGGCAATCGTCCGGCTTTCACAGGGGCAGCCCAGCCGGATTTGGCCAAGTCGCTTTATGATGATTTTAATCAGTTATTAGGGGAATTTGTGTCCCTGGAAACCGGTGTGTTCGGGGCGGATATGCAGGTGGCCCTGGTCAATGATGGGCCGGTGACGATTTTATTGGATAGTAAGAATCCCTAGGAGGTGCAGATGAAAGATATGACAATGGCGGAATTGGCAACCTTGCAGGAGCAACAGGAGCTAGCAATCCTGGACGTTCGAGACCAGGAAGATTTCCTTGCCTGCCATTTTGCAGGCTCCCTCAACATTCCGGAGCCAGACCTAGAAGCGCAGCTGGACCAATTGGACCGGAACCAGATCTATCATGTGGTCTGCACCAAGGGAATCCGGGCGGAACGGGCTAGTCAGCTCTTGGAAAAACGAGGCTATGAGGTGGTTCGGATTGTGGACGGCTGGGCCGCTTACTAGAATACAAAAGCTGCTTCAAGTGTGATGCTTGAAGCAGCTTTTTAGTACAGTTTTATTGAAGAATTTCGACATAGAGTTGGTCGGCTAAGTTTAGGGGCAGGCTGACTTTTTTTTCGGGTAACTGCAGTTCGACGGTTTGGAGAAAATTGTTCTTTTTGATCAGGTGGAAGCTTGTTCCCAAGTGGAAGTTTTGTTCTTCCAGGTAGTCGATAAAATCAGGCTGATCGGGAAAGCGGCGGAGACTATAATCTCGGCCTGTCTCTGCTTGGGAAAGCTGCTGGGTAAAGTCTTCCTGTAAAAGCTCCTGCTGGCGCGGGATGCGTCCACCATGGGGGCAGTAGTCTGGGAACTGGAGCATGATTTCCAATTGGTTGATAAACTGGTCTGATACGCTATGCTCCAAAACTTCAGCTTCTTGATGGATGTCCTGGCTGGCATAGCCCAGATTTTGGATCAGAAAGACTTCGATCAAGCGGTGTTTGCGGTAGAGGTTGGAAACCTGCACCATGCCCTTGGCTGTGACCAGGTAGCCTTTGACCTTGTCTTTGATAATCCAGTCTTCCTGGATCATTTTTTTGAGCATTTCAGAAGTTGCTGGTTCAGAGACACCCATGAGCTGGGCAATTTCTTTGTTGGTCATTTTTCCAGGTGCCTGGCTTCGCTCATAGATTCGCTTGAGATAGTCTTCCTTGTTGGGGGTCATGCTGGGTCTCCTTTGTTTTGCGTCTAGATGATACTTCTTCACACGTCGTTAGCTTCGACTTGCTTAACTTCAGTTATGCCTGCGTCTCGCTGCCTAGTTTGAATTTAAAATCGTTTGAATAATGATTTTAGATTGGAAGTAGTAGTAGTATAGCAAAAAAATGGACAGCTGGCCTAGCTCTTATTTCAGTCCTTCGTAGATTTTGTCGAGATTCCACTTCATCATGGTGTAGTATTGGTCTCCGTCTTGTCCTTTTTTGGCCAGGGAATCCGTAAAGATGGTGGAATAGATTTTTAGCTGGCTTTGTTCGGCTACCTGGTTCATGGCTTTGGGGGCGACCGAGGTTTCTAGGAAGAGGTGTTTGACCTTGGACTGGCGGATGGTATCGAGAATGGTTTGCAATTGTTGGGGTGTCCCCTGCGCTTCTGTGTTGATTTCCCAAATATAGGCAGGGGTGACATGGTAGGCCTTGGCAAAGTATTTAAAGGCTCCTTCCGAGGTTACTAGGAGTCGTTGCTCCTCTGGGATGTCCAGAAACTTGGACTGGGCTTCTTGGTGCAGGGCTTGGAGACGGACGATGTAGAGATCTGCATTTTTTTGGTAGAAGCTGGCATTTTGGGGGTCTTTTTCTTGGAGAGCTTTGGTGATGGTTTGGACATACTGGATTCCATTAGCCAGGTCTAACCAGGCGTGGGGGTCGGTTTCTTCTTGGTGGCCAGAGAGGTAGAGTGGGGTGACTCCTTGGCTGGCTGCAATGACATCCTTGCCAAATTGTTTGTGGCTGCTTCGGACCATTTTCGAAAACCAGCCATTACCACCGGTTTCCAGGTTCAAGCCGTTGTAAAAGACCAGGTTTGCGTCGCTGACCTTGGCAATATCTTCTGTGGTTGGTTCATACTCGTGGGGATCTTGGCCACGTGGGACAAGGCTAGAGACCTGGAGGCGATCTTGGCCGACCTGTTGGACCATATCCTCTAGGATAGAATTGGTGGTGACAACGGAGATGGCTTGGGTCTGACTTCTATCAGTAGTGCGCTCTTGATTCCCGGTCCAAGCTCCCAGAAGGAGTCCCATTCCGACTAGAGCTAGTCCGATTTGTTTCAGAACGCTTCTTTTTCCTTTTTTGGAAAAAAGAAATGAAAAGGCAAAACAAAGGGCTGCAGTTAAAACAATGGTTGGCCCAGAGGCCCAGTTAAAGGTATAGCTGAAGTAAAGGCCAATGATCGAGGCGAGGACTGCAACGAAACTGGAGAGGGCCATCATTTTAGGGAGTTGGTCGGTCCAGAGGTAGGCGGTTGCGGCCGGGGTGATGAGCATGGCGACAACCAGGATAATGCCAACGGACTGGAGGGCAGAGACGGTGACCAGGGTTAAGACCAGCATGAGGCTGTAATGGATCAGCTGGGCTGGGAGGCCATAGCTACGGGCAAAGGTCTCATCCAGGGATGTGATCAGCAGTTCCTTGTAAAAGAGGTAGATATAGGTTAGCACTAGAACAAAGATAGTTGCCGTGATTCGTAAATCGAGCTGGCTGACGGCCAGGATATTCCCAAAGAGGATATGGTGGAGATTGGTGGAGCTTTGGGTGAAATGAATGAGGACAAAGCCGAGGGCATAGAGGGAGCTGAAGACCACCCCGATGGTTGTGTCCATTTTTAAGGGGCTCTTGGAGCTGATGTAGCCAATCAAAAGGGCAGCTAGAAAGCCAAACAGTGAGGCTCCGAGGAGTACGTTAAGGCCGAGCATGTAGGCTAAGGCTACCCCTGGCAGGACGGAGTGGGAAATGGCATCCCCCATCAGGGACATGCCCCTTAGGATAATGAAGGAGCCAATCAGTCCGGACATGATGCCAATCAAGATGGCGGTTATCAAGGCATTTTGCAGGAAGGGGTAGGTTTGGAGTGCTTGGATAAAATTTGTGATGGCAGTCATTGAGGGTCCTCCTGAAAATAGATGGTAGCAAAATCTGGATTAAAGGCTTGGGCCAGATTCTCTGCCGTAAAGACTTGCTGGCTGGGTCCTGCTTGGATAATACCCCGATTCATAAGAATGAGTTCATCAAAATAGTCGTGCACCTTGGACAGATCATGGTGGATAACTAAGATGGTTCGGCCTTCATCTTTCCAGAGTCTTAGAATTTTCATAATCTGGGCTTCGCTTTCAGCATCGATACCGACAAAGGGCTCATCCAGGATAATCAGGTCGGCATCCTGCAAGATGGCGCGTGCGACAAAAGCTCGTTGTAACTGTCCCCCAGATAATTGGCCAATTTGGCGGTCTGCCAAATCTTCAATTTGGACCTGCTGCATGGCCTTTCGACTAGCCGCTTTTTCACGGGCTCCTGGTTTACGAAAGAGCCCCAATTGTCCGTAGCTACCGGTTTCGACCAGGGTTTTAACCTGGATTGGGAAGGTTAAATCCAGATTTTTGCGCTGTTCCACGTAAGCAATGCGGTGTTTGCGCAAGTCCAAGAGTTGATTGTTGAATTGGACCTGCCCATTTTCCCGAGCAACAAGTCCTAGCATAGCTTTAACGAGGCTGGACTTGCCAGCTCCATTGGGGCCGATCATACCTGTAATGCTGCCTGGACTAAGATCCAGTGAGAGGTTTTGAAAAATCGTCTGCCCATCATAGGCAAGACTTAGATTGGTAATTTTTAGGGTCATAAAAACTCCTTTTTTGAAATAAGACACTCGTTTTGTTTCTCTTGTAGGACGGTGCTTTCTAGCTCGTCGTAAAAGTAAACTAAAAACTGATTGTTACGATCTGCGATGAGGATGAACTAAAATTAAGGTAACCTAATTTTATAATTTTGTCAACTTAATACATAAGGCTGACTGATAAATGTTCTTGGTACAGATGCAAAAAACCTCCAAGACCAGCGGTTTTGGAGGTAATACAGTTTTAGCCTTGAATGCAGGCGTCTATAGTTTCGATTGGCTAACTCGGTTGATTGGAAATTAGCTGGATCCTAGTTGGATCGTTGATCAATCTCTTTTTGAGCAGAGAGCCCCTGGTTGAGTAAGCTTTGAATAATGGTTTTGTCGCGGAGTTTGACCGAATCATTGATACTATTAGCTGATTCAACAATGGTTTGTTCCAACTGTGCCCGTTTACTGCGGCCTTCTTCAATGGCTTGGATGATTTGTTGGTTTTGAACAACCAGGCTCTCGGCTAATTTGGTCACAGCTTGGACGCTCATGGTTGGGTTTTGGGCTGTCCGTTCAAGTGCTGGGATGGCTTCCTTACTGGTTTCTGCTAGCAATTCCAAGGCTGCATTATTGGCATTGGTAATAGCATCTGCGGTCATCCCAGAGCGGACGGATTGCTGGAGAATCCCCAGTTGGGCGATGGAGAGTTTCATGGTTGGGATGGTATTGCGGCGCAGCATCCCGAGTTTTTGCCGCATATCGGTAGAAACCTTGACCAGGTTGCGCATTTGAGGGGTGGTCGCCCAGGCCACGTAGAGGCGGCTGATGTATTCTGTGTGCTGAATTTCCAGCATATTGACAACTTCGGTGATATGGGCTAACTGGTCTGACTTAACTTGATAGTCGATGCTGGCAGGATCCAGGCTAGCTACTTCTTGTTGGAGCTGGACGGCTCGGGCACCGGCTTCTTTTTGGCTGGACTCGATAAAGGCGATGACACCGACTAGATTTTCAATAGAGTTGGTGTTGTCTTCAATCAACATTTCTGCTGATACAATATTGCGGGCCAAGACCTCTTCTTGGGTGACCACAGCTGCCGCCATGCTATCCATTTTCCTTTCGATGTTTTGGGAGTCGAAGTAGAATTCTTGGAGGTTGTTTTTACCTTGGCGGAAGAGTTTTTGGAGGAAGTTGGGTTTCTGCTCTAGGTCCGCTGGTTTGGCATCCTTGTATTTGGCCACAAAGCCATTGAGTTCCCGATTGGTCTGGGTTAGGATCTCGTCTACTTGTGGAATTTCGAGTTTTTTCTGTTCACTGAGGATTTTATTAACTGTGATGTTGACATTTTCGACTGCATCCTGGCCAAAGTCCAAGAGGGAGTTCTTGTCTTCCAAAAATTGATCCACGAGTTGTGGGGTTCGCTCTTGAATTGCGGTTTGTTGCTGGGGTGTTAGTTTGTCAAAAAATTGGAGGCTGGGTGTGTTGGAGTTGCCAGGGTCGTTGGCTAGGATAATTTCGCTGGTTTTGTCCTGCTTGAGGGCCTTGTTGGCAATGTTGTCGATGTCAAAATTGAAGGATTCACTCATTTATTATCTCCTGTTTGGTCTTCGGGGCTAAGGATGCGGAGGCTGATTTCAAAGTTCCGCATGTCGGTTTCGTTTAATTGTTTGAGGGTTTCATCCAAGAGTAGGTCAAATTGTTCCATGGCTACTTGGGCTTTTTTGAGGCGTTGCTTGGCCTGGTAGTAGTCCTTGGGATCGTGGTAGATTTTCAGGTAGCCGTTGAGGATCTCTTGGAAATTGTTCATCTGGGATTGGTGGACAGCCATGAGTTCTTGTTGGTTACCGCCAGTGGATTCCTCGATTTTGCGGACAATTTCTTGGTGGTCCCTTTGAATATTGAGGTAGGTTTCCCGGATTTCGTCGGGGATCGGTCCGTCCCATTGGTTATCATCTAGGGGTGGAACCTGGCTTTCCTTGAGGCGGGCTTGTTCTTGGTAGTCCAGTTGTTTGTATTCCTGCAGCTGGTAGAGGACCTGTTGCTGGTAGGTGCCGGCTTGTTTGCGAATGGTATTGTAGCGTTTGAGGCCGAGCTTTTTACGGAGGTCGATGGCCTCTGTTTGGATCTGTTCCAAGCGGGCTAGGGTTGGTTTTGCTAGTTCCTGGTAGGACTGGACATTGCCCTGATTGTGGAAGAAGTCTAGCTGTTTTAAATCGAGGTCGACCTTCTGGATGTCCTGCCGCAGGTATTCTATTCGCATTTTCTTATTGGAAGAAACATGCAGGCGATGGGCAAAAATTGTTAGGAGGCTCGGAAAAACAAGCACAGGGAGTTCTGCGATCAGGGCGGCCCAAAAAATGATGATTAATATTAGGGTGAAATAGCCGGAATTGTAGAAACGGCTGTGAAATAAAGATTGTTTTCTGTTCATATATAACCTCTATCTTCCTATCCATATTCTAGCAAAAAAAGTGGGTTTGTGGGGGAAAAGGATGGAAGATAGGGCGGAAGTCGGAGAGGCTTGCGTAAAAATTGAAAAAATTCCGAAAATTAGATATAATGAGTCGTAAAAACGAATTGAGGCGATGGCCTCTTGGAAAAGAGCAGGAGACAAGATATGACTTCAGTTGTTGTTGTGGGAACCCAGTGGGGAGACGAAGGAAAAGGGAAAATTACGGACTTCCTATCTGCCAATGCGGAGGTAATTGCTCGCTATCAAGGTGGGGATAATGCTGGGCATACCATCGTGATTGATGGGAAAAAATACAAGTTGCATTTGATTCCATCAGGCATTTTCTTCCCAGAAAAGATTTCTGTTATTGGGAACGGGATGGTTGTCAATCCTAAGTCCTTGGTCAAGGAGTTGAAATATTTGGCAGACGAAGGAGTCTCAACAGAGAATCTTCGCATCTCGGATCGGGCCCATGTGATTTTGCCTTACCACATCTGTCTGGATCAGTTGCAGGAAGATGCCAAGGGTGAAAATAAAATTGGAACCACAATCAAGGGAATCGGCCCAGCTTATATGGATAAGGCAGCTCGGGTTGGAATCCGGATTGCGGATCTCTTGGACCGCGATATTTTCAAGGAACGCTTGCAAATCAACTTGGCTGAGAAAAACCGAATCTTTGAAAAATTGTATGGTGCTGAGGCACTAGATTTCGAGGAAATCTTCGAAGAATACTATGCTTATGGTCAAGAGATTAAGAAGTATGTGACCGATACCTCTGTTATCTTGAATGATGCCTTGGATCAAGGCAAGCGGGTTCTGTTTGAAGGGGCCCAAGGGGTTATGTTGGATATTGACCAGGGAACCTACCCATTTGTAACCTCATCCAATCCAGTTGCGGGTGGGGTAACCATTGGATCTGGGGTTGGTCCAAGTAAGATTGACAAGGTTGTCGGTGTCTGCAAGGCCTACACATCACGGGTTGGTGATGGACCTTTCCCAACAGAGCTTTTTGATGAAGTGGGTGAACGCATTCGTGAGGTTGGTCATGAGTACGGTACAACAACTGGACGTCCGCGTCGAGTGGGCTGGTTTGACTCCGTAGTGATGCGCCACTCCCGTCGTGTATCTGGAATTACCAATCTCTCCCTCAATTCCATTGATGTCTTGAGCGGTCTTGACACTGTTAAAATCTGTGTGGCTTACGATCTAGATGGTGAGCGGATTGATTATTACCCAGCTAGCTTGGAGCAATTGAAACGTTGCCGCCCAATCTATGAAGAAATGCCAGGTTGGTCTGAGGATATCACAGGAGTCCGCAGTCTGGAAGAGTTACCAGCAAATGCGCGCAACTATGTCCGCCGCATTTCGGAATTGGTGGGCGTACGGATTTCAACCTTCTCAGTCGGTCCAGGTCGTGAGCAAACCAATATTCTAGAAAGTGTTTGGAGCCAATAAGGGGCAGCTCTTTATGGACTATAGTTTTGAAGAAAAAGTAGTCTTTATGCAGGAGGCTTTAAAGGAAGCCGAAAAAGCACTGGCCTTAGAAGAAATTCCGATTGGCTGTGTCCTGGTTAAGGACGGCCAAATTATCGGCCGCGGGCATAATGCGCGTGAGACTCTGGATCGCGCTATTCTCCATGCAGAAATGATGGCGATTGAGGAAGCCAATGCCCGGATTGGCAATTGGCGTCTGCTTGATACCACTCTCTTTGTGACCATTGAACCCTGTGTTATGTGCAGCGGAGCCATTGGCTTGGCCCGAATTCCCAAGGTTATCTATGGAGCTGCCAATCCTAAATTTGGCGCAGCTGGCAGTCTCTACAACATCCTAGAAGATCGCCGCCTCAACCACCGGGTAGAGGTGGAGGTAGGCATTTTGGAAGCAGAATGTGCGGGAATCATGCAAGACTTTTTCCGAACCCGTCGCCAGAAAGCCAAACAATCAGAGTAATCGAAACAGTAGCGGCTGGAGCTTGTCTCCGGCTGTTTTTTAATAGGGTAATCCTGCTGACTTTACTTTAAGTTCCAAAGGGTATATACTAAAACATGAAAACGCTTACCAAGGAGGTTTTTCTATGACAATTGGAAGAAAGGGGCTGGAGGCCAGTCTCTTAGTCGCAACAAGTATTCTCGCTATATCAGCAGAGCAGGCCTGGGCTGAGGAAGTGATGGATACTCCACCCCAACTTGTAAATCAGGAGGAGGCAAGAGCTCCAGAGGAGTCCGCTGAAACCTATCAGGCGATTGCCAGCCTTCCTGTGGAAACGAGTCAGCTATCGAACTCGCAGGAGCAGGAGGAGAATCAGGTTCGTTTTCATGTCCAGGCTCCAGAAGCGGATGCGGGTCTGGGGCTTTGGGCCTGGGGTGATGTCGCTGAGGAATCGGCCAAGAAGGGTCCCTGGCCAACGGGAGCCAGTGCCTTGAGTGAGGCCCAGCGGGATCATTACGGGGTCTATGTTGATGTGCCATTGGCGGAGGCTAAACAAGAGCAGATCCACTTTTTGATTAACAATAGCAAGGGGGACAATCTGTCGGGAGACCAGACCTTCGAAATTATTGATCCTAAGGCGCGGGAGGTTTGGATTGCTAAAGACTATAGTCAGACCCTCTATGAACCGGTAGCGGAGAACCTCCTGCGGATTAACTACCAGCGCGCGGATCAGAACTATGACCGGAAATCTGTCTGGGTCTGGGGTGATGTTGAGCTGACCCTGTCGGACTGGCCGCGGGGACTAGCTCTGAAACCCGATGGTCGCTATGGGGCCTATGTTGATATTCCTTTGAAGGCAGGGGCTCAGAAGCTGGGTTTTCTGCTCTTAGATGAGACCAAGGAGGGGGATGCGGTGAAGATCCAACCCAAGGATTACCTCTTAGAGGGGATAAAGGGGGGGCCAGCAGGTCTTTGTACGCGAGGATGAAGCCCATGTTTATACCAATCCCTATTTTGTCAAAGATATCCGCCTAATTGGAGCTCAGCAGTCCAGTCTGCAAGATTTGACGGTAACTTTCACCAACTTGGATGAAGCCGTCCAGGCAGAGATTGGGCAGCAGCTCCAGATCTTGGATGGGGCTGGCCAGGTCGTGCCGATTCAGGCCTGGAACTGGAACTTGGAGCGGCGCCAGCTAGAGCTTAAGGGGGACTTTCAAGAAGCTGCCCTACCTTATCGGGTCGCCTATGGTGGTGTGACCTTGACCGCCCAGAAGAATTGGCAGTTTAAGGACCGGCTCTTTGCTTACGATGGACCTCTGGGAGCCCAGGTCTCGGAGGCAGGTCGCAAGGTCGATTTGGCTCTGTGGTCTCCTTCGGCCGATTCCGTCAGCATCTTGATTTATGATAAGGACAACCAGGAGCGCTTGGTGACTGAGCTTGACTTGGCCAAGCAGGACAAGGGCGTCTGGCGGCGAACCTTGGTGGCGGATGCCAAGTTAGGCATTGCGGATTATCGTGGTTATTTTTATCAGTATAAAATTGTAAGGGCGGGTACAGAAAGCATCGTCTTGGATCCCTATGCCAAATCGCTAGGCCTTTGGAACAGTGAGGAAGCAGACAAGGGACCGGCTTATCGTGTGGCCAAGGCGGCCTTCGTTAATCCAGCCGAACATGGCCCTAAAGATCTGACCTATGCGAAGCTGGATAACTACCGAGGCAAGCAAGAAGCGATTATCTATGAAGCCCATGTTCGGGACTTCACCTCAGATCCCAAGCTATCCCTAGAAGGCTCCTTCGGTACCTTCAGGGCCTTTATCAAGAAGTTGGATTATTTGAAGGAGCTTGGCGTGACCCATATCCAGATCTTACCAGTCCTCAGTTATTACTTTGTCAATGAGGCGGCGAACCAACAGCGGATGCTGGACTATTGTTCCAGTGGAGTCAATTACAATTGGGGTTACGATCCGCAGAGCTATTTTGCTTTGACTGGTATGTATTCGGAACGGCCTCAAGATCCAGCCGAGCGGATTGCGGAATTAAAGGAATTGGTCCAAGCAATCCATGACAGGGGGATGGCAGTGATCCTTGATGTGGTCTACAACCATACGGCTAAGACCGCTATTTTTGAGGATTTAGAGCCAAACTATTACCAGGGCACCTCTAAAAACTCATACTTATTGTCGCCTTATTTCAAATAAGTAGGTATTCCTATTTGGTAGTGCGGACGTGAGCAGTCTCCTTCGGAGTCTCATCACTAAATTTTGAGCCAAGGTCTCAAAATCTCCGCCATCTAGCAGTTGTTTTTAACTGCTGATGGTTCCACTACAGTAGAAATACCTGCTTTTCTTTATTTTCACTCCCTAAATTTTATGAGATAATAGAACTACTAAGATGAACGAGGTACTATCATGCTATTATTTTCCGACGATGAACGACTTCTAGAAAAACTGTCACAATTGGGAAATCAACTA
>NZ_WSRS01000040.1 GCF_009767945.1 Streptococcus danieliae | reverse complement strand
TATGTCTTACCAGAATCCAAGTTAGGCCGTGCTCTCAAATACAGTTTGGATTATGAGTCCACATTCAAAACTGTACTGGAGGATGGACGTCTCGTTCTATCCAATAATTTGGCAGAAAGAGCAATCAAATCCTTAGTAATGGGGCGCAAGAATTGGTTGTTTTCCCAGAGTTTAGAGGGAGCAGAGTCTAGTGCGATTATTATGACTCTAATTGAGACAGCCAAACTCCACCAAGTGGACAGTGAAAAATATATAGTTTTCCTACTAGAACATTTACCAAACGAGGAGACTCTCGAAAAAAAGGAGGTTCTAGAGGCTTATTTACCATGGGCAAAACAAATACAAGAGCATTGTCGTTAAAGAAACCTCCAAGATTCAAAGCAAGCTGCTTACAATCTTGGAGGTTTTTTGATGTACCCTGTTATTGGGCGCTTACGACAGATTCAGTACCTAACTAGGGTGCTTCGCCACCTACCAGCCATCTAACAGTCTTCCATCTACAAAAAAACGCCTGCTTACGCCAGGGTTCTTGAAAAGAACCCTGGCGTAAACAAGCGTCAATCATCTTAATGATGAGTGTTAGCACCAGGAAAATCCTGGTGCTAGACCAGAGCTAGACTAAGAGTCAAGCGACTCCATCATCATAACACTCAACAAAATTGATGATTTTAAACGAGTTCGATAATCGCCATTGGGGCTGCATCACCACGACGTGGTTCAGTCTTCAAGATACGAGTGTATCCACCGTTACGATCAGCATAGCGTGGAGCGATGTCTGAGAACAATTTTTGAAGTGCAGTTGTAGTAACGATTTTATCATTTTCTGCATCGTATACTTCACTTGCGATCTCGTTACGTACGAAAGCAGCTGCTTGACGACGTGCGTGCAAATCACCACGTTTACCAAGGGTAATCATTTTTTCAACTGTTTTACGAATTTCTTTTGCACGAGCTTCTGTAGTTACGATTGATTCGTTAATGAGCAAATCAGTTGTAAGGTCACGAAGCATCGCTTTACGTTGTGAACTTGTGCGTCCTAATTTACGGTAAGCCATTATTTCCTCCTCTATTTCTCTTTTAGACCAAGACCTAGATCATGAAGTTTAAATTTAACTTCTTCAAGACTCTTACGGCCAAGGTTTCTCACTTTCATCATTTCAGCTTCAGTTTTCTCAGTCAAATCATATACTGTATTGATGCCTGCACGTTTCAAACAGTTGTAAGAACGAACAGATAGATCCAATTCTTCAATTGTGCGTTCCAAGACGCGGACATCAGAAGTTGAATCTGCTTCTTTCATCACTTCAGTTGCTTTAGCAACTTCAGTAAGATCAGTAAATAGATTCAAGTGCTCATTTAAAATACGAGCAGACAAACCGAGAGCATCCTCTGGAATAATTGTTCCATTGGTCATGATTTCGAGTGTTAATTTGTCAAAACCATCATTGCTACCTACACGAGCAGGTTCAACTTGGTAATTGACTTTTTTCACTGGTGTGTAGATTGCGTCTACCGCCAATGTACCAACCGGTGCATTATCCATCTTGTTTTCATCAGCAGGAACATATCCACGACCGGTACGAACAGTCATACGAGCCTTGAAACTTGCTCCTTCACCAATGGTAAAGAGGTAATGATCTGGATTGACAATTTCGATATCACTGTCTGTCAAAATGTCACCAGCTGTAATCACAGCAGGACCTTTAACATCCAATTCAATCATCTTTTCGTCTTGAACGAGTGATTTAACAGCAATTCCTTTGACGTTGAGGATAATTTGCATAACATCCTCACGGACACCTGGAACTGTATCAAATTCGTGCAATACACCATCAATATTGATCGATGTTACTGCTGCTCCTGGAAGGGAGGCCAATAAGACACGACGAAGGGAGTTGCCAAGTGTTGTTCCGTAACCACGTTCAAGTGGCTCAACAACAAACATGCCGTAATCACTATTTTCATCAATTTTTGTTATATTTGGTTTTTCAAACTCAATCATGTTATACTCCCTCTTAAAACGAAAAGCTGTGTAAATTTAAAATCAATTATACACGACGACGTTTTGGAGGACGGGCACCATTGTGAGGTACTGGAGTAACGTCACGGATTGCAGTTACTTCAAGACCTGCAGCAGCAAGTGCACGGATAGCAGATTCACGACCTGAACCAGGACCTTTAACTGTAACTTCGACAGATTTAAGACCATGTTCTTGAGCAGATTTAGCAGCTGCTTCTGAAGCCATTTGGGCAGCAAATGGAGTAGATTTACGAGAACCTTTGAAACCAAGTGCACCAGCTGATGACCAAGCAATTGCATTTCCGTGTACATCGGTAATCATAACGATAGTGTTATTGAATGTTGCGTGGATGTGAGCAATACCAGATTCGATATTCTTCTTCGCACGACGTTTACGTGTTGGTTTAGCCAAGACTGTTTACCTCCTATATTATTTTTTCTTACCTGCAATCGCAACAGCTTTACCTTTGCGAGTACGAGCATTGTTTTTAGTGTTTTGTCCACGGACAGGAAGTCCACGACGGTGACGGATACCACGGTAAGAACCGATTTCCATCAAGCGTTTGATGTTCAAGTTTACTTCACGACGAAGGTCACCTTCAACTTTGATTGTATCAACTTCGCGACGGATAGCGTCTTCTTGATCTGGTGTAAGATCTTTAACACGAACGTCTTCAGAAACACCTGCAGCAGCAAGGATTTTCTTAGCAGTTGGAAGTCCGATACCGTAAACATAAGTAAGTGATACAACTACACGTTTATCATTTGGAATGTCAACTCCAGCAATACGAGCCATGTTTTCTCCTTTCTAATAACTGATTATTAACCTTGGCGTTGTTTGTGTTTTGGATTTGCAGGGCAAATAACCATAACACGACCATTACGACGAATAACTTTACAGTATTCGCAAATTGGCTTAACTGATGGTCTTACTTTCATTTCTTAATCCTCCAATTTTTTCCTTTATTTAAAGCGGTAGGTGATCCGTCCACGAGTCAAATCGTATGGGCTCATCTCGACTGTCACACGGTCTCCCGCTAAAATACGAATATAATTTTTACGAATTTTACCAGAAACTGTTGCTAAAATCTGATGGCCGTTTTCAAGTTCAACCGTAAACATTGCGTTTGGCATGGTATCGACTACCTTACCTTCAACTTCAATCACATCGTCTTTTGCCACGCAAAAGTACCTCCCTAAATTTCGATTTACGTCCTCTGGGTATAGAGGGACAATTATAAGTCAGAACCTAACTAGTGTACCACTAAGAATGTTTTATTGCAAGATACAAAGTGTAGATTATTTGATTTTTTCTACGGCTGCTTGAATATCTGCAAAAACCTGCTCAATTTCTTGATCTCCTTGGATATCAAAGACCATGTCTTTGGCAGTATAGTGTTCAATAATCGGTTGACCTTGAGCAATATTCACATCCAAACGAGTTTTGATCGCTTCTGGCTTATCATCTTCTCGTTGATAGAAGTCATGTCCACCACAGTTGTCGCAAGTCCCCTCAACAGTTGTTGGATTAAACACCTTGTGGTAGGTTGCTCCACAGGTCCGACAAATAAAACGACCACTCAAACGTTCCAAAAGAATACTTGGATCAACATCAATGTTGATGACACCGTCCAAGGAAATCTGTAGCTCCTCGAGCGCTTGATCCAACGCATGAGCTTGTTCGATAGTTCTTGGGTAGCCATCTAGAAGGAAGCCCTTCTCTGCAATATCTGCTTGTTGAAGGCGCTCTTTCACAATTCCATTGGTTACTTCATCTGGAACCAATTGGCCTTGATCCATATAGGATTTTGCCAACAAGCCCATTTCCGTTTCATTTGCAATAGCTGCACGGAACATATCACCTGTAGAAATATGAGCAAGGCCAAATTCTTCGACCATTTTAGCTGCTTGAGTCCCTTTTCCGGCACCTGGCAAGCCCATAATCAAAAGATTCATGTCTTTTCTCCTTTTTGTTTTCCACTAAATCTATCAATCGCTTGATAAACTTAGTAAAAAACAAAATAGAGAGGAATCAGCCTCAGCTGATATCCCCTGAATTCTATTCTGTATCTGTATGCATAAAGCCAACATAGCGACGTTTAAGAAGATAACCTTCCAACTGCTTGATTCCATCAATAGCTGTTGAAATCAAAATCAGCAAACTGGTTCCTCCCAAGGCTACGGCTTCGGCCAAACCGAATACGTTTTGAGCAACGATTGGGATAATAGCAACGAAACTCAAGAAGAGTGAGCCGACAAGCGCTAAGCGACGCAAGAGCTTGGACATATAAACCTCTGTTCCCTTACCTGGGCGAACTCCTGGAATATAGGCTGAAGACTTCTGCAAGTTTTCAGCAGTTTTTTCAGGGTTAATCTGCACAAAGGTATAAAAGAAGGTAAAGAGGACAATGAGTAATGCATACATGGCAATCCCTGACGGCATATCCGTCGACAGGAGATTTTGGATATTCCTTACCCAGGCTGCATCATTCCCACTTAAAATCATAAATTGGACAATAGCGGCAGGTGCAGCTGTAATCGAACTGGCAAAGATAACCGGGATAACTCCTGCTGGGTTAACCTTCAAGGGAAGGTAAGAACTAGAAGAAGCCCCCTGGGCCAATTTCGTATACTGGATCGGGATTTTATATTCAGCCTGTTGTACAAAGGTTGTAAAATAAATAATCGCCAGAACAGCCAAGGCTACTGAAGCAATGAAAATTGTTGAATTCTGCAAACGATCCGCTGGAACATTGATGAAATAATCTTCATAAAGACCAGAGATTGTTCGTGGAATTGCAGAGATAATCCCGGCAAAGATAATCATGGAAACACCATTTCCATACCCTTTGTCAGAGATTTGCTCTCCCAACCAAACCACAATCATACTTCCTGTTGTCAAAATACACCCAATATAGAGATAGGTTTGCCAGTTCGGTGTTGGCACCAACTGGGCATTAGACAAGGTATTAAAACTTGCTGTAATCGCAATCGATTGTACAAAAGCTAACACCAGGGAAATATAACGCGTAGCCTGATTCAGTTTTCGTCGTCCAACCTCACCTTGTTTTCCCCACTCCACAAACTTTGGAACGATATCCATTTGGAGTAGTTGAACAACGATGGATGAAGTGATATAAGGCGAAACACCCAAGGCAAAAACCGAAAAGTTCTGCATGGCGTTCCCTGATACCAAACTCAACATATTTAAGAAGGACAATTGAGACAAGTCCGCAAGGACCCGGGCATTCACACCTGGAACCGTAATATGGGTTCCAACGCGAAAGACAAGGAGGATAAAAAGGGTCATCCAAATCTTGGTCCGGACCTGCTTAATTTTTAAGGAATCCCTTAAAATTTTAAAGAACATAGAGTAACCTCTCTATCGTTTCTTAGATAACCTCGATTGATCCACCTTTAGCTGTGATTGCTTCTTCTGCTGATTTAGAGAATTTAGCTGCTTTCACAGACAATTTCTTAGTCAACTCACCGTTACCAAGGATTTTAACACCTGATTTTTCAGCTTTCACAATTCCAGCTTCGATCAAAGCAACTGGTGTTACTTCTGCACCGTCTTCAAAGACGTTCAATTGATCAAGGTTGACAATCGCATATTCTTTACGGTTGATATTTGTGAAACCACGTTTTGGCAAACGACGGAACAATGGAGTTTGTCCCCCTTCAAATCCTGGACGTACGCCACCACCACTACGAGCTTTTTGACCTTTTTGTCCACGACCTGAAGTTTTACCGTTACCGGATGAAGTACCACGACCTACGCGGTTACGAACTTTACGAGAGCCTTCTGCTGGTTTCAATTCATGAAGTTTCATTCTGTTTTTTCTCCTTTTTTAGTGACCACTGTCACGGGCTAGCGCTTTTGTAAAACGGAAACTTTTACAAAAACTCGCTTGTCTAAATGGCTTGTAAGTCGCAAAGATTCTTCTTTGCGACTTAGCCATGATGTTCTTATTTAACTTCTTCTACAGTTACCAAGTGAGAGATGGTGTTTACCATTCCAAGGATAGCTGGATTATCTTCTTTGATAACAGAAGAGTGCAATTTGCCAAGTCCAAGGGCAACAACCGTTTTACGTTGGTTTGGCTTGCGTCCGATTGGAGACTTAGTCAAAGTAATTTTAATTTGAGCCATTTTATCCCCTTTCTTATGCCAAGTCAGATACTGAGATACCACGTAAAGCAGCAACCTCTTCAGCACGTTTTAATTGTTTCAATCCTTCAACAGTTGCACGAACGATGTTGATTGGAGTGTTTGAACCAAGTGATTTAGATGTAATATCTGCAACACCTGCCAATTCGATGACGGCACGAACAGCACCACCAGCAGCAACTCCAGCCCCTTCGACAGCTGGTTTCAACAATACACGAGCTCCACCAAATTCTGATGTGATTTCGTGAGGAATTGTTGTACCAACCATAGGAACTTCAATCAAGTTCTTCTTAGCATCTTCGATAGCCTTACGGATTGCTTCTGGAACTTCTTGAGCTTTACCAGTACCAAATCCAACACGGCCATTGCGGTCACCAACAACTACAAGAGCTGCGAAACGTAGACGACGTCCACCTTTAACAACTTTTGTAACACGGTTGATGGCAACTACGCGTTCTTCAAGTTCAACTGCATTGTCTTTAAATGCCATTTTCAGTGTCCTCCCTATTAGAATTTCAATCCGTTTTCACGAGCTGCATCAGCCAACGCTTTAACACGTCCGTGATATAGATATCCACCGCGGTCGAACACCACTTCAGAAATACCTTTAGCAACTGCACGTTCAGCAACAAGTTTACCAACAACGGCAGCTTGTTCTGTTTTTGTACCTTTTGAAACGTCTTTGTCAAGAGTTGAAGCGCTTGCGAGCGTTACACCCGCTACGTCATCAATTACTTGAGCGTAGATGCCTGTATTAGAACGGAAAACGTTCAAACGTGGGCGATCAGCAGTTCCAGAGAGTTTTCCGCGAACACGACGATGGCGTTTTTGGCGGAGTTTGTTTTTATCTGGTTTCGAAATCACAATTTTCACCTCTTATTTTTTTGTTTGTGCTAAGCACAGTATCGGTAAATCAGTGGACTTGCAAGCAAGTCCCACTCATTATTTACCTGTTTTACCTTCTTTACGACGTACGAATTCTCCAACGTAACGGATACCTTTACCTTTGTAAGGCTCTGGTGCACGAAGGCTACGGATGTAAGCAGCAGTTTGTCCAACAACCTCTTTTGAGATTCCTGAAACAACGATTGTTGTTGGGTTTGGAAGTTCAAAAGTGATTCCTTCTGGAGCTTCTACTTCATCTGGATGAGATTTACCAACTGCAAGAACCAATTTGCTTCCTTGCAATTGTGCACGGTATCCAACCCCGCGCATTTCAAGTTCTTTCTTGAATCCTTCTGATACACCAACAACCATGTTGTTCAAAAGGGCACGAGTTGTACCGTGGATTGTTTTCATTTCTTTAGAGTCGTTTGGACGGTGTAGAGTTACCTCTGTTCCTTCCACACGAATTTCGATATCCTTAGAGAATTCGCGAACCAATTCACCTTTAGGACCTTTGACAGTAACCACGTTGTTTTCTGCAATGTTCAATTCAACACCTGCAGGCAATACGATTACTTTATTACCAATACGTGACATGTTTATCTCCTGTTAAATTATCGAGCCGCAGTACGACTAGTTTTCACGGGGCCATGGCCAGCAAGCTGGTCATGGGAGTTGGATCATCTCCTAAGAGATTACCATACGTAGGCGATTACCTCACCACCAACATTCTTTTGGCGTGCTTCTTTATCTGTAAGCAAACCTTCAGAAGTTGATACGATTGCAATTCCAAGTCCGTTCAAGACTTTTGGAAGATCTTCGCTCTTCTTGTAAACACGAAGTCCTGGTTTTGAAACACGTTTCAAGTTTGTGATAACTTTTTCACCGTTTGGTCCGTATTTCAAGAATACGCGAACAACACCTTGTTTGTCATCTTCAATCACTTCAACGTTTTTCACGAAACCTTCGCGTTTAAGAATTTCAGCAATCCCTTTTTTGATCTTTGATGCAGGTACTTCAAGAACTTCGTGGTTCGCTTGGTTAGCGTTACGAATACGTGTCAAAAAGTCTGCAATTGGGTCAGTCATAACCATTGTTTGATTTCTCCTCTTACTAGTAGTTTGAGCAAGTCACTTGCTAGTTCATAAACGATACAAATAATCACACAGGCTATTGCCCGTGTTTTAAAAATCCAAGAAACCTGTATCTCATTTCTCGAACCCGCCCTCTGAACCTAGCGAAAAAGACAACTCTCAGTTAATACTTGAATTATCTATTTTCGCAATGTTCATCATGGCTAGAATCTTCTTATTACCAAGAAGCTTTTGTTACGCCTGGAATTTGCCCTTTGTAAGCAAGCTCACGGAAGCAAACACGGCAAAGCTTAAATTTGCGGTAAACTGAGTGTGGACGTCCACAACGTTCGCAACGAGTGTAAGCTTGTGTAGAGAACTTTGCAGGACGCTTATTTTTAGCGATCATTGATTTTTTAGCCAATTTAAGTTCCTCCTGAATTATTTAGCGAAAGGCATTCCAAGTCCAGCAAGCAATTCGCGAGACTCTTCATCTGTATTCGCTGTCGTTACGATAACGATATCCATACCGCGTGTTTTGTCAACGTCGTCAAAGCTGATCTCAGGGAAGATCAATTGCTCTTTAACTCCGAGTGTGTAGTTACCACGTCCGTCGAATGATTTAGTTGGAACACCTTGGAAGTCACGTACACGTGGAAGTGATACAGAAACCAATTTGTCCAAGAAATCATACATACGCTCACCACGAAGGGTTACTTTAGCACCGATCGCTACACCTTCACGAAGACGGAAGCCGGCGATAGATTTCTTCGCTTTAGTGATCAATGGTTTTTGACCAGAGATAAGTGCAAGTTCTTCTGCAGCTTTTTCAAGGTTTTTAGCGTTTGAAACTGCATCACCAACACCCATGTTCAAAACGATTTTATCTACTTTTGGAACTGCCATTACAGAAGAATAGTTGAACTTCTCAGACAAAGCAGGAACCACTTCATTAAGATATTTTTCTTTTAAACGATTAGCCATGTTACTTCTCCTTTCCTTCGTGATTAATCAAGCACTTCGCCTGATTTTTTATTGTAACGAACTTTTTTGCCGTCTACAAATTTGTAGCCAACACGTCCAGCAACACCATTTTTATCCAAAACTTGTACATTTGATACATGGATTGGAGCTTCCATTTCAACGATACCACCTTGAGGAAGTTCGTTATTTGGACGTTGGTGTTTCTTAACCATGTTGACACCCTCAACGATGACTTTGTTAACTTTTGGAAGGGCAGTAAGGACAACAGCTTCTACACCTTTGTCTTTACCTGCGATTACTTTAACTTTATCGCCTTTTTTTACAAACATTCTTTTCTCCTTAAATTCTTACGCCCATAGGGGCACCCTGAAAGAAAACTTCCAGGGGACTATCGTTTGTGTTTCTTACAACACCTCTGGTGCAAGAGAAACGATCTTCATGAAGCCACCTTCACGCAATTCACGTGCAACTGGGCCAAAGATACGTGTTCCACGAGGTGTTTTGTCATCACGGATGATAACAGCAGCATTCTCATCAAATTTGATGTAAGAACCGTCTGCACGACGAGCACCTGTTTTAGTACGAACGATAACGGCTTTCACAACGTCACCTTTTTTAACCGCACCACCAGGAGTCGCTTGTTTTACAGAAGCTACGATAACATCACCGATGTTGGCGAATTTACGTCCTGAACCACCAAGAACCTTGATTGTCAAGATTTCGCGGGCACCTGAGTTATCAGCAACTTTCAAACGAGTTTCTGTTTGAATCATTTACCTTTTCTCCTTTTCGGTTCGATTAGATGATAACCGCTTCTTCAACAACTTCTACAAGACGGAAGCGTTTTGTAGCTGAAAGCGGACGAGTTTCCATGATACGAACGATATCGCCTTCTTTAGCAACGTTGTTCTCATCATGAGCCTTGTACTTTTTAGAGTAGTTAATACGTTTACCATAGACTGGGTGGTTACGTTTAGTTTCAACTACAACTGTGATTGTTTTATCCATCTTGTCAGAAACGACACGTCCAACAAGGGTCTTACGTTGATTACGTTCCATTAGTTAGATTTCTCCTTTCCCAAGTCTATTTAACTTCTGATTGAACTGTTTTGATACGAGCGATTTGCTTTTTCACTTCTTTCAAACGAGCTGTTTGCTCCAATTGACCAGTAGCCGCTTGGAAACGAAGATCAAACAATTCTTTTTTCAATTCGTTTTCACGCTTCGCAAGTTCTTCTGAAGAAAGACCACGAAGTTCTTCAACAAATTTTTTGATTTCTTCAAGTTTCATGCTTTCTCCTTACTTCTCTTCACGTTTAACAAATTTGCATTTTACTGGCAATTTGTGACTAGCAAGACGAAGAGCTTCACGTGCAACTTCTTCAGAAACACCTGCAACTTCAAACATCACCTTACCACGCTTAACTGGTGCAACCCAACCTTCAGGTGCCCCTTTACCAGATCCCATACGAACCCCGATTGCTTTCGCAGTGTAAGATTTGTGAGGGAAAATCTTGATCCAAACTTTACCACCACGTTTCATGTAACGAGTCATAGCGATACGGGCAGCTTCGATTTGGCGGTTAGTGATCCAGTGGCTTGTTGTAGCTTGAAGACCGTATTCTCCGAAGTCTACTTGTTTTCCACCTTTAGCTTCACCGCGCATTTTCCCACGGAACTCACGACGGTGTTTCACACGTTTAGGTACTAACATTGGTTATTTACCTCCCTGAGTGTTTTTACGAGCTGGAAGAACTTCTCCACGGTAGATCCATACTTTAACACCAAGTTTACCGTAAGTTGTATCTGCTTCTTCCCAAGCGTAGTCGATATCTGCACGCAATGTGTGAAGTGGAACAGTTCCTTCAGAGTATCCTTCGCTACGAGCGATATCCGCACCGTTCAAACGTCCAGATACTTGAGTTTTAATTCCTTTAGCTCCAGCACGCATTGCACGTTGGATAGCTTGTTTTTGTGCACGACGGAAAGCAACACGTTGCTCCAATTGACGAGCAATTCCTTCACCAACAAGGTGTGCATCCAAATCAGGTTTTTTGATTTCGATGATGTTGATGTGAACTTGTTTTCCAGTCATTTTGTTCAATTTAGCACGTAGGGCATCAACGTTTGCTCCACCTTTACCGATAACCATACCTGGTTTTGCAGTGTGAAGAGAAACATTAACCTTGTTCACAGCACGTTCGATTTCGATTGTTGAAACAGCTGCGTCTGCTAATTCTTTTTGGATAAATTTGCGGATAGCAAGATCTTCATGAAGGTAATCCGCGTATTCTTTTTCAGCATACCATTTAGCATCCCAGTCACGGATGATACCGACACGCATTCCAATTGGATGTACTTTTTGACCCACGAGTTAACCTCCTTATTGTTCTGCAACTACCACAGTGATGTGGGAAGTGCGTTTGTTGATTGGTGAAGCTGAACCTTTGGCACGTGGACGGAAACGTTTCATTGTTGGTCCTTCGTTTGCGTAAGCTTCACTTACAATAAGGTTAGCTTTGTCCAAACCTAAGTTGTTCTCAGCATTAGCGATTGCAGAGTTCAAAACTTTCTCGATAATACCAGCAGCTTTGTTTGGAGTGAATTTCAAGATTGCGATTGCGTCAGCAACGTTTTTACCACGAATGTTATCAAGCACTAGACGAGATTTACGAGGTGAAACACGCACTGTACGAGCCATTGCTTTAGCTGAAGTCATTTCTGCCATGTCGTTCTCCTCTCTTATCTACGTGTCTTCTTATCGTCAGCAGCGTGACCTTTGTAAGTACGAGTTGGTGCAAATTCACCAAGTTTGTGACCTACCATGTCTTCTTGGATGTAAACTGGTACGTGTTTACGTCCATCATAAACTGCGATTGTGTAACCAATGAAACTTGGGAAAATCGTTGAACGACGTGACCAAGTTTTAATGACTTTTTTCTTTTCATCATTCGCTTGAGCTTCAACTTTTTTCATCAAATGCTCATCGACGAAAGGTCCTTTTTTAAGACTACGTCCCATTTTTATAGTTTCTCCTTTAAAATACTGTACCACAACGGCTTGGGAGCAAGAAAACTCTTGCTGACCCTACCGAGCTGGCGGAATAGTGTTTAATTGTGTTTATACTCTTTGAGTTTGTCTTTTATTACTGTACTAGCTCGTCTTGCCGTAGACAGTACTGTCTACGACTCGCCGCCTTATACTAAAAGACCATATTATTTCTCGTTGCGACGGCGTACGATCAATTTGTTAGAACGAGCCTTCTTATTACGAGTTTTAAGTCCAAGAGCAGGTTTGCCCCATGGAGTTGATGGTGCTTTACGTCCGACTGGTGCTTTACCTTCACCACCCCCGTGTGGGTGATCGTTAGGGTTCATTACAGAACCACGAACAGTTGGGCGAACACCTTTCCAACGGTTACGTCCAGCTTTACCAAGGTTAACCAATCCATGTTGTTCGTTTCCGACAACACCAACAGTTGCACGGCAAGTTGAAAGGATCATACGAACTTCGCCAGATTGAAGACGAACAAGAGTGTATTTACCTTCTTGACCCAATACTTGAGCAGATGCTCCAGCAGCACGGACCAACTCACCACCACGTCCTGGTTTCAACTCAATGTTGTGTACAAGAGTACCGACAGGAATGTTTGCAAGTGGCAAAGCATTTCCGACTTTGATATCGGCATCTGGACCAGAAACAATACGTTGACCTACTTCAAGACCTTTAGGAGCAATGATGTAAGCTTTCACACCGTCTGTGTAGTGTACAAGAGCGATGTTTGCAGAACGGTTTGGATCGTATTCGATTGTTTTAACAACTGCTTCAACCGCATCTTTGTTACGTTTGAAGTCGATCAAACGGTAATGACGTTTGTGTCCACCACCTTGGTGACGAACAGTGATACGACCGTTGTTGTTACGACCAGCTTTGTTTTTCAAAGGAACAAGCAAGGTTTTTTCTGGCTTGTTTGTTGTGATTTCAGCGAAATCCAAAGAGGTCATATTACGGCGACCATTTGTAGTTGGTTTATAAACTCTGATTCCCACGCTATTTCCTCCTTAGATTATTCAGCTTCAGCAGCAAACAACTCGATTGCTTTTGAATCAGCTGTAAGTGTAATGATAGCTTTTTTAGTTTTTGCAGTAAAACCATTGAAACGTCCAACACGTTTTGCTTTAGGTTTCACAGTCACTGTGTTCACGTTTGCAACTTTAACACCTTCAAAAGCAGCTTCAACAGCTTGCTTGATCAAGAGTTTGTGTGCACGTGTATCTACTTCAAATACGTATTTCCCTGCTTCCATTTGAGCCATTGATTTCTCAGTGATGACAGGCTTTTTAATAACGTCATACAAGTTCATTATGCAAGAACCTCCTCGATAGTTGAGATCGCTTCTTTAGTAACAAGAAGTTTGTCGCTATTCACGATATCAAGAACACTTGCAGTTGCTGCAGTCGCAACTTTTACGTTTGGAAGGTTACGAGCTGAAAGTGCAGCAAATTCATTTCCTTCTTCAAGAATCACAAGTACTTTTGAATCAATGTTAAGTGCTTTAAGAACAGCTGCAAATTCTGCAGTTTTTGGCGCTGTGAAGGAAAGACCTTCAACTGCCACAAGCTTGTCTTCAGCAACTTTAGCTGAGTAAACAGACTGAAGAGCCAAACGACGCATTTTGCGTGGAAGTTTGTAGCTGTATGAACGTGGAGTTGGTCCGAAGACAACACCACCACCACGCCATTGTGGAGAGCGGATAGAACCTTGACGAGCACGTCCAGTTCCTTTTTGGCGCCATGGTTTACGGCCACCACCAGATACTGCTGAACGGTTCTTCACTGCGTGAGTTCCTTGACGAAGGCTTGCACGTTGGCTGATAATCACATCAAACACAACTGCTTCATTTGGTTCGATCCCAAATACTGCATCGTTCAAGGCAAGTTCGCCAGCTGCTTTACCTGTTTGGTCGAATAATTTTACATTTGCCATTGTGACTGTTTTCCCCTTTCCTTAATTATTTAGCAGCCTTCACTGCTGATTTGATAGTGATAAGAGATTTCTTAGCACCTGGTACATTACCTTTGATCAAGATAACGTTTTTCTCTGGAACAACTTGAACAATTTCAAGGTTTTGGATTGTTACACGGTCACCACCCATGCGTCCAGCCAAACGTTTGTTTTTGAAAACACGGTTTGGATCAACTGGTCCCATTGAACCAGGACGACGGTGGTAACGAGAACCGTGAGACATAGGTCCACGTGATTGACCATGGCGTTTGATAACACCTTGGAATCCTTTACCTTTAGAAGTTCCTGTTACATCAACAACATCTCCAGCTTGGAAAGTGTCAACTGAGATTTCATCACCAACTGCCAAGCCTTCAATGTTTTTGAATTCACGAATGAAGCGCTTAGGAGCTGTGTTAGCTTTCGCTACATGGCCTTTGGCAGGTTTGTTGCTCAATACTTCACGTTTGTCGTCAAAACCAACTTGAACAGCGTTGTATCCGTCTGTTTCAACTGTTTTCACTTGAAGAACAACGTTTGGAGCTGCTTCAATAACAGTAACAGGGATAAACTCACCTGATTCAGTGAAGATTTGAGTCATTCCCACTTTTTTCCCTAAGATTCCTTTTGTCATGA
The DNA here is from genome assembly GCF_009767945.1 of Streptococcus danieliae. Lineage (GTDB taxonomy): Bacteria > Bacillota > Bacilli > Lactobacillales > Streptococcaceae > Streptococcus > Streptococcus danieliae. The sequence continues at coordinate 914 of NZ_WSRS01000040.1, read as the reverse complement.
GAAAATGTTCCTTTTCTTTCTATTTTTTCAAAAAGTTTTTAACGAGCGTTTTTTATGCTCAAGACAAGATCACGCGATCTTGTTCCTTGATTACAGTTTGATCTCTACGTTCACACCACTTGGAAGGTCGAGTTTCATCAAAGCGTCAACTGTTTTTTGAGTTGGGTTGATGATGTCGATCAAACGTTTGTGAGTCCGCATTTCAAATTGTTCGCGAGAATCTTTGTATTTATGAGTCGCACGAATGATTGTGTAAAGGCTACGTTCTGTTGGTAGAGGGATTGGACCCGCTACTTCAGCACCTGTACGACCAGCAGTTTCTACGATTTTAGCAGCCGCTGTATCAAGTGTACGGTGTTCGTAAGCTTTCAAGCGAATGCGGATTTTTTTGTTTGCCATCTTTTTCTCCTTTTTCGTCTATTTAAGTAATAGGCTAGCTCCTCAAGAAAACCGACCGCCTTGCGTGGCAGTGCAACCGAGCGTGTCGCAACCTCTTGTATCAAAGCTAAGACTGTGTTTTTTACAGCACTTGAATAGTCTACCACACGCGCGGGAGCATTGCAAGGGAAATGCTACGATTTTTTTTAAAAGTTTTTAGACCATCATTTTTTCTAATTATATAGAAGAAAAATAAAAAGAGGGGAGTGGGACAGAACTAATTTTTTTCAAAATTAGTTCGTAGTCCCACCCCCACAAGGTTGATTAGGTCGGGTTCGGAGTCCTCTCAGCGAGTCAGGAATTGACTCGCTGAGCCTATGATATGGACGAACATGAAATGTTCGCTATCAAGCGAACGATTGGAGTTTGCTTCGCAAACAAGATTTGGTACTCTCTAACAGCATACAATGCTGTTAGACCCAATCAACTACTGCGTCAAAGGTATTTTGCTAATCATAAAGAGAGAGGCTAGACTT
>NZ_WSRS01000003.1 GCF_009767945.1 Streptococcus danieliae | reverse complement strand
GCTTTTCTTTTGAAAAAGGAAGAAAGTATACGCTTGGCTTTATCGGTACCCTACAATAACGGTCTCGTTGAAGGAACCAATAATAAGATTAAGTTGTTGAAACGTTCTGCTTTCGGATTTCGAAAACATGAGCATCTATTTGCCAGAATTTACTGGATGCAGACTCCTGCTGTCCACTCTATCTAAAAATCCCTCCCCTCTAAGGAGGGGAGGAAGGAAGATTGTCTTTATTCTATATTGTCAGTTTTCAGGGATTCCACACAACTTGACAAAGAACCTGATAAAAGGACTTAACGCTATTGGCTAAGTCCTTTCAGTTTTGGTTATTCTTCTGCCTCTTCTTGGCTGGAACTGGATGAGCTACTTGAATCGCTATCTTCCAGGAATTGTTCCGGGTGTAGGGCCTTGTATGTTGGGGAATCAAAGAGATCAATGGTGCTGGATTGACGTTGGCTAAACAAGCTGCTGGATGTTTGGCCTTTTTCTTTTTCAATTTTTAGCAGTTGATCCATGGCCTTATTGTAATTGATCTTACTTACATCTGGTTTGCCCAGGCGGTTCTCACTATAGAAGCGGAGGAGGTCCCCTGTTTGAATCATGTCTGAGATAGAGAGCTGTTTATTGGCCTTATCTCTGGCATCATCAATAGCTTTCTGGGTGGAGTCGTCAGGAGTGGTAATCTCTTCTCCAGTAGCAGTGTAGTAGGTCCGACCGGAATAGGACGTGTACTCTGGAGTTACAAAGTAGTTACTGGAGCGGAAGGCTACAATCTGCTCGTGGTCAGGTGATAAGAGATCCTGTCCAACTTGGAGGAAGTTGCTGGAGTTGATTCCAAGCAGGTGTTCCAGGGTTGGTAACATATCGATTTGGCCACCATAGGTGTCGATGACAGCTCCATCTTGCATGCCGGGTACGACAACAATGTAGGGAATCCGTTGCAACATGGCATTGTCATAAGAAGACCAGGTTTCAGGATTTTTGTCTAATAGGGGAGCCAAGGATGGGTTCCGTGAATTGGAAATTCCATAGTGGTCACCATAGAGGACAATGACTGAATTTTCATATAAGCCAGTTTCTTTGAGATAGTCAAAGAAGGATTTAATGGCTGAGTCAAGGTAGTTAGCTGTGGCGAAATAACCATTGATGGTTTCATCCTTGGTTTCTGCCAAGGGGAATCCTTGTTCATCGCCAATCAAGCTGGTGGTATAAGGGTAATGGTTGGAAACCGTTAAGTATTTTACATAGAAGGGTTGTTGCATATGTTCGAGGTACTTAATAGAGTCCTTGAACATGATTTTATCATTCAAGCCGTACTGGAAGGAATTTTCACTAGTGGCCTTACTCATATAGGATTGATCGAAGAAATAGTTGTAGCCCCATTGTTTGTAAGTTGTGTTTCGGTTCCAGAAACTTCCAATGTTTCCATGGAAAACAGCAGAAGTATAATCGCCAGTTTGAGCCAGAATATGCGGTGCCGCTTGCTGGGTATTGGTTCCTCCGTAGTTGACCATGAAGGATCCTTGGTTGAGTCCAAATAAGCCCGATTCAATCATGGTTTCAGCATCAGATGTTTTTCCAGCCTTAACTTGGTTGAAAATATTGGAGAAGGCGAAACTTTCGTTTGAATGATAGAGTGAGTTAATAAAAGGAGTCACTTCGTATTCTTGATTATCAGACTTGAGTTTGTAATCTATTAAAAATTGTTGGAAAGACTCCAAATGGAGATAAATCACATTCCGCCCCTTGGCAATTCCGAAGGTTGCGGGGTTCGGTTCTGCATTGTGCTCCTTGATATACTCCAAAACAGGTTCTAAATCGGTTTCGGAAGCCTTGGCCCGTTCCTTATCCGCCTGGTAGGTCTGGTTGGCACTATAACCAAAGAAGGCTGGAAGTCCCAATGCACGGACTACATAATAGTTGGAGAAGCCACGGCTCAATAGCTCCGGACGATCAACTTCGGCAAAGAACAGATTGGCCGAGAAGAGCATGGTGGATAAAGAGGTGATCGCAAAGCTAGCATTGAGGCTGAGCGGACGATCATCAAAAGTGACCTTTTTCTTCCAGAAAAGGTAAACAATAAGTGGAATATCCAACAAATAGAGCAGGTCGAATGGTCGAAAGAGCTTGGCCGCTGCATCTCCCAAACCTGCGGAAACACTGCTGGAAGCGAGCATGGTATTGAGCGTAATAAAGTCTGAGAATTCCCTGTAGTAAATAACATTGGAGAAAAGCCAAGAGAAGAGTACTAGGTACATAATGGCTAAGAGCGGGTAGTAGACTTTGGTCGGTTTGGCATAAAAAGGAAGTCCTAATAACAGGAGTCCCAGCGGTAGTGGGTTGAGAATGGCCAGGGCCAATTGGTAAAACCCTTGCATATTTCCGAGCTGAATATCCAGATTAAAATTGAGGAAATAGGCAACGATGCTTTTGAACCAGTAGAGGATTAGGAGAATAAAGACTAAGCCCAATCGACTACTCATGGTTGTTAGAAGTGTTTGTGTTAGTTTTCTCACGGAATAATTTCCTTACTTTGTCCATGTATCCATTATGGATGAGACAGTTATTTTTGGGAATCCTCCCAATTTTGTTTCAAACTTGATTATATCACAAAATGAAAGAGGGAAACCAGAATCAAGATAAGGGTGGTTTATTTTTAAGAATCGGTTAAGTTTGCAGGCTGGAGATGGAGGAAATAGGGAATAGGACTACTCGAAAAAGAGAATTTTGTCCAATTGTTCTGTAAATTTTGTTATAATTGAAGATATGAAACAAGCAGTTCTATCAAAGAAGTGTCAACTAGAGGTTGAACGGGGAAGAATTCTTCTGAATGAGAAGGACCTAAAACCAACTGATTTAGACAATGAGTTTGTACATTTCTACAATCAACATGGCGAGTTTTTGGCTTCAGGCTACCTTGCTAAACAAAATAAGGGTCTTGGCTGGGTTTTATCACGGGAGTCCGTGACCTGGGCGGACTTTGGGTTACAGGCTCTAGTCGCAGCTGCAAAGGAGAAGCGACAAGCCTATTTGCAGGACACAGGGACCACAGCCTTTCGGGTTTTTAACCAGGAGGGAGATGGTCTCCCGGGTCTGACGGTTGACTTGTACGGAGACTATCTGCTCTTTTCTTGGTATAACGCTTTTGTTTTCCAACAGAAAGAGGATATTATTGCTTGTTTTCAAGCGATTTATCCCGAGTGTCTGGGTGCCTATGAAAAGGTGCGCTTCCAGGGGCCTGGTTATGAAACGGCCCATCTCTATGGGGAGACGGCTCCTGATCACTTTTTGATTGCTGAAAATGGTGTCCGCTATCAGGTTTTTCTTGATGATGGCTGGATGACGGGGATTTTTTTGGACCAGCATGAGGTTCGCAAGGATCTGGCTCAGGGCTTGGCGCAGGGGCAGCGTGTGTTAAATCTCTTTTCCTATACAGCTGCCTTTTCAGTGGCAGCTATAGCTGGCGGAGCGGTTGAAACAGTTTCGGTCGACCTTGCCAAGCGCAGTCGGGAGTTGTCCCAGGCGCATTTTCAGGCAAATGGGATGGGACTTGACTCTCATGCCTTGGTGGTGATGGATACTTTTGAGTACCTGCGTTATGCGGCGCGGAAGGGTTTGACCTTTGATGTCATTATTATTGACCCTCCAAGTTTTGCCCGGAATAAAAAACAAGTCTTTTCTGTCAGCAAGGATTACCATCGTTTGGTGGAAGAGTCACTTAAAATTTTAGCTCCGCAAGGAAAAATGCTACTCAGCACAAATGCTGCTCAGTTGTCTTTGGACAAATTCAAGCAGGAGATTCAAAAAGGAATGGGGGAGACTTCTTATACAATTGAGAAGGTTTACCGTCTACCGCAGGATTTCCCAAGTTATGCCGAGGAGCCGACAAGTAATTATTTAAAAGTTATACAGATAAGGGTGGATGAATGAAGTTAGTTGTACCAATCATGCCGACCAGCCTAGAAGATGTACAGGCATTGGACACCGACCGCTTTGATTCGGTGGATATTATTGAGTGGCGGGCAGATTATAGTCCCAAGAAGGAGGATATTATCGCCCTAGCTCCAGCTATTTTTGAAAAATTTGCAGGTCGCGAAATTATTTTCACTTTGCGAACGACGCGTCAGGGTGGAAAGATGGAGTTGAGTGGACCGGAGTATGTGTCTATTCTACGGGAGATTCAGACCTTGTACCAACCAGAGTATATTGATTTTGAGTTCTATGCCTATCGTGAAGAATTTGAGCAGGTATTGGATTTTTCAAATTTGGTCTTGACCTATCATAACTATGAGGAAACTCCTGATAATTTAATGGAAATTTTATCCGAGTTGACGGCTCTGAATCCTCGAATTGTCAAGGTTGCAGTTCAGCCCCAGCATGAACAAGATGTGCTGGATCTTATGAATTATACGCGTGGTTTTAAGACCTTGAATCCAGAGCAGGAGTATGTGACGATTGCGACTGGAAAATTAGGGGTTTGGACACGGTTAACGGGTGATTTAACGGGATCTGCCTGGACTTTTGCAGCGCTGGAGACTCCAAGTGCTTTGGGGCAGTTATCCCTGCATAAAACACGACAGATTCTGGAAGCCATCGATGATGCGGATTCTGAGTAGTTCGGGCTCAAGGGAGGTGACTCATGCTTGAGTTTGGAATCTTTATCAGTATCGGTATCTTGGCAGGTCTGCTAGGCTCTCTTTTGGGTTTGGGTGGTGGTATCATTTTAACGCCAATCTTGACCATTGCCCTGGGTTATGACATTAAGGTGGCGGTTGTCGTCTCCATCTTTGCAGTCCTCGGGACCAGTGCGGGATCCGCCCTGGCTTACTTGGAGGATGACTTGCTCAACCTGCGATTGGCCATGTACTTGGAGATTTTTACGACCATTGGAGCCTTTGTCGGTGCGCTTTTGTCGAGGCTGGTGCAAGGTCAATTCCTTTTTATCCTCTATGGTTTGCTGATGTTTTATCAAGCCTATACCATGTGGAAAAAAATAAGGGGTGGGGAGACCCACCATTTGCAGAGTGCTGTTCAAAAAGAACCAAATCTCCTGCAAAAGTCCCTCAGTGGTTCTTACCAGGATTTGCAAAGTAAGACCCAGGTCGATTACCAGGCAGCCAATATTCCTCTGGGATCCTTTATTATGTTTTTAGCCGGTGTTGCGTCCGCCCTCTTGGGGATTGGAGCAGGAGCCTTTAAGGTTTTGGCGATGGATAATGTGATGGGCCTACCCCTGAAAGTATCATCCGCAACCGCTAATTTCATGATGGGGGTTACGGGAGTTTCTTCCGCCATCTTCTACTTTAGTCAAGGTTCGGTTGAGTTGCCCATTGTGGCACCGATTGTTCTTGGAGTCATTGCTGGTTCGACCTTGGGAAGCCGGTTGATGCCTCGAATTCCGGTGGCCTTTCTACGGGTCTTGTTTGTCTTGGTACTGTTGGTGACAGGGGTCCAAATGTTTCTCAGGGGATTAGGAGGATAAGATGCAGTCCATCAAAACGAGTATTCAAGCCTTGCTACGGATCGGTTTGGTGTTAACAGTGATTCTCTTGGCTCTGGGTAGTTTCTTACATGTCCTGGGCTTGGAGCAAGTCAGTCAGCTGACTCTCTTGCTTGGTGCTTGGACCTTGCTGCTAACGCCTATCCTCCGGGTGCTGATTTCCCTGATCTTTTTCTACCAGGAAAAAGACCGCCTGTATCTGGCGATTACCCTTTTGGTTTTAGCCATTATTGGCCTGTCAATTGTCTTTGCCTAATCAAGTTTTCTTTTAGGAAACTAGTTTATGATGTATAAAAAGGAGAAAATCATATGTCTAATATTTATGATGTCGCAAATGAGTTGAATCGTCGTCTTCGTGGTTTACCTGAATACCAAGCGGTCGTTCAGGCTAAGAAAGAGATTGGCCAAAATCCGGAAGCCCAAGCTATTTTTGAGGAGTACATTCAATTTCAAAATGAATTGCAACGGATGGCGCAAATGGGGCAAGCTCCTGAAGGGGATTTCGAAGGGCGGATGCGCGAGTTCTCTGAGAAAATTCAAAGTAATGAGCTTGTATCCAATTTCTTTGCTAAGGAACAGCAATTGGGAGTTTACCTCAGTGATCTTGAGCGGATTGTGTTCGAGCCTGTTCAAGAATTGCTGCAGTAAGCTGTGAGAAGGAGGTCGTTAGGCCTCTTTTTTGCTAAATACTTTTGTTAGAGAAGCAAAAAAACCAGCCATTTTGGCTGGTTTTTGAGACTTATTTGAGACCGTATTTTTTGTTGAAACGATCCACACGTCCATCTGCTTGTGTGAACTTTTGGCGTCCAGTGTAGAATGGGTGTGAGTCTGATGAAATCTCAACACGGATCATTGGGTAAGTTTCACCTTCAAATTCAACAGTTTCGTTAGAGCTCTTTGTAGAACCGCTAAGGAACTTGTAACCAGTAGATGTGTCCATGAAGACAACAGGGCGATATTCTGGATGGATATCTTTTTTCATGATGTTAAAAAATCCTTTCTGCCATGGTCTCTTTGCGAGCCATAGATTATTACCTAGCTAGTTTACCAAATGTGATGGGCTTTGGCAAGTTTTTTTGATTTATTTCTGACTTTTTTTCAGTAAATCTTGAATTTCAGAGTAGATTTGATCATTTTCGGCTAGATTAGCGGAGTTGGCTCCGCTGGCGAGGGGATGGCCCCCTCCGTCATGCTGTTTGGCAATGTCATTGATAGGGATCCTTTTGGAGCGGAGGCGAACTCGGTAGCCGCCATCTTCTTGCTCGACAAAGACGCCCCAGCTTTGGACATCTTTAATTCGTCCAGGAGCTCCGACTACCGTAGAGGTGTCGGTTTCTTTGAGCTTGAGTTGTTTGAGGAGATCCTGCCGGATGGTCACACGCGCAGCTCCGTTTTCGTCGATTTCAAGGTTGTCATAGACATAGCCCTGGAGTTTGGCAATTTCAAGGCTGATGGTGTCCATTTGGCGAGACAGGTCGCTGAAGTCAATAGAGAATTGGCGCAGGTAGGCAGCCATTTCAAAGGTCAAGCTGGAGGTTGAAGGGAAGAGGAAACGGCCGGTGTCGCCGACGATCCCCGCATAGAGTAGACGAGCGGTTTGAACGTCCATGAGAAGCTTGGCTTCACGGGAGAAGCGCGTGATCATTTCACTGGTGGATGAGGCTTGGGGATCGACCCAGGAAATATCGCCGTAGGGGGCATCATCCGGGTGGTGGTCGATTTTAATCAGCTCTTTTCCGTTTTGATAGCGCTGGTCATCAATTCGTTCCCGGTTGGCGGTGTCACAGACAATAACGAGGGCGTCTTGGTAGTCCTCGTCGGCGACATAGTTCATACCGGCTAGCCAGTGGAGGTTGGGTTCGTCGTAGCCGGTTACTAGGATTTTTTTCTCGGGATAGTTGAGGAGGAGGAGGTTCTGCAGGCCAACCTGGCTACCGATAGCATCGAGGTCTGGGCGGATATGCCGGTGGATGATAATTTTCTCGTACTGGGTAATCTTTTCCAGTATTTTTTCAACAATTGCTTCCATAGTGATTCCTTTTTGCTTTTTTTCCATTTTAACATAAGGGAGGAGCAATGCAAACTTTCAGATTACTTGTGATATAATGTAAAGCGAACGAGGAATGCTCATTTTCAAAAATTGAGTTTGTGGAGTATTCTGATTAGGTATAAAGAGGAGGAACTTATGGCATTAGCAAAAATTGTCTACGCAAGTATGACAGGAAATACAGAAGAAATTGCGGACATTGTTGCCGATAAATTACGAGATCTTGGTGTGGATGTGGCTATTGATGAGTGTACAATGGTTGAAGCAGAGGGTTTTCTCGAGGCTGATGTGGCTATCGTGGCTTCCTATACTTACGGGGATGGTGAGTTGCCAGATGAGATTGTGGACTTCTATGAGGATCTTAAAGATGTAAACCTTGAAGGCAAATATTATGGAGTAGTTGGCTCTGGGGATACCTTCTACGATGAGTTCTGTAAAGCAGTTGATGATTTTGATCAGGTTTTTGCTGAAATTGGTGCTGAAAAGATTTCCGAAAGTGTTAAAGTTGATTTGGCTGCCGAAGACGAAGATATTGAAAATCTCGAAAAATTTGCCGAAGAGATTGCTGCGAAGTTGGCTTAATGAAACAAGAGGCTGGGCCATGCCCGGCCTCGAAGTGTATTGTCGAGAAGACTGGAGGCAGTTCAAAGGGGAAGATTCTTTTCCTATTCCTTGCTGCCCCCGATAATCCCTCTTAGTGTGGAAAGGACGGAAGGACATGTCCAAACTTTATCAGGTCTTAACGAGACTATTGCAGATTTTTTTACTGATTCTAGCGGTGCATTGGGTGTTGATTGCTTTTGTCAATTTGAGCCAGCCTTGGTGGCTGACCATGCCGGCTGCCCTGGGTCTATTTTTTTGGATCTATAAGCAACCGGCTTTTTGGAAGCGGATCTATGATTTTTTAGACCGGCATAAGCTTGCAGTGATTTTGATTTTGACGGCTTTTCAAATCCTATTGCTCTTGTCAGCCCAGCTCTTGATTCGGCGGGATGCAGCGGTTGTCTTTTTAGGAGCCTTTGAGCTCTCCAAGCCGCTCTCGATTGCCAGTTACCTCACGCGCAACCCCAATAACCTTCCCTTGTTTCTCTATGAGCGTTGTTTTTTTAAGGTCTTTGGGATGAATGCCCTTTGGGTCTTACAGGGGATCAATCTACTGGCGACCAATGGTACAGCCTTGATTCTCTTTAAGGGAGTCGAGAGCTTTTGGGGACGCAAGCGGGCAGATCTGGTTTTTCTCTTTTATACAGCCTTGCTGGTGGCGTCGCCTTTCTTTATGGCCATGTATACAGATATGCTGGCACTGCCCCTGATTAGCCTGCAATTTTTCTTTGCTTTAGGCCTGCTGAAGGCGCGACAGATGACCCCGCTGATTATTCGTTTGGCCTTGCAACTAGGCCTGTTGACGGCCCTAGCCTATTTTCTCAGACCAACCGTTTTAGTGACGATTCTAGCCCTCTTTTTAATGTTATTTTTTACCAAAGAATGGAAGAAATGTCTTTTGGGCCTTAGTTTCTTTGGTTTGGGCTTTGCCTTGCTGAGCTTTCCGGTGCAACAGATGATGGCGCATCAAGATGAGGTGCAATTAATTGAAGGAGAAGGTTTGGCAAAAACGCCCCTCCTCTTCATCAATCTGGGCTTGACCTATTCCGGGACAGATCAAGAGGACATGAAGGAAGGCTTGCTGGCCTACTTGGAGCCGGAGGAGCGGGAGAAGTATAATAATGGCATGTTTGCTAAGGAGAATGTCAAAAAGGAAATTGTTCGTCGCCTCCAAGCCTATACTCCCTGGACCTTCCTGGAACACACCCAGGTCAAACAGGCAGGAACTGTGAAAAACGGAACGATGAATTGGATCTATTATGAAGACTTGGCCAAGGAAAAAACGCCTTATGTGTCTCCCCTCTATGAGGAAATTGGCCAGCAAGCCTTTTTCACCTGGATCCGCCGGCATTTTATCTCCTATGATCGGCCTGAGTTTCAGCTCTATGCTTGGGTCAAACAGCTGGTCTGGTTAGCCCTGGCCTGGGGAGTGTTGCGAGCTAGCCGGCCTTATGCTGGAGATCGGGTGGAGCTGCAGTTTGTGATGCTGGCAGTTTTGGGTGGTTTTCTCTTCTTACAAGTCTTTGAAGGGGGTAAGACTCGTTATCTAATTCAGTTTTTACCACAAATTTTAGCCTTATCAAGTATGGGATGGATTCGAAATGACAAGCATGGATAGATTGAAGCAAACAGACTGGTACCCCGCTTTGCTAGCGGAACTGGGAAGTGATTATTTTGACCAGATTCAGACTTTTCTGGATGAGGTTTATGCAGATAATCGTGTTTTCCCAGAACGGGAGGCTGTTTTTCGGGCTTTTGAGTTGACCAGTCTGGCTCAGACGCGGGTGGTGATTTTGGGTCAGGATCCCTACCATGGGGAGGGGCAGGCAGATGGCTTGAGTTTCTCGGTTCCGGCTGGGATCAAGGCTCCGCCTTCTCTGCGCAATATTTTTAAGGAGTTGGAAGCCGATCTGGGGGTGCGGCAAGAGACGGACTTGTCTGACTGGGCTCGGTCTGGTGTGCTTTTGTTAAATACCGTTTTGACGGTCGCAGCTGGTCAGGCTAACAGTCATCAAGGGCGTATCTGGGAATCTTTAACAGATGCCGTGATTTCGCTTGTGGGACGGAAAACAGAAGTAGCGGTTTTTATACTATGGGGCAAGTCTGCTCAAAGGAAAAAGTCTTTAATTGGGCCGGGACATGGTGTCTTGGAAGCGGTCCATCCCAGTCCTCTGTCAGCCTATCGAGGTTTCTTCGGAAGTCGGCCTTTTTCCCAGGCGAATGCATTCTTGGCAGAGCCGATTGATTGGTTAGGAGGGAAATCATGAAGCAGCAGTTGGCAACGATTTGTTATTTGGATAATGGGCAGGAGTTTTTGCTTCTGTATCGGAATAAGAAGCCTAATGATGTGCATGAGGGCAAGTGGATTGGTGTTGGTGGCAAGGTCGAGGCGGGTGAGAGTCCGGAAGAGTGTGCCAAGCGTGAGGTCTTTGAGGAGACTGGGTATGTGGTCGAGGCCATGGACCTGGTTGGGCTGATCACGTTTCCGTCTTTTACGCCTGGGACGGACTGGTACACCTATGTTTATCGGGTTCATGATTTTACGGGTGAGCAAATTGAGAGTCCGGAAGGAACTTTGGCCTGGGTGCCCTATGATCAGGTTCTCGCTAAACCAAGTTGGGAGGGAGATCATCTTTTTCTCCAGTGGATTTTAGACCAGAAACCTCTGTTCTCAGCCAAAATGGCCTATGAAGGACAGGAACTCACGGATTGGTCTGTTCATTTTTATCAGTAGGACGAAGAATAAGTAGTTCTATTTCTGTTTTTGTTTATAAAAGCCGAACGTTCATCTTTTTTTGGAAAAGTTATGTTGATTTTGTTCGGCTTTTTTTCTTTCTTGTGCTATAATAAGGTGTAGAAAATGGAAAGGATTGTATCAATGAAAAAAGAAGCATTGCTGCCACTTGTATCTGCTGGCCTCCTGGCCCCACTCTTCCTCTCAACAGGAGTTGCTGCTGACGAAGTCAGCGCCGAACAACCAGCGGAAGCGGTTAGTCAGGTTGAAAGTCCTGCTGCTGAACCAGCTTTTGCTCCTGCAGCAAGTTTGGCTGCCCAACCCCCAGTCGTGGAGGTTCCTGAAACAGCTGCAGTGGAAGTCGCCGAAGCGCAAGCTCAAGCTGAGCCAAAAGATGTGACAGCGCGTGCTGCTAGTGCGGAGGCTGAACCTGCTCAAACAGCTCAGGATTTAGTAATTCTCCATACGAATGATGTTCACGGGCGGATTGTCGAAGACCGGAATGTTATCGGTGATGCCAAAGCAGCCGCTGTCATCAAGGCTGAAAAAGCGCAACAGCCAACCTTGGTGGTTGATGCTGGAGATGCCTTTCAAGGGCTCCCAATTTCTAACTCTAGCAAGGGTGAGGAACGCTTGAAGATTCTTAACATGGTTGGCTACGATGCGATTGCAGTTGGAAACCATGAGTTCGACTTTGGTTTGGATCAACTTCGTCGTTATGAGCAATTGCTTGAGTTTCCAATCCTTTCTGCCAATACCTACATCGATGGAGCGCGTCTCTTCAAGGCATCTACCATTGTGGACAAAACTCCAGACCTTGCTGGAGATGAGTTTGTAGTTATCGGGGTCACAACACCTGAAACAGCAACCAAAACACATCCGAATAATGTGGTCGGTGTAACCTTTACTGAGCCGATTGCAGAAGTTCAAAATGTAATCGCAGAGATCGAAGCCAAGGCTAAGGCTGAAGGTAAGTCTTATAAAAACTATGTAATCTTAGCCCACCTTGGGGTGGATGCAACAACACCACTGGAATGGCGTGGCGATAGCTTGGCCGAAGCCCTTTCAAAAAATGAAAGTTTGAAAGATAAGCGTATCATCTTGATTGATGGTCATTCCCATACTGTTGCAACAGCGACCTACGGTAGCAATGTAACCTATAACCAAACTGGTTCTTACCTCAACAATATTGGTAAAATCGTTTTGAAATCCGATCAATTGCTTGGTCAGACCAGCTTGATTTCTGCAGCCGATTTGAAAAATGCTGAAGCAGATCCAGAAATTGCAGCAGTGGTGAGCCGGATCAAAGAGGCCTATGACGCCGATAATGCTGTAGTCGTTCGGGCCAATAATACCGTTGAACTAAAAGGAAATCGGGAAAATGTCCGGGTTCGTGAAACCAACCTTGGAAACATTGTCACAGATGCCCTTTATGCTTACGGTCAAACTGGTTTCCAAAATCCAAGTCACCTAGCGGTAACCAACGGGGGTGGACTGCGTGAAACCATCGCTAAAGATAAGGACATTACCAAGGGTGATGTGATTGCGGTGCTCCCATTCGGAAACTTGATTTCCCAAATCACCGTTAAGGGTCAACAAATTCAGGACATGTTCAAGCGTTCGCTGTCTGCGATTCACCAGAAAGGTGCCGATGGCAATCCTGTCTTGGATGAGAATGGTTTGCCATTGCTAGAGCCAAGCGGTTTCTTCCTCCATGTTTCTGGTGCGCGTGTCTTCTTTGACCCAACCCTTGAAGCATCTGAACGGATTCTGAAAATCCAAATCTTGGATCCAGAAACACAAACTTACCAAGATCTTGATTTGGAAAAAACCTACTACCTTGCAACCAATGACTTCGTTGCAGCAGGTGGTGATGGTTATGACATGCTCGGTGGTGCCCGTGAAGAAGGACCATCCATGGACGCTGTCTTTGCTGAATTTTTGAAAACAGCTGACCTCAATCAATACACTGTAGTGAATCCAAATTCACGGATTGTAGCTACATCCAGCGTTTTGGATAGTAATGCCAATGGAATCCCAGACTGGCAGGAAGTCGCTAAACCAGAAGAGCCAGTGAAACCAGAAGAGCCAGCTAAACCAGAGCAGTCAGCGAAGCCAGAACAACCGGCTAAACCAGAGCAGCCAGCGAAGCCGGAAGAGCCAGCTAAACCAGAAGAGCCAGCCAAACAGGATCAAGTTGCGCAAAAGCAAGGGAAACCTGCTACCAAACGGGTATCCTTGGGTTACAACCCAAGTTACCAGGCACCTGCTAAGGTTCAAGCTACAGCTAAGGCTAGCTCAGCAGCTAAGTCCTTGCCAAACACTGGTACTGAAGATGCATCAGGAGCTGCAGTTCTTGGACTTGGTTTCCTAGCAACTCTGGGAATGGTTCAACGCAAGCGTCGGAAGAACTAGACCTCAACTAGGAAAATAATGATACTTCATTTATAGCTCTGGAGCGTGTACTTGTCGCCTTTTCCAGCTAAAAATGATATTGATTACGGCACACAATTGAAAAGGTCTAGTCTCATCGTTTAGGCTAGACCTTTTTTACGATGGATGCGAATTAGATGGAGGTAACCTATGGAAAAATATTACAGCCTTTTAAAATCATCCTTGAAGGATAAAAGCTCAGTCATGACGGAAATTATAAACCTCGAAGCGATTCAACATCTGCCAAAAGGTACAGAATTTTTTGTGAGTGATTTACATGGTGAGTATGGTGCTTTTGACTATCTTTTAAGAAATGGTTCGGGAATCATCCGGAAGAAAATTGATGAATATTTTGGCGACGATCTTTCCGATTCTGACAAAGATGAGATGGCCTTGCTGATCTATTATCCGACAAAGCAAATAGCTCTTATGAGAGAATACCGTGGGAGTATTTATGTAGAGCAGTATCTGGAGCAGGTTTTGCCGAACTTGGTGAAATTACTTCAGTACATGGGGAGTAAATACACGCGCTCCAAGGTACGAAAGCTGCTTCCAAGTCAGTTTAGCTATATTATTGAAGAATTGGTAGCTGAGATTGAGCGATCAGCCTATAAAGAGCAGTATTTTCAAGTGATGATTGATAAAATTGTACAACTGGATCAGCTCGAAAATCTTGTTGAGGCTCTATCGAAAGTCATCCAAAGTTTAGCTGTTGATCACCTACATGTTGTTGGCGATATTTTTGATAGGGGACCCGAACCTGATTTGATTTTAGATCGTCTGGCAAGTTTGCGATCGGTCGATGTTCAGTGGGGGAATCACGATGTAACCTGGATGGGAGCCATGTCGGGCTCTCTCATCTGTATGATCAACATTGTTCGAATTTCAGCTAGATATAATAATTTACGGTTGATCGAGGAGAGCTATGGGATTAACCTTAGACCACTCATCGCTTATAGCCAAGCCTATTATCAGCCAAAACCAGCCTTTGTACCGATTCTTGATGAGGGGAATATTACGGAAGAGGAGAGCAATCTCTTAAACCAGCTGCAGCAGGCGACTGCCGTTTTGCAGTTTAAATTGGAAGATGCTTTAATCGAAAGACGACCAGATTTCCAATTAGACCATCGCCGTTTGTTTAGAAAAATCGATTTTAAGGAAACAAGGATCCATCTTGGAGAAAAGATGTATCCTCTGCGGGATTTTAACGTTACTTGTATCAACCCTGAAAAACCGGATCAACTGACATCCGAGGAGATGGAAATTCTTGAACAGTTAAGGCGTAATTTTTTAGCCTCAGAGCGATTGAAGAGGCATGTTGACTTTCTGTTTGAACATGGTTCTATGTACTTGAGCTATAATAACATGTTGCTCTATCACGGATGTATTCCAATGCATGATAACGGTGATTTTAAATCCTTACGGATTGGACAGGCCCTCTATCGAGGTAAAAGCCTATTAGATTTTTATGAGGAACAGATTCGTCAAGCTTACCGAAATCCTACGGTTGATAATGATTTGGCAACAGATTTATTTTGGTATCTTTGGGTGGGGGAATGTTCGTCTCTGTTTGGTAAAGCAGCTATGACAACGTTTGAACGCTATTATATTGAAGATAAAGGGACTCATAAGGAAGAAAAAAATGCTTATTACAGGCTACGCCAACGAGCAGATATCTGTGAAGGGATTTTGGAGGAATTTGGCTTAGAAAAGGAAAGCCATATCGTAAATGGCCATACTCCCGTTCGTGAAATTGACGGTGAAAATCCCATCAAAGCAGAAGGAAAACTTTTGGTAATCGATGGCGGTTTTGCCAAAGGTTACCAGAAGCAAACGGGTTTAGCTGGCTATACCCTGGTTTCAAACAGCTACGGTTTGGAGTTGGTTGCCCATAAGGCCTTTAAAAATGTTACAAG
Source organism: Streptococcus danieliae (assembly GCF_009767945.1). Lineage (GTDB taxonomy): Bacteria > Bacillota > Bacilli > Lactobacillales > Streptococcaceae > Streptococcus > Streptococcus danieliae. The sequence continues at coordinate 25,588 of NZ_WSRS01000003.1, read as the reverse complement.
TATCTTGAAAGGTGATTCTGGCATTATTTCGAGAAACCGGCTCATTGAACGAGCGACTGAACGTAAACGTGTTAAAGATACAAGTATTGGCAAGCAATTGGCCGAGGAAATTCAGGATTTGGAGTGGTTGTACACCCACTATGAGGACTATTAAGGGAGTAGGACAGAACTAAGCTTCATTGAGTTGACCTTGTCAACTGGCTTTGCCATAGCTCTAGTCCTGTCTGTCACTTGTTTCCTAGACTAGCTTGTTAGAATAGTTGTGTGGAAGGCTTGTGCTCCACGCAACTTTTTTGTCATTTAGAATATAAAAGGTTCCAGAGTTTTGATTGACTCTGGAATCTTTTGGTCTTTTTGGTAATATATGCAGAAAATCTAAAATCGTTGGATTTTGTGGTATACTATAAACACATATGAATAAATATTTATGAGTGTTTCATTAATTTTCAGGTAGGTTGAGATATGAATTGCATCTTGTTTGGCCTAGGTTGTCATGCTCAAAGACTGTATTTGGAGTTTTTGGCAAAAGAAAAGTGGATTGATAAGGTTATCATTGTTGATTCTCTGACGGAAAAAGCACGATTAGAGAGTCTATTATCCAAGACAAGCCTTCAATATGAATTGCTACTCCTTGATCGTTTAATGGGACCTTCAAACATCTTACTCTCAAAATATGAACAGATGTTACAAGAAAAAGTAACTCAGAATGCTATTAAAAAGGCACTGATCTCAACAGATGTCGCTGGTTCTAAACTCTATCTTGATTTCTGTTTAAAAAACGGTATCGATGTGATGTGTGATCGTCCAATCATGGATGAGTACCAAGAAATCTTAGAACAGTTTGAACAGAGTTCAGCAAAAATGTTTGAGATTCAAGCCCCAAAGCGAGCCCACAAAGGTTATCAGAAAATTCGTGAACTGCTCAGTGAAGTTGTTGGAGAGTTTCAGGTTCCAATTACCAAGATAGACATTTCGTATTCTGGTGGAATCTGGAATATGCCCAGTGAGAGCTTTGTGCAAGAAAATGCTCCCTCCAAATATGGCTATGGAAAACTGCTGCACAGTGGCTATCCGTTTTTCGATCTGCTAGCATTTTTTACCGAAATTAACGAAGAGCATGGCTTTTCTTATTCAAAAAGATCTCTCCTGTCAACCGATTACAGACCTAATGATTTTTATCGGTATTTTGGCAAGGTTTTTCATGAAAAAGTGGGTGTTTATGAGAAGGAGGAGCACTATGATAACTTAGAGCTCCTTAAAAACCTTGAAGCAATGGCTATTTCAGCAATTATTGATTATCAAGATCCAGATGAAAATAGTTTAACAAGGGCCCGTCTAGAACTAGCTCAGTCTGGTTTGTTGACGGAGCCTTGGTTTGACCTACCGGAGGATGTCTATCAAGGAGACAGGGAGGTTAGACAGGAATTGCTGGATATATCGGTTGGTCCCTTGATAACCATCAAAGCCTTTGGCTTTCAGGCGTCTGAAGGGACAGACAAGAATCAGCTAGGAGGATTTGATCAGTTCCAAATCCGCGTCTTCCGCAATACTGCCATTATAGGCGGTAAACCTGTTGAGGTTTTCGAGTTCGGACAAGCTGAGGTAGCTGAGTTTGACCAGTTAAGGGATTATTTTTTAGATAAGGATTCTTCTTCCAGCATTCGGAAGCAGAAGGAAGCTCTTTCCTTACTAGCTGAGTTACAGCTGAACAGGTCCCAGAGATTTAAACAGGAGAATTTCCGGTTTGCTGTTGAGTTGCTCCTAAACTATAAGGGGGATTATCTGCTTTGTAAGAGAAGCTCAACTGCTAAAATTGCCCCCAATATTTGGAATATTCCCGGAGGCAAGGTCAAATACCATGAGGGAATTGAAGAGGCTCTGATCAGAGAATGCAAGGAAGAAACGAATTTGGATGTGGTTCATTTTCACTATTTAGATTCTATTTTTATCAATAAAGCCCATCAACGAATTGTTTATCTCTATTATGCAGAGGTTGAAGATATCTCTGATTTGGCCATTGACCGAAGCGAATTTGACAATTGGGATTGGATTTCTGCTGCGGATGTTGATTTTTATCAATCCTTAAATCCGCATCTGGTCCAGTGGATTAAGAAACTGGGTTAGTCTATGGGGATGATTTTGCCAAGATAGAAGCTGATACTCTTTCTATTTTTCTTCAAAGATCATTAGCTTGGACTTGCCTAACTTCAGCTATGCCTGCGTCTTGCTACTTAGTTTGAATTCAAAATAGTTTGAGTAATGATTTTAGCTTGGAAGTAGTATGAGGAAAAATGAAAACCACACTGTCATTTCCAATCTTGAAATGACAGTGTGGTTTTATCTTAGCTGGGTCAAGAAGAAATTACTCTTCCTCGCTCTCTGAGGAAGTCTTTTTGGGTTTCTGCTGGCTAATATTGATTCCCCAGGGAACAATATTTTCAGTTTTTTCCATAATTCGAACAACATTGCTGCGGTGGCGCACCAAAATTAAAAGCGAGATGCCAATAATGGTTAAGGTGAAGGCTGTATCGGATTGAGGAATGAGGAAATGAATGGCAGGGAAAATCAGCACGCCGAGAATGGCTGAGATGGCTGCAGCCATGCTGGATAGGGAAATCATGCTGAAGAGGTAGAGGATGCCAAAGAAAATAATGGCGAGGTAGATAAAGAAGCCAAAGGAGTAGGCGAAAACAGCTCCAGCACTGGTCGCTACGGCTTTTCCGCCCTTAAATTGGGCAAACACTGGAAAAACGTGGCCTAAAACGGCTGCCAGACCGAATAAAATAGGGGAAACAGGGAGTCCTAGGAGCATGGGCAAGTAGGTTGCGAGCGCCCCTTTAAAAAAATCCACCAAAAAGGTAATGATCCCCGCCTGTTTACCTAGCACGCGGAAGGTATTGGTGGTCCCGGTATTACCAGATCCTTCGGTTCGTAGATCAATGTTAAAAAAGTATTGGCCAATCCAAAATCCTGTCGGTATGGAGCCTAGCAGATAGGCGATAAGAAAGCAAAAGATAATCATAGGAATAGTATAGCACAGTTGGGCAGGAGGCAGGCAAAAAAGATGACCCAAATGAAGAGTTTTATACCGTCTAAAAATCACAAGCAGACCATTCGCATCCTTTCAAATAGAGGTTTGATTTTGAGATGAAATAACTTCTGTTTAGATAGAAATTTTGTCCCTGTTCTGATTTTGGGATGTTTTTGAAAAGCGGAACGGTTTAGGATTTCTATTGTGATTTAGAATAGCCTTATTTGCAATTCTAGGAAAAATTGGTAAGATAGAAAGTACTGAAAACAAGGAGGACACTATGGCAAAAAAAGAGGTCAGTTTGACAGCCTATAATGATGATGCCATTCAGGTCTTAGAAGGCTTGGACGCTGTTCGCAAGCGTCCAGGGATGTATATCGGTTCAACCGATGGAGTGGGCTTGCACCACCTAGTCTGGGAGATTGTTGACAATGCAGTGGATGAGGCCCTGTCTGGTTTCGGAGACCGCATTGATGTACGAATCCACGAGGATGGCTCCATTTCTGTTGCGGACCAGGGACGGGGGATGCCTGTCGGAATGCACGCCATGGGCAAGCCAACGGTTGAAGTCATTTTTACAGTGCTTCATGCTGGTGGTAAATTTGGCCAGGGTGGTTATAAGACTTCTGGGGGTCTTCACGGGGTTGGTTCATCGGTTGTTAATGCCCTCTCGCTGTGGTTGGAGGTTGAGATTACCCGTGACGGGGCGGTGTACCGCCAGCGGTTTGAAGAGGGTGGGACACCTGTAACGGGGCTTATGAAGATTGGTAAGGCTCCCAAGTCCCAATCCGGGACCAAGGTGCATTTTATGCCGGATCCAGCTATCTTCTCGACCACTCAGTTTAAGTTTGGCACCATTGCCGATCGTTTGAATGAGTCAGCCTTTTTGCTCAAGGATGTCACCTTAAGCCTGGAGGATGAGCGGACTGGGGATGCAGTTTCTTTCCATTACGAGAATGGGGTCCAAGACTTTGTGGCCTACCTCAACGAAGGGAAGGAGGTCTTGACACCGATTTTAGATTTTACAGGGGAAGATCAAGGCTTCCAAGTTGAGGTCGCGCTCCAATACAATGATGGTTATTCCGACCATATTTTATCCTTTGTGAACAATGTTCGTACCAAGGATGGGGGAACCCATGAGACCGGCCTCAAGACGGCCCTGACCAAGGCCATGAATGATTATGCAAGGAAGACCGGCCTCCTCAAGGAGAAGGAGAAGAACCTCGATGGTTCCGACTACCGCGAGGGGCTGACGGCAGTGCTGTCCCTGCTGGTGCCCGAAGAGCACTTGCAGTTTGAAGGGCAAACCAAGGATAAGCTGGGAAGCCCTCTGGCTCGGCCTTTTGTGGAAGGGGTCATGAGTGAGCAATTAACCTATTTTCTAATGGAAAATGGGGAATTGGCCGCCAACTTGATTCGCAAGGCCATTCGTGCGCGTGACGCTCGGGAGGCGGCAAGAAAGGCGCGTGATGCCAGCCGGTCTGGTAAGAAGAAAAAGGACAAGGGTCTCCTATCGGGCAAGTTAACCCCTGCTCAATCCAAGAATGCTGCCAAGAATGAGCTCTTCCTCGTCGAAGGGGATTCTGCTGGTGGTTCGGCCAAGCAAGGCCGGGATCGGAAATTCCAGGCCATCCTGCCCCTACGTGGGAAGGTCATCAATACAGCCAAGGCCAAGATGACCGATATTTTGAAAAATGAAGAAATCAACACCATGATTTATACCATCGGTGCAGGAGTCGGGGCAGACTTTAATCTAGATGATGCCAACTACGATAAGGTCATTATTATGACCGATGCGGACACAGACGGTGCCCACATTCAAACCCTTCTCTTGACCTTCTTCTACCGTTACATGCGTCCACTCGTTGAAGCCGGTCGCGTCTACATCGCCCTCCCACCCCTCTATAAGATGTCTAAGGGGCGCGGCAAAAAAGAAGAAATCGCTTACGCCTGGACCGACCAGGAACTAACAGCCCTCCGGCAAAGCTTCGGTAAAGGCGCCACTGTCCAACGCTACAAAGGACTAGGGGAAATGAACGCCGACCAGCTCTGGGAAACCACCATGGACCCAGACACCCGCACCCTGATTCGGGTCTCCATCGATGATGTCGCCCGCGCAGAACGGCGCGTGTCCACCCTCATGGGGGACAAGGTCGAACCTCGCCGCAAGTGGATTGAAGAGAATGTGACTTTTACCTTGGAAGAATCAACAGTCTTTTAAAAGGAACGGTTCCTAGTGAGGGAGGACAGAAATGGTTTTAGCCAATAAGTTAGGAATTGACAATGCTGCCGAGCTGGCTCGCAAAGAAGAAGAATTAAGCAAGAAAAAAGCGGTCCAACTCTTTGAGAGTGGCCAGCTGTTTGCCTTAGAAGTCGGTAGCTTCAAGGGTCTGACTCAGATTCATGAGCTTCTTTTTGAAGAAATCTATGATTTTGCTGGAAAAATTCGGGATGTGAATATCGCCAAGGATGATTTTCAGTTTGCCCCCCGTATTTTCTTAGAACAATCGCTCCTTTATATCGATAAGCTTCCCCATCAAACCTTTGATGAAATTATTGATAAGTATGCCGATATGAATGTGGCTCATCCCTTTCGTGAAGGAAATGGCAGAAGTATGCGCATTTGGTTGGACTGTATGCTTCGGGCTAGTCTGGGACAGGTGGTTGACTGGAATGCTGTCGATAAGGATGCCTATTTTAATGCCATGGTCAGAAGCCATGTCTCAACCGGAGAACTCAAGTACCTCCTGCTCCAGGCTTTAACAGATGATCTTGGAAGAGCAACTTTCTTCAAAGGGCTGGACCATTCTTATTATTATGAGGGCTATAACTACTACCAAGCAGAAATGTTTACAGGAATAGGGGATGAAGGCAGGGAGTGATTGGATTTCTCTGAGTTTGAAGAACAAACGAAGAGATCGATCGATTGCGAGCTCCTTTTGTGCTAGCAATTAAAAAAGAGGCTTAACATTGGTTTTGACCTCGCCTAAGAAATAAGAAAGGATTGTGTTGGTTAGTTGATCTAACTGAACACGGGACGATGTTTCTACGAAAAATTTTCGCAAGTGAACTGTCCCTTTGTATCTTAATTTATGTCAAACATTCAAACCATGTCCCTTGAGGACATCATGGGAGAGCGTTTTGGGCGTTACTCCAAATATGTAATTCAGGATCGGGCCCTGCCGGATATTCGGGATGGCTTGAAGCCGGTCCAGCGCCGAATTCTTTATTCCATGAATAAGGATGGCAATACGTTTGAGAAGGGCTATCGGAAGTCGGCCAAGGCTGTGGGGAATATCATGGGGAATTTCCACCCTCATGGAGATAGCTCGATTTATGATGCCATGGTGCGGATGAGCCAGGACTGGAAGAATCGGGAGATCCTGGTGGAGATGCACGGGAATAACGGTTCCATGGATGGGGATCCACCGGCGGCCATGCGGTACACCGAGTCCCGTTTGTCAGAGATTTCCGATTATCTCTTGTTGGATATAGACAAGGAGACTGTGCCGTTTGCTTGGAATTTTGATGATACGGAAAAAGAGCCAACGGTTTTACCCGCCGCCTTCCCCAATCTGCTGGTTAATGGGGCGACTGGAATATCGGCCGGCTATGCGACCGATATTCCTCCGCACAATTTGGCGGAAGTGATTGATGCCACGATCTATTTGATTGATCATCCCAATGCCAAGCTGGATAAGTTGATGAGCTTCCTGCCTGGGCCGGATTTCCCGACGGGCGGGATTGTTCAAGGCAAGGATGAGATCCGTAAGGCTTATGAGACCGGTAAGGGCCGGGTGGTTGTTCGTGCTAGAACAGCGATTGAATCCCTCAAGGGGGGCAAGCAACAGATTGTGGTGACAGAGTTGCCCTATGAGGTCAACAAGGCTAGTCTCGTTAAGAAGATTGACGATATTCGGGTGGCCAATAAGGTTGCCGGGATTGCGGAGGTTCGGGATGAAAGTGACCGGACTGGTTTGCGGATTGCGATTGAGTTGAAGAAGGACGCCAAGGCTGACTTGATTCTGAACTACCTGTTTAAATACAGTGACCTGCAAATCAACTACAACTTTAACATGGTGGCGATTGATCACTCAACACCAAGGCAGGTTGGTCTCCACCGGATTTTGACTAGCTATATTCAACACCGTCAAGAAGTGATTTTGGCCCGCAGTCGTTTTGAAAAAGCCAAGGCGGAAAAACGGCTGCATATTGTTGAAGGCTTGATCCGAGTGGTGTCCATCTTGGATGAGGTCATTTCCCTGATTCGCCAATCGGAAAATAAGGCGGATGCTAAGAAGAACTTGGAGGTGACCTATGACTTCACGCCGGAGCAGGCGGAAGCGATTGTCACCTTGCAACTCTATCGTCTGACCAATACGGACGTCCAAATCCTCCTTGCCGAGCAAGCAGAGCTGGAAGAAACGATCCAGACCCTGCAAGCCATTATTGGTGATGAGGGTACCCTCTTTAACCTCATGAAAAAGGAATTGCGCCAGGTCAAGAAGACCTTTGCCAATCCCCGTTTATCAGAATTACAGGACCAGGCTCAGACGATTGAGATTGATAGTGCCAGCCTGATTGTGGCGGAAGATACCTATGTGTCAGTGACAAAGGCTGGCTACATCAAGCGGACCAGTCCTCGTTCCTTCTCTGCTTCCAATCTGGAAGAGATGGGCAAGCGGGAGGACGACCATTTGATCCTGTTGGCAGCCTGTCAAACAACCCAGCACCTCTTCCTTTTTACCAATAAGGGAAATGTCATCTATCGCCCAGTCCATGAGCTAACGGACATTCGGTGGAAGGATCTAGGGGAGCATCTGAGCCAGTCGATCAGTAACTTTGCCCAAGACGAAGAGATTGTGTTTGCGCAGGTGGTGTCGGATTTTGAGCTGGGAACCTATTTGGTGGCTAGCCGATCTGGTCAAATCAAACGTCTGGCGCTGGCGGATCTCAAACCTTGGCGGACCTACAAGTCTAAGGCAACGGTCTATATGAAGTTGAAGGGGGCGGATGATCAGGTGATCACGGTGGCCCCAATTGGCCAAGAGTCGATCCTGGCGATCAGTCACCTGGGTTATGCCCTGCATTTTGCGGGTGAGGATGTGCCACAGGTTGGAGCCAAGGCGGCCGGGGTTAAGGCCATGAACTTGAAGGCGGACGATTGGCTGGTGGCTACCTTCCCAGTGACTTCTGAGACCTTCTACCTCTTGACACAACGCGGTGCCATCAAGGCCAATCGCCTTGCTGATTTCCCACTGGCTGGTCGTGCCGGCCGCGGCTTGCAAATCTTGAAAGAATTGAAAAAAGCACCGCACCGAGTCTTCATGGCGGGAGCTATTGCGGCCGATGGAGCAGGTCTTTTGGAAGTTTTGGACCAAGCCGGCCGTGCTTATTCAGTTGAGTTGGACCAGCTACGTCTCATGGAGCGGACCTCTAATGGTAGCTTTATCGACGAGCAGCTATCCGAAGCTGGTTTAGCAGAAGCCTATCTGAAAGTAGAAGTAGGAACTGATAAATAGTTTCTGAATTTAAAAATGCATCAAATCAAGTGGGAGAAAGTCCCGTGATTTGATGCATTTTGTTTTATAAAAGAAAAGATGATCTATTTTCCTAAACAGAATTGGGAGAAGAGTTGGGTAATCAGTTCATCAGGAGCAGCGTCTCCGGTAATCTCTCCTAGAATTTCCCAGGTACGGGTGAGGTCAACCTGGAGCAGGTCAACTGGCATTCCGAGAGCTAGGCCTTCGTTGACTGCCTGCAGGCTCGCTAGGGCTTTTTCAATTAGACTGATGTGCCGTGAATTAGACAGGTAGGTGGCATCCTGTTCCACCAAACCAGCATTTTCAAAGAAGAGCTGGTTGATCCGTTCTTCAATGGCTTCAAGATTGTCTTGTTTTAAAACCGAGATAGGGATGGCATCAGTAGGCAGCTGATCTTTTTCAATCTGGCTTTCCAAGTCGGTTTTATTGAGAAGGACAATTCGATTCATATCCTGGGTCAACTCCAAGAGTTGCCGATCTTGATCTGTCAAGGCCTGGCTAGAGTTTAAAACGAGGAGAACCAGGTCAGCCTCTTGCAAGGCCTTGCGGGATCGTTCCACACCAATCTGTTCCACGATATCTTCTGTTTCGCGAATCCCAGCTGTGTCAATCAGTTTGAGTGGAATCCCCTGGATGTTGACATATTCCTCGATGACGTCCCGAGTGGTCCCAGCAATATCCGTAACGATAGCTTTATCTTCCCTTAGTAGACTGTTGAGTAGACTGGATTTCCCAACATTGGGACGTCCGATAATGGCAGTGGTAATCCCTTCTCGTAGAATTTTACCACGGCGTGCTGTCTGAAGTAGTGAAGCTAGTAACTGCTCGAAGTCCGCTGTTTTTTCCCGCAAGAGCTGGGTCGTCATTTCCTCGACATCATCGTATTCAGGATAATCAATGTTCACCTCAACCTGGGCTAGCGTATTGAGAATTTCCTGGCGCGTGTCATTGATCAATTGCGAGAGGGAGCCATCCAATTGTTTAACCGCGATATTCATGGCCTTATCGGTTTTGGCACGGATTAAATCCATAATCGCTTCGGCTTGTGTCAGGTCGACCCTGCCATTTAAAAAAGCGCGTTTGGTGAATTCACCCGGTTCAGCCAAACGTGCCCCTTGCCGGATGAGGAGCTGGAGAATCTCGTTTGTGACAGCCACCCCTCCATGTGTGTTAATTTCAACCACATTCTCACGGGTAAAGGTCTTGGGAGCCAGCATAATTCCCACCATAACCTCGTCCAAAATCTCATCCTTATCGGGATCGATGATATGGCCGTAATTAAGAGTGTGGCTTTCTACCTGGTCCAGATTTTTCCCCTTAAACACTTTTTTCAAAATGGTTAAACTATCGGACCCTGAAAGTCGGACAATTCCGATAGCCCCTTCCCCTAAGGGAGTTGAGATAGCAGTAATGGTATCGAATTCTTTGGTAATCATAATTATCTTTCTAAATCCTTGTTTTAAAGGCTTTGTTTGGTATATTGACCCAAATCTGCCCCAAAAAGTTTTTTTATCTTTTGGTAATCCTCAATTTCTCTTTCTCTCAAAAGGTGAGAGTAAGTGTTCAGTGTAATTGTTGGGTCTTTGTGACCAATCAATTTAGAGATAGTCAGAACCTCAATTCCGCTTGAAAGTAAATAACTGACGTATGTATGTCTCAACGAATGTACATGGACAGTTCTGCCTACTAAGGATTTTATCCGTTTATTGAGAAAAGCGTGAGCGTCTGAAGTAAACAGGCGATTATGTTCATTTTGCTTCCAGTAGCCTTGTTTGTATTCACGCAGTAATTTAATTGTATCATCATCGATTGGAATAGTCCGTATTGATTGATCGTTTTTTGTCTTTGCGAACTTATCGCGAGTATAAATATCCCAAGTCTTATTGATATTCAACTCACCTTTTTCGAAGTCAACATCATCCCAGGTCAATCCCAAGCTTTCTCCTACACGCATTCCAGTTACTGCCAAAAGATAAAGTTGTAGGTTTCGGAGTTTAAAGGGATTGTTCTTAGTCTCTTCAATAAGCAGTTTATATTCTGATTCCGATAAAAATTTTTCATCTAAATTTTTAGGAGGAACAGAAGAATGGACTTTAGCAACTTCTGCAAAATTGACAGAGATAATTCTATCCATAACCGCATATTTGGCACACGATCTGTATTTGGAATTTAGCAGCCGAAGTGTACCTTTTCGATAATGCTTTCCCATTTCATTCAGTGTTTCTTGATATATGGACGGGGTGAGCGATTTCAATTGTATGTTTCCGAAATATTTTAGAATAGCAGCATGCGCCGTTTGGTAGTGCTTAATTGTCCCAGTAGAAATATGGGGTTGTTTATGTATTAGATACCACTTTTTGAAGTAATCCGCAAAGGTAATCTCTTTTTCAATCCGTAAACCTGGTTCTAATTCAAGTTCCGCTTCGGATGCAGCGCGAACAGCTTCGCTTTTTGTTCGAAAACCAGACTTAGATTTCTGCTTGTACTTCCCATCGGGAGTCTTGTAGGAGATGCGATATTCCCATCCGTTGGTTCGTTTTCGAAAATATGCCATAAACTCACCTCATTTTATGATAAAATGGGTATAAGAAAAAGCCGTAAGGCTGATTCTCATACAATCGTTTTACTCCTCACACTGTGCTTGGCGGCGGAAGTGTGGGGAGTTTTTTGTTAGTGTAAATTTTTACCTGATTTTACACTATGAATACTACGGAAAGAACAGTTTAAACAAAGCGATACCGATTGTAACCAATAGCCCGATAAACCATTTATTAGTTGCTTTTCTTTCGGTTTCTCGTTCTTTATATTGCGCTAGCTGAAGCTCGTTAAGCATGTTCTTTGTTTCTGATAAAATGTGTTTTGTACTAGATTCTAGACGTTCATTTAGCAAAGTAAACTGACTATCTACCTTGTTTTCTAAATTCTGCAACTTCAAGTCAATCTCGCTTTTTGAGTAAGTATCTTTGTTCATGTCCCTGACCTCCGTTTTTGTGGTTGTCTCCATTGTACCACTTTGGACAGTTGGTTTTTGAGGGTGAAAAGGTATTATGTTATTTTCCGGCATGGTTTACCTCCCCGAAAACAAGATATGATTCAAATGTTGATAGTAATTTAGGTGTATCTGAGTCATGTCGATAAAGCATTAGATTAAATTTTATTTCATCTGGGTTGGATAAGGGTAGATTAACATCAAAACTTCCAAATGCTAGACCATAGCCATCCTTTATTTTTATCATATCTATCTCGGGGATATTTAACATAACGAGAGATACATTCACGTTATCTGGGGCTTGACCGTAGAACCACTCTAAGCTTATTGAGTAATCAGTATCAGGTTGGATATTTAGGAAATGAATTTGAAATACAAGTTTAAATTCTGTAGGGTAGGTTTCTAGGTCGTAAGCTACTCCTTTTTGCAAATTTCCGAATTTATCAACAGATAGTATCTCAATTTTTTGTATTCTTTCAAGGAAATGTTTCATGGCGTCAATTCTTTCAGTCTAAATTGAAATAGGTTGGAAACTACCAACAATCTTTCCGATGATCCGTGGATCTTCGTCGTAAGGGGCAAACTTATCTTTATATTTTGAGTTTAGAGAAATAAGACGGAGACCATCTTTTTCACGTTTGACTTTTTTGATATAGGTTTGTCCGTCCCATTCAACAGCATAGATGGCACCGTCGTAATCGAATCCAGTATCTTTAATGAGTGCGACCTCACCGTTTAAGAAACGAGGTTCCATGGAATCACCAAAAATCCAAGAGGCAAAATCATGGTCGATTTCTTCATCGTAGTAGACTTCGTCGTAATTCCAGTCGTTGAAATAAGATTCTCCGGTTCCAGCCGAAAGCTTTTCGTAGACATGGTATTTGAATAGTTTTTTCTTTATTGAGACCACTTTATCGCTACTGTATTCAGCAGATTCTTCTTGGACGGTATTCTGTTCTTCTAGTAGTTCGTTTCCGTAATCAATCCACTTGCTGTGATTTTCTGTATTAAGTTCAGAATTGAGTTTACTGACGGAAGAGGGTATTTCTTGGGGAGTTGTCGAATCTTGCGAAATAGAGTTGATAGGAGGAAATAGATCATCAATGGAAATATCAAACGCATTCGCTAATGCAAACATGGTATCTTTTTTTGGAGAACGAAACCCTTTTTCATAATTCGCAATAGTAGTATCTCCCATTTTGATTTTTTGAGCTAACTCTTTTTGTGTCAATCCCCTTAATTTACGATACTCTTTTATTTTCGAACCAATATATTTGGCTAAGTCTTTCTCATTCATAATCTTACTTCCTTTTTACTTGATTATCTTAAGTAGATTATAGCACGAAAACTCACGAAACGAAAGTTTTTTTGTGTTTTAGCAAAAAAACTCTTGACACCTCACTTATCGTGAAGTATAATATAATCAAGGTCAGGGAATGACCTAGCAAAAAGAAAGGAGGTACAGGATATGGAGTCAAGGCTAAATAAAAAGCCTAAGCACAAGGAACTAGCTTTCGAAATCAGTTTCCTAGGGCTTAAGCTCAAATTCAAATTCTTAATCAAGTGGTAACTTGGTTAAGAGGGAGGCGAAAGCCTCCTCCCCTTAGGGGGATATATTTAGTCTAACACATAGCTTGTACCTCCGCAAGAAAAAGGAGAGTAATAATGGACTGGGAAAAAGTTTTAATTGGTAGTTTTGAGAAATCTCAGATGGTTTCTGATGGAGTAGAAAAAACTAAGATTTCCATCAGAGGTGGATTGCTTCCAAGTGTATTGATTCTTGGAGCAATTGCTTACGGTGTTTATCGGTTGGTGTTTGGGTAGAAAAGGAGTTGATATGTTGTACTTTCACCTTCTATTATTCCTTGTGAATTTTTGGGCTATCGCGAGGTGTCTGGTAAAACTTAAGAAGTTACGCGAAAGATATAGGATGCACCAAAAGTACATAGATCTATACTTTGAAGATAAGTAATTAAGCTATTTGAATAATGGTATGAAGTTTTACTATATCTTTAATCGGGAAATCTATATCAGTTATAGCATTATCTTCAATTTGCTGAAAAAAGAATTGACGTATTGTGCTTTGGTCAATCCAGTTTAATGCTTCTCCGTATAGAATAACAAAAGTCTTATCGTTGTACTTTGTGAAGTAGGATTGGTCTATGAGGATATGTCGGAAATGAACATAGGGTTCACCATTAACTATCAGTTTATCAATAGTGTTCCATTCTATCTCGTGGTCTAAGGTTAGATTAACCAAAGAATCAATAATATCTTTCATTAGATTCCATCCTTTCTAATAGAAATGATATTGTAAATTGACTTAAAAGGCTTAGTTACTTCCTCAAAAGTAGTATGTTCTTGTTTACAAAGATCAGTAAGCTTCTGTAGATTCTCGTTGAGAGTTGTATTATTTTGAGTAGCCCGTGGATAGCGAGTTTCTATATCAGTTAAGGTATTGTATAAACTAGCTAATATATTTTTTGGAACTTCGTTTTTTAGATTATCATTTTTATCAATAACAATCTTTATAGCATCTAAGTGACCTAAAAAGAGGTTGGACTCTGCGTTTAATCGACTAATTTCCCTTGTCTCTTCTAATTTATCACTGGTGGCTCTAGCTACATTAAAAGTGTATATGGTTATTATAAAAGCTATGGGTGTTGTAATTGTGTTGAAAATTTCTAACCATTCTAGCCATGGAATTCCCAGCATAGTCTATTCTCCAATCGTTTTTCTTTAATTATACCAAACTCATAAGCCAGAATTGGTCTTTATCGTGGTTCGATTCCACGGCTGGCTGTTGCCCAACAGGGCGAATAAAAATTTATAGGAAGGGAGGTGGCTATCATTGCAAGTAAGATTATATGAACTTAGAAAGGAAAGAGGGCTAACTCAAGCTCAAATGGGTAATTTTCTAAACATTTCGGAAGCGTCATATAGAAGTAAAGAGTTAGACCAAACTGATTTTAAACTTTCTGAAGTTTTTAAAATAGCCAAATTATTCGAGAAGGATATTGGCTATATTTTTACAGAACGAACTTCACGAAAAGTGGAGTAGGTGATAAAGGAGGCGCAGAATGATGGAAAACCAAACTTTGATTTTTTTATCGAACATCCAAAAAATGTTCAGGGATATTGAAGAAGCCTATGAAAACGAAAAAGACCCCCTTGCAAGGTGCGAACTTGCAAAAGGGTACTTAGTTTTAGGCGATTTCCTAGATAATGCAGGTGTTTTATCTACCGAACTGAACAGAGAGTCTATTGCAATTACAATAGACTCGAAAAAAGTCGGGGAAATAATCAAAAATCGTTATTTATAGCCTTTAGCGCTGCTGAATAGGCATTTCGATAGATAGCGTATATATCAAAGGGGTTTTGTTTATCGTATTTACCAGAACGAATATTCGACGCTTCGATTTTTGTGGCTAAGAGAGCTAAATCATGCGCTCTCTGTTCATTTGTTAATTTATCCATAACTTTTCCCTCCTTTCTATCTTGATAACTCGATTATAGCACTGGAGAGGAGGTAGGCAAAAGGAAAAGAGGTAAGTAATGACAGAAAAACTAATTCATAATTGGGAAAGGAAAAATCATCAGTTAAGTCAACTGATGATTGATAGCCTAGAAGGCTTGGATGTTTGGGAGACGGTTCTGGCTCTCGGAAAAATTAGGAAAGGGATATAGAGAGGTAGTGATGGAGAATGGCATTGAACAAGAAAACCATTAAAGTTTGTGGTCTGATTTATACAGTCCTTGTGACTGAGTATTTTAAAGCAGGAGATGATGACAGAAATCTTTGGGGATATTGTGACCATGAAAGTCAAACGATATACATTAGAGAATCGTTGTCGGAACAAAAGAAAAGGCAAGTGCTAATCCATGAATTAACACATGCCGTCTTGCACGAAGCTGGATATCCAGAACAAGATGAGGATATGGTCAATCGCTTTTCCATTATTCTTCATCAGGTTTTACAAGATAATCAAGGTTTAATGACTTGAATCAGAAGGGAGAGAAGTCATGATTAATATCATCACAGAGTACGATAATGCTTTATTTATCAATGATTACCGAGTGCCTTTTGTGCTAAAAGACTCTGTTGTCTTTGATAAGGAGAATGGACAAGTGACGCTGACTATTGCAGTAAGTGATTATTATCGTGTTTTTGAACAAATGGAAGTTGAAGAAACGTATAAATTCTCTGATTAGGAGGTGGGATAAATGTTTAAAAATAAAACCAACCAATCTTTAAAGAACACAGTTGAAAGGTTAGAGGTGGAGAATGAAGCCTTACGATCTGAATGCCACTTCTTGAGAAAGATGATTGATGATGAACGTAACTTCTTTCTACGGGTACTAAAATATAATTCGGTTGAAGAGTACAGAAAAGTTCGTCGTATGAATCTGGATCATGCAAAAAAGAGTTGCTCAGTGCAACCCTAAAAAATCAACCATGATGTTCTGTAGGCATGCAGAAAAAACAACCATCAAATTTTTTCCAAGATAATTTTCTAGCATTCTGCATTGCTTGAAAGTCATAGGTGAACTCCCCAATGTATGAAGCATTATGAAGATTAGGCATGTATTTACAATTTGATCTATGAACTTCATGATTTCCATGCGAATCGATTTTGTCGTTGTACCAGTAATAAGGCATAATTTTTCCTCCTTTCCGTGAATTTTTGAGTAAAAATAATGAACGCTTTCTACTCAAAATCATTATATCACGCTAGGGGAGTATGGATAATGTTACCCGCTAATGAAAAAAAAGCCCCAACAAACGGCAATTTGTCAGGGGCTAACTAAAATAAATCACTTTAATTATACCACAGAAAGGAGTTTTTATGGACGATATAGCAGATAGTTTGATAAAACGTTTTATTTCGAAGTTAAAGGTGGCGATTGCTGAAGTTTTTGAAACCTTCAACATTGAACTTGCTCTACCTTTGATTTTAAACAGTGAGCAATGTAAGAAGTTGCTTGGTGTTAGTAACTATGAACGTTTCCAAGAAATAGTTTCCATTCCTGGTTTTCCAAAGATTGACAAAGGTAAAGGTTCCCATGTTCGCTTTCCGAGAGATGCAATCGTGGAATGGATGAAAGAAAATTGGGAATTACTGTAAAAAAGGAGTTAACCATGCTAGAAACAATTAAAAACTTATCAATTATTTTCGCACTAAACGTTGCATCAGTATCTGCAATTCACCTCATGATTAAGGCAGCACGTTTGAAACGCAAACGGAAACGAGACGCTGAACTAAAAGCGGTAGAAGCGAAAGCTTACGAACAGGCTAAGCGAGACCTAGAACAAGAACGAATCCAGGTTCGTGAAGAATACAAACGGAACTACAAAATGCTGGATGTAGATTATGATCGTGCTGCCATGGCTAAGCCGGCTAATGTGATTGAGATGTATTAAAGGAGAGTCAATAAATGTCAAATGCAGAAAAAATTAGGGAACTTTATCGAGATAACCCACATATCTCACGGGATGAAGTTGCTGAAAAATTAGGAACATCAAAAGCAGTAATTAAAGCCAGTATCTCACGAGATGTTAAACAAGGAAAAGCCGTTTATATCGAAAACAATGGCGTTGACTATTCGCATTATTTTAATACAAACACGGCGAAAAAAGCCTTAATGGACTCCAAGAACGAAATTCGTTGGGAGATGGTGGAATTGCTGCTTGCAGCGATGAGAAAAGAAACAGACGGAGATAAGTTATCAAAACTCTCCGACAAAGTTGATCGATTATTGAAGGAGATTACAGAATGAATCTATACGAACTAGCAGAACAATACAAATTTCTCTATGACTTTGACTTTTCAGAGGAAGAGGAAGATTTATGGATGGCCCAGCTTGAAGTTTTAGATGATGCCATTGAACTAAAAGCGGACAATATCGCTCGCCTAATTTTGGATATTGAGGGAATGATGGAAGCTCGCAAGAAAGAGATGGAGCGTTTAAAGATGGCTAATCGTATTGATGAAAACAAAATCAAACGACTTAAATCCTATCTCCAAGATGCTATGGAGCGGTCAGACAAACGTAAATTCAAGACGGAATTATTCTCTTTCAACATTCGTAAAAATGCGCCGTCATTGTTAGTTGAATCAGAAGAGAATATTCCAGATGAATACTTCAAAGAAAAAACTGAAATCAAACTAGACAAACGAGAGCTACTTGCTGACGTGAAAGAAGGACTAATCGTTGACGGCGTATCACTTCAGCGGACAGAAAGTCTGGTGATTCGATGAGTTTAAATATTACACCAGCTACTGAACTTAACACCAACAATGCTTGCTACCTAATCTATGCGAATCCAGGAAGTGGAAAGACTACATCGCTTAAATATATTCCAGGGAAGACATTAGTTGTCAATATCGATAAATCAGCCGGGGTTTTAAAAGGTGCTGAGAACATCGATATCGTGGACATCAATACCCGTGAAATTTGGAATGAATGGATGGATTTGGTCAAAGAGCTTTTAAACGGTGCTGCTAAAGATTATGACACCATCGTTATTGACAATGTATCAGAGCTATTTCGTGCTACTCTTGCAAATCTTGGTCGTGAAGGGAAGAACAACCGTGTTCCATCGCAGGCTGACTATCAACGGGTTGACTTCACTATACTTGATTCCTTACGAGCACTCTTACAGATCAATAAGCGGATTATCTTCACTGCCTGGGAAACCAGTGATGTTTGGACGTCAGAGAGTGGTCAGTCATTCAATCGGGCAATGCCTGATATTCGACCAAAGATTTTGAACAACTTCATGGGGTTGACCGACGTTACTGCTCGTTTAACGGTTCATAAGGGTGATGATGGAGAGGTAAAACGTGGATTTATTCTTCAACCTACAAACTCAGTTTATGCTAAGAACCGTTTAGATGATCGCAAAGGATGCAAGGTGGAGGAACTGATTCAAAATGTTTAAGCTATACGACTACCAACGAAATTTGATTGATCAGGCACGCAAACAGGTTGCTGACGGCAAGAATGTTCTAATCGTCAGTCCTCCTGGGAGTGGTAAGTCCGTAGTTATTTCAGAGATTATCCGTCTAGCTACCACTAAGGGAGGACGAGTTTTATTCTTAGTTCACAGAAAAGAACTGATTGAACAGATAACGGGAAGTCTTACTAAGCATGGTGTTGATCTATCCATGGTTGACTTGCTGACGGTTGGGAAAGCCAAGAATCGCTTGGATACTTTACAGAAACCAATGCTTATTATCACCGATGAGAGTCACCACAGTAAGGCTTCAACCTATCAAGCTATCTACGATTACTATTCTGATGTCACACGAGTTGGGCTTACCGCAACCCCGTGGCGTATGTCGGGAGATGGGTACACAGATACTTATGAGGTCATGGTGGAAGGCAAGTCGGTGCAGTGGTTGATTGAGAATCAGAGGCTTGCTCCCTGCAGGTATTATAGTGC
The DNA here is from genome assembly GCF_009767945.1 of Streptococcus danieliae. Classification (GTDB taxonomy): domain Bacteria; phylum Bacillota; class Bacilli; order Lactobacillales; family Streptococcaceae; genus Streptococcus; species Streptococcus danieliae. Next base: position 6,578 of record NZ_WSRS01000003.1, on the reverse strand, counting down.
ACTATCGATTGACACTAATAAATTAAAAACCAGGAACGGCGAGTACACCAACCAGTCTATTGATGAGGCGTTTGGAAAGGCTATCTATGGCAATATTGTTGAAGAATACCGCAAACATGCTGATGGTCAGAAGGCTATTTTATATGCCCATTCGTTAGAGGCCTCTAAAAGCTTCTCTAGCGAGTTTAAACAAGCAGGGATACAATCAGTCCACGTTGATTCTAAAACGCCACAGGCGAAACGTGAGGCTATCATGCAAGCCTTTCGTGACGGAGAAATACAGGTACTCTGCAATGTGGACTTAATCAGCGAAGGATTCGATGTTCCAGATTGTACGGTTACTATTCTTTGTCGCCCAACACGGTCCTTGGTGTTATTCCTCCAGCAGTCTATGCGGTCTATGAGATACCAACCGGGGAAGACAGCTATCATTCTTGATTGTGTAGCTAATTGGCGACTTCATGGGCTTCCTTATACGCCTCATGACTGGTCTAAGTACTTTAAGGGTGGATGGAAACGAAAGAAAAAGAAAAATACAGTCCAAGCAAAGGAGTGCCCTAATTGCGGAGCTCTCTGGCCCCTTGCTCAAGTGATTTGTGAAATTTGTCAATATGATTTCGGAGAACAGGAGCGAAAAGCAAAGGCTCGGATTGATGCGGTTCTTGAAGAAATTCGACAAGAAGAATTGAATAACAAACGCCTAGCTAGTCACCGTTATGGTTCTGATCCAGAAATGAACTGGAAAATTGCAAAAGCAAAAACTAAGGTGGCTGGAAAAGGTCGCGCACTTTACAAATTACTCTTTTTCTACGTGGATAATCAAAATTACCAAATTAGTGACGAGGAACTTATCCGAATCACTGGTGCTAGTCCACAGAACTACAGAATTGCCCGTGAATGGGTAGAAAAACAAAAACGAAAGATTACGACGAGGTATTAAACAATGGCATTTACAACAGATTTTTCAGAAGTACAAGAATTTGCAGATTTTAAAGCAAAAGAATACGAGATGATTGTATTTGATGCTTATGAAGAAGAGAACAAAGATGGAACCAATAAAGCAGTCGTGATTGATTATGTGGTTCGTAACGATGTGGACCAGGACAAACAAAACGCCCACCTTTGGGATCGTCAATGGCGCAGCAAAGAAACAGGAAAATACCATATGGGATTCTTGATGGGGAAAGCGAAAGCTCTCGGGATTCCAGAAGGTAAGAAATACAACAATATGGAGGAATTCCTAGCTGACTTCAAGGGGCGTGCAGCCAAGATTAAGGTAAAACTTGAGGAATATAACGGTCAAGAATATCCACGAGTGCAATATACAAATGCAACTGCATTCCCTCAAATTAATCATGAATGGAAGGAAGCACCAGCTACTACTGGACTAGACATTCAGGATGACGATCTACCATTCTAAGAGAGGTAGTCTATGGAGCAATTTTCTGAACGGCTCGCAAAATTGATTAACCAAGCGGACTGGGCTTCCAGTCTGTTTGGGGAATCGATTTTAAAAGCTGAACTAAAAAAACAATTACACGATATAAAGCCCGTAGATAAAAATGGCGTTGCTAAGTACTTGTTTGAGACTGTTCAAATTGATGCAGATGATATTGGCTACTACACATCGAATGGACGAACTAATTACCGTTTTGTATCTGGTACATTCTCAACTCATAATCAAACCAATGAGATTACATTTACAGCAAACAGGGGATTCCAACCTTTCGCAAAATTGGTCTGCGATTATCTGATTGGACGCTATGCTTTCATTGAAGGTAAACTCTACGATGTCAGTGGGCGGCAGTTCAAATCACTGGATGATTTCGCTATTGCAACTAGGTACGGATTCAAGGACTTAAACCATATTCTTGAAATCCTTGAGGGGATCCATCATTTCTTAGATGTTCCACCAGCGAAAGGTATAGAACTTTATAAAATTGCTTGTGAGGATTTCGTGATTGATCTTGAAAGCAACGAACTCTTGAATGAGGTTCCAAAACAGAACATCTCATACTTCAAGTATTATCCAGTCACTCGCAAACTGGCTAAAGCTGGGATGTTAGTTGCTGAGGATTTCTTAAACAAAGTTATTGCTGATCCAGACTCACTCCATAATGCCACACTGCAGCCGTACTATATGGCGCACGTCGCTTGTGGCATCCGTCCTAAAACCAATTTCTTCATCTCTAAATCAGGGGTGCGGACTGGGAAGGGGTTGCGACATATCGCTTTATCTGGCTTGTTCAAGAAAATTGATGTGGAGTTGGATCTCCTGAAATCCGGCGGGTTTGAAGGTCTACAAGCCTGGGCCATGTTTTCAGGCGGTGAGATGGCTCTTGCGACAGAGCAGGGTGATATCCAAGGATTTGCAATGGAGCGAGTCTTAAAGATTATCGCAACGGAGCGCACACACGTTGCTAGGGCAATCCAGCAGAACCAGTCTTTGGTTGAGTTGACCAGTGTTTTGTGTATCGATACCAACCGAACTGTTGCCTTGTCTGATGAGATGAATTCTCGTTCTGTACTAATTCAGTATAAAGACAGACCGAAAGAGGAGACGGACTTTGAACGTGAGGAGTTTTTTGCACCTTACTGGAAATCATTTACTTATCGAGATAAGTCACCAAAGGTTGCAGCAAGCGTTGGATTTTTACTTCATGCCATGAAGTATTTTAAAGAGCAGGATTGTAAGTTCTTCTGGAGAAATGTTGAGGTGTTTAATGACATTGATTTGGATGATTTTCAGTTAGCTTTAATCAACGCTTTGCAAGAAGTTGATTTTGTCCAGCGGACGGACAACAAAGAAGTGATTGATTTATCAAATGTAGTTTATGGCAAAAACGGATCAAAACTTGGAAAAGCTTTGTCTGAAATTGGAGTGAGGACCGTATCTAAACGAGTTAACGGTCAAGTGGTCCGAGGATATGTCATCGATAACAAAAAACGGTTTGATATGCATATCGTTTAATTTGTATCAGGGTGTTCGGGGGTGTAACAGGGTGACCCTGTTACATACCTAAAGCCTTGGTACTAAAGCATTTATAAGGTCTAAAATAGATAATGTAACAAGGTATCAAGGTCAATCTAAGATATGATGATTTATATTTTATTTATATATAAGGTATGGGTCGGTCTCAACCCTGTTACTCTGTTACAAAATCTTCTAAATCCGCATGGTTGATGGATTTTTCTGTCACAGGGTGTATCAAGGTGTATGGAGTCAACAATGAAAACAGCACTAGCATTCTTAAAAAAAGGCTATCAAGTCATACCACTTAGCAGAAGGACTGGAAGTCCTGTTATTAAATTCAAGGATATTCCGATTACTGAAGAACTAATCAAATCAATCAACTGGAACAACTGCGATTATGCATTACTCATGCGTGGTGTTTGGGCGATTGATATTGACACGCATTCCATGGATCCAATTATTGCTCAAGGATTGAAGTTTCTACTCAAGTCTCAGAAGGCAGATTTGTTCACTATTCTGTCTACAGACCAAAATAATTTTGGTTTAGATGGCTATTCTTCAATTCTTCGAAGTGAGTACAAAGAGGAGCTTATTCGTAATTTCAAGAATACATTTTTTGAACTGACAGATTCTGGTGGTATGCATGTTTTGTTCAAGAAGAGAGAAGAGATACCTTATTCGCAAAAGATTGGGCCTCTACCGGGTATTGACATTAAAGCAAATGAAAATAACTATGTGAAGATATTTCCTTCAAAAGGCCGGGAGGTTCTGCAAGCAGTTAAGAACCTTCCTGTTTATGAGGGAGAATTTGAGAAAGATATTTTTAAATCAAAACCAAAGATCGTAACGAATTATTTTCAACAGTCATTGCCGACAATTCAAGGAAATGGAAATCATGAAGGCAGAGATGCCTACAATCGAATCTTAGAGGGAACTTGGATGAATCGGAATGATGATCTATTCAAAGCAGCTTGTTGGGCGATAGAAGGTGGGCACGATTTAACCTCGCTGGAAATTTTAATTGGCAGCGTCAAAGGTCGTGATGAGTTTACAAGGGAGGAGTTTGAGAGAACCATTGAATCGGCAAGAAGAAAAGTCGCAAGTGGCGGATACACCATTATCGGAACATGACATTCAGAACTTGATTCGCATGGAGCTAGCAAGAATTGGAATTCCAGTTTATCGAGCGAATGTCGGTAAGGTTAGGACGACTGATGGTCGGTATTTTGATACAGGTTTGCCAAAAGGTTTTCCTGATTTGTTTGGTTTTAGACTAGACGGACAGATATTCTTTATTGAAGTCAAAAATCAAAAAGGGAAGGTTAGACCCGAACAGGAATTATTCATAAGGAGAGCAAGACAACAAGGTGCCTTAGCTGGTGTGGCTAGGAGCGTTGATGATGCTTTAAAGATTGTAAGAGGTTCAAAATGACAGAAAAAAAGAGTTATATAGTCGAATACTGGTTTCAAGGTGAGTATCGAGATTCGAAGTATTTTGAAACCAGAAAAGAAGCAATGGAGTGGATGGATGAGAACAAATCGTCTGTCTATGATTTCAAGATGGTGGAGGTTTAGATGACAGATAACGTGAATAAACCAAAGCACTATCAAGGCAAGTACGGTTTAGAAGCTATTGAAATTATTGATAATTTCATTGGAGACCTAGAAGGTAAGGCAGCCTGGTCCTGGGGGAACGCAATCAAGTATCTTACTCGTTTTCAGAACAAGAACGGACTTGAGGATGTGAAAAAAGCCCGTAAAAATTTAGATTGGTTGATTGAGGAGATGGAGAAAAATGAGCAATTACAGAGTTAAGCATTTTGAGAATTTAGTTGAGTACCTTGATGAAGAGGTGAATGATTTCATTAGAGAAAATAAGATTGAAGTTTTGAGATATACCTTAATTCCGCCTGCTTTAGAAACATTACCTCTATTTGTCGGCATTCTAGAATACGAGGAGCTGGATCATGAAGATTGATGATAAGCGAGTCAATTTCTTTGGACAGTATATGTTTTTAGTAGATGGCAAGTGGATTTCTGTAAGCCCCTACGATTTTCACTGTTATCATGTCGGGGATAAAGTCCCGCAGTATGTGCTAGAAAGGGCGAAATATTTATGATTGGACCATGTCATTTTTGTAAACAAGAAAAAGAAATTGCAGCTAGAGGTATTGCTTGCGGACCAGGAGGAGGATTCGTGGGACTTTGTCATGAATGTTCCTTCGCACTGTTTGAAGAAGATGAGGAGGATGATTGAGTGACTAATCGAGAAAAAGGAATTTTAGAATCGGCTCTTTTTGGTGTGTGGGTCTTCGCTATGCTTATTTTCGTCATTCAAATCCATTTTGGAATTCAGCTGCACGAGCTGGAGCAGAAGGTAGAACGCTTAGAGATGAGCCAGACACAGCTTAGACAGGCATACACAGGTCTGACTGTCGGAAAAGTGGTCGACAAGCAAGAAAAAGATGGCAAGTACACGCTGACGGTATCTGGCTATGGGAATTTCTTGGTAAGCGAGAAGACTTACAAGGAAGCTATTCTAGGTACTGATATGCCGGAGGAAATCAAGGAGCGTGTGGAAGTGAAGAATGGAGTAGGAGGTTAATTATGGAGTTTTTGTGTTGTAAAGAGTGTGGATACTGGTTTTCGATAGAGTCTGGAGATGGTGACAGTATCTATCAGACAGGTTATTGCGGTGATTGCTTGCTAAAGCGAGTTGAAAGTGGGGAAGAATGGTAGTACCAAAGTTCAGGGCTTGGTTTAATGCGAAAATGTATAATGAACCCGTAATTTGTGATGGAAAAGTTTATCTTGACTGGCGAGATTTTGAAGATGGGCGTACTTACAAAGACATCATCCTCATGCAGTCCACAGGACTGACTGACCCGAAAGGGGTTGAAGTATTTGAGGGGGATGTTCTCTATTACCCAGAAAATCCAGAAGGTGAGAAGTATGGGATTGTTGTTTGGCAGAAAGAATCTCTCGCATTTGTATTGGAAACAGCTTTCGATTATTTACCCTATAATCTTTGGTTAGTTGGAGAAGTTGTTGGAAACATCTACGAGAATCCAGAATTGCTAGATGAGGTGGGGAATGGTTAAAGTTCGGAAAATTCCAGTAGTGGTTGACGCTGAGCGTACAAAATCAGACCGATATATAGAGACTTTAGAGGGGACTATGAAAGCCTCTGCTGGTGATTGGATTATTACTGGAGTAGATGGTGAAAAATATCCTGTTAAACCAGATATTTTTAAAAAGACATACGAAATAATTGGAGACTAAGGAGGCGGAAAATGACAGCTAAACCACGGAAAAGAGCCATTGCAAAGGCTAATCATTCACTACAAAAGAGCCTATAAAAAAGAATCTTGAAATATGACGGATTCTCTATTAGCTCTTGCAAAAGTCTTTAAGGGCACTTCTAAAAACCAGAAGTATTCCATCATATAAAAAAGAAGGGACTCTTGCCCTTTAATTTCCAGCAAGAGTCCCTGTATTTCCTACTTTTCTATCCCGATTATCGGGAGAATTCTGATTTTTGGGCGCACTAAGCCCATGTATTCAAATTCAGTCGTTTGATCTGTTCAAAACGACAAATATTGTA
>NZ_WSRS01000039.1 GCF_009767945.1 Streptococcus danieliae | reverse complement strand
TAGTTGATTTCCCAATTGTGACAGTTTTTCTAGAAGTCGTTCATCGTCGGAAAATAATAGCATGATAGTACCTCGTTGATCTTAGTAGTTCTATTATCTCATAAAACTTAGGGAGTGAAAATAAAGAAAAGCAGGTATTTCTACTGTAGTGGAACCGTCAGCAGTTAGAAACAACTGCTAGATGGCGGAGATTTTGAGACCTTGGCTCAAAATTTAGTGATGAGACTCCGAAGGAGACTGCTCACGTCCGCACTACCAAATAGGAATACCTACTTATTTGAAATAAGGCGACAATAAGTATGAGTTTTTAGAGGTGCCCTTCAGAGTTGGAACGAACTTCTGGCAGCATGGTTTTCGGAATATTCAAGATTTCGAGAATCTCATCATCCCACTCTAAGGTTTCAATATTGTAGAGCATGGTCCGTGCCGCATTGGAGTAGTCGGTCACATGCGAAGCTCCATCTGTCAACTTCCAGACCAACCAAGTATCGATGGTTCCAAAGAGCAATTCGCCCTTTTCAGCCCGTTCTTGCGCACCAGGAACCTGATCCAAAATCCAACGAACCTTGGTCGCAGAGAAGTAGGCATCAATCACCAAACCAGTCTTCTTATGGAAGAGCTCTGTATAACCATCCTGCTTCAACTGTTCCGCTAGCGGAGCTGTTTGCCGAGACTGCCAAACAATGGCATTATAGATTGGAAGCCCTGTTTCCTTGTCCCAGACCACCGTTGTTTCCCGCTGGTTGGTAATCCCGATGGCTGCTACCTGACTTGGTTTAACACCACTCTCAATAAAAGCCCCCGCAATGACGGATTGTACGGATGTCCAAATCTCGTTGGCATTATGCTCTACCCAACCAGCCTCTGGGAAAATCTGCGTAAATTCCTTCTGACTACTCGCAACCTTTTCTCCCTTTTTATTAAAGAGAATCGCCCGTGAACTCGTCGTCCCCTGGTCAATCGCCATAATGTACGTTTCTGCCATGATAGACCTCCTAAGATTTTTAATCTACCTTTAGTATATCAAACGCTTTCATTCTTATCCTATCAACTTTTTTTATGATTTTAAAAAAACTGATAGGATTTTGTGATTGTTTCACAAAATCCTATCAGTTTGAAGGAGCTCCCGGATCATCTCCAGGTCATAGCCCAATAAATCGTTTTGTAAAAGATAGGTGGTCTGGTAAGAATAGGTCCGCCAGGCTGCATCGGTCACCACCAAGCTATAGTCCATTCCCTCCTGATAAGCTTCCACCTCAATCAAGCGATTATGCTGCAAGTACTGCTTGAGGGTCCGCACCATTCGGGCCAAAACCAGGGCTGACCGGTAGGAATCAACTGCCACACGCTGGGACACCTGCTTCAAATCACCCAGGTAGTTCAAAATTTGGATAAAATCCCACTCAAAGGCTAGAAAGCGGCTATCCTCACCAGCGACCAAGCGCAGAGCCAAGGAACCAGCCACGTCAACCATCAGCCAAGACTGGGGTTGGAGCTGGATATAGGACTGAAGCTTCCGCTCACCATCCCCAGTAGCCACCCCCCCTTTAAAGAAATAAACCTGACTGGCCAACCGCCCCAATTCATCCAGAATAGGACCTGGCCCGTGGGGCGACACCCCCAACTCTTTTAAAGCCTGTAACAATTCGGTCACCTTGTCCTGAATGGGACCTCCAAAGGCTAACACCCGCTCCATCTCCCGACTGGACAAAAGACCTTGACCAACCAGGAAGGCAAACAAGAGTTTTAGCTCCCGCTCCTCCATATCCAAAGGAAGCAAGCACTGTTTCAATTGTTGAAAAGTTGGATGCTCCTGGTAAAGTCCCAAAAATTCCGACTCTCCATACTGAAAGCGTTGGCGCATCTGAGCCAGCGACCACCACAGGGCCAGGTCCAAGCCCAGATCCTTCTGAGTTAACCCCTGTAAGGCAGTCTGAAACTCTACAAAAGCGGCCTGCTGCTGGAGATTCAGAACATCTGCTGGCAGGCTAATCTCCTGTAACAACCGGAAAGCCAGGTAGCGAATTTGCAATTCGCTACCCCGCAAGCGCCCATTCTGAATCACAAGGCCAAACTCTTCCAAGAGCTGGTTGAGTCCCAGGAGTTGGCGGTTCAAGGTCGCCTCACTAATCTGAAAACGTGTGGCCAAAGATTGGATACTAAAGACCTGCTGGGACCAGATAGCCTCCAAAATCCGAAAACGTAAGGAGCGCCGCAAAAGGATTCCCAGTAAAGCCACCAGCTGAAAGCTCCGCCCCGCCTGTAAACGCAAGACCTCCCCCTCCAAACTTAGCTGAGCCCCAAGCCCTTCTTGGTCTAGAAGCTCATTAAACTCATCCAAATATTTTAAAAAAGTCTTGCGAGACAAGCCTGTGCGCGCCTGAATCTCTCCCAAGGGTAGCGGTCCCCCCTCCTGCAAGAGGAGGGTAATCATCCGAAAGGAGGCTGCATCTACCCGGTCCATTAATTGTGCACTATCCATTTATAACTCCCAAATCCTGCTAACAGAGCTTCTCCTCTTTAAATTTTTTCCTCTTCTATCGAAAGTAAAATCATAGACGGTAAAATCAAGACAGAAGCCAAAAACAGCGACCAATGAGGCTCCAAGCCTAAAAAGGCTAGGCTAAGCAAGATTGAAGCCAGGGGTTCACTGGCACCAACCACCGAAATCACTAAGGGCGACACCAATTTGAGCGCCTGCAAGAGAATCCAAAAGGCAAAGGCGGTCCCAAAAAAGGCAATGATGGCCGAGATCGACAAACTCACGGCATCGACTTGGAAGGTCAGCTTCCAGACAGGGTAGAGAAAATTGGAAAAAATGCCTGCCACCAGGAAACCCCAACCCAAGGTGTAAAGCGATCCAAAGCGGTTCATAAAATGGGTCGGCAAGGTAGTATTAAACAAAATCCCCAGCGCACTTAGGAGTCCCGCCACCAAGGCCATGGGACTAATCGAAAGCTGACTCAAATCCCCCTCACTAACCAACAAGGTCACCCCCAGCATGGTGAGGACAACATACAGAATCGACTTCTTAGAAACTGGATGTTTTTTCCACAAGGCTGTGTAGAGCAAAATGAAAATCGGCGCCGTAAACTGCAAAATGGTGGCTGTCGCCGCATTGGAATATTGAATACTGAGGTAAAAGAAAAATTGGACTGAAAACAGACCCAAGATGGTGTAGGCACAAAAACGAGGCAAGTACCGTGGTTCCTGCCACAGCTTCCAAAAGCCACTCGGATCTTGAATAACAGCCAGGGTCAGTAAGGTCAAACCACCAACCAAAAGACGCATGGAGGTAATCCAGCCCGTTTCCACTGAATAATGTGAAAAAAAGTATTGACCAATGATCCCGCAGAGACCCCAGACAATACCCGATAGAATTCCATAGAGAGTCCCAAGGACAATCCTTTGCTGTTGATTTTTCATACACACCTCCTCCCTCCTACTATACCACAAGTCCTTCAAGTCCGTTAAGAGAAGGAAGAAAAAAGAACCCATTGGGTTCTCAATCTGGAAATAATAAAATAAGAAGGGTGAAAACAAGACTGTCTCCCTTTCTTAGTCATTCAATATTCTGTGAAAAAATATTCACAGAAGCAGTATAACAAAAATAAGCCTCCCTCGAACAAACGTCCCCTTTCTGCAACAGTCTTTTTTCTCTTTAACGGGAGCAATTCTAGGATCTATTATTGAATAGTTATCAAGAATCATTCTAAGTTTTAAACAATTTTCAAAAACTTTATCCTCTATTCTATCACTCTAAAAATAATGAAAATTTTTTGAAAAATCTTTATTCTTTTGCAGAAGCGTTGCAGATACGAAACTATCTGCAGGATTTTGAGAGTGCGGGTGCCCTATTTAGCTGGCCCTTCCGATACCCCAAAGATCTTTTCTAATACCTGCTGGGGGTCTTTTAACATCAATAGGTGATCTTCCTCTCTAATTGGAATATGAGGGAAGTTAACTGACCTACTGGAAAAGACAGCCAAGTTTTTAATCTGACCCAAAATAGCACCAAACTCTTTCGCAACATCCAAATCAGCATAAAGGGAGAGATAGGCCTTCGTACCTTTGATGTCAAGACTCGGGAAATAAGCTCCGTCTCGCTTTATCAAATTAGCAGCTAAGATCGCCAACAATTCCCCATCACCTCGCTCATCAGCCGATAGCATATCCTCATAGTAGTCTGCGACAGCCTGATAGGTTTTATCCTCAACAGAAACAAACATCGCTGCTAATTCCTCAGCTGATGGAAGCCTATCCAGGCCATCGATCACAAGTAGACGCTCCAAACTAACCGCCTGCTTTTTCAAAAAAGCAGTCAGGGCAGCCGTCCCATAGGAAGCAGTAATCACAAGACCATCTGGAGCCAACTTCCCTAGAAAATTATTAATGGTTTTCTCAATAGAAGCTACCGAAATCTCTTCAAAGGAGGTATTCAAAAATTCAATCACCTCATAAGATTTATGGCCAAATCGTTCATCAGTGATGACCTTATCCCAGACATGCCGACTCCAACCTAGAGGTGAAATAAAAATAACATCCATCATCGCTCTTCCTCCTACACATAGCTAAAATCATGGGGACTGACACTCATTTACTTTCAAAATCTGACATTGGCTAGCCTCCTTGATGAACCTCACTGCAGGCAATGACAGAGTTCGAAAAGTGATTAGGAATACGTTTTTCCATAGCTCTTCTCCTGTGTTTTTTATATAATTATATCAGATTCTTTATATAAATAAAAATGGTTTCGTTCATGGAAGATATATTTTTTGATTATTTTTTAAAGTCGCTTCATTTTCACCTTGGCGATTCCTGTGCTCCTGCTGAGTTTATGGGGACCTCTAAAAACCCCAGTTTTTCTTCAAATTTAATCACTCAAACCTTGATAAATCAACATTTAGATTTTCAGAAATTTAGTTTTTAGAGGTGCCCTATACAAACTATAACCACCCTTGCTTCAATGAGTTCGGAATAGGTCAGTAAAGCCGATTCCTGAGCAAAACATATCCACCATCCTAACAAAGAGCTCAAAAAAAGAGGTTGGACCTCCGTCCAACCTCTTTTTCGCTGATTATAGGCGGGCATTGAGTTCCGCAGATAGGTCCTCAAAGCCTGGTTTGCCAAGTAGGGCAAACATATTTTTCTTATAGGCTTCTACTCCTGGTTGGTCAAATGGGTTGATACCATTCAAGTAACCAGAGATGGCAATCGCCAATTCGAAGAAGTAGATCACATAGCCCAGAGTGAAGGCATCTTGTTCTGGAAGGGTCACAAACATGTTTGGAACATCTCCATCTGTATGTGCCAAGAGCACTCCGTCTGTCGCTTTTTTATTGACAAAGTCAACGTCTTTTCCTTGAATGTAGCCAAGGCCATCGAGGTCCTCGTCAAATTCAGGGATGAGCACGTTCTTACGTGGTTTGTCGACACGAATAACGGTTTCAAACAGGATGCGTGCGCCTTCTTGAATAAATTGTCCAAGTGAGTGCAAGTCTGTCGAGAAGTTAGCCGATGTTGGGTAAATACCTTTTTGGTCCTTTCCTTCAGACTCTCCGGCCAACTGTTTCCACCACTCACTGAAATATTGAAGAGATGGTTCATAGTTGACCAAGATTTCAGTCGCATAACCTTTGCGGTAAAGAATGTTGCGGACTGCAGCATATTGGTAAGCCTGGTTTTCGCTCAACTGATCAGATTGATAGTCCATCCGAGCTGCATTGGCTCCGTCCATCAGAGCTTGGATGTCTGCTCCGGAAGCAGCGATTGGCAACAAACCAACGGCTGTCAAGACAGAGAAACGGCCACCAACATCATCTGGAACCACAAAGGTTTGCCAGTTGTTAGCATCTGCTTCAACCTTCACCGCTCCTTTTTCACGGTCAGTTGTTGCATAAATCCGACGGTTGGCTTCTTCTTGACCATATTTTTTGATCAACAATTCCTTGAAGACGCGGAAGGCAATCGCTGGTTCAGTCGTTGTACCAGACTTAGAGATCACGTTAACAGAGAAATCCTTATCTTCTACGTATTCAACCAAGTCGGCCAAATAAGTGGAGGAAATGGAGTTTCCAGCATAAAGAATTTGTGGAGCCTTGCGCTCTTCCTTGCTTTGCAAGTTTACAAAGTGGTTGTTGAGGAAATCAATCGCTGCCTTAGCACCTAGATAAGATCCACCAATCCCGATTACGACCAAAACATCACTGTCCGATTTAATCTTCTCAGCTGCTTCAAGGATTCGTGCAAACTCTTCCTTGTCGTAATTCTCAGGCAGGTCCAACCAACCTGTAAAGTCGCTCCCAGCTCCTGTTCCCTTGCGTAGAAGTTCATCAGCAGCTGAAACCTGTGCCTGCATGTAGTCCACTTCATGTGGTGCTACAAACTTATCCAGCACTTTTGAGTAATCAAATTGAATATGTGCCATATTCGTGCTTCCTCCCATTTTTTATCTCCCTTATCTTACTCTTTTATAGAAAAAAAAGCAAGAAACTTCCGAGAAATTAGCTAGTTAGTGCAAACGTTATACCTGCTTCAAAACTGGGCGATGTAGCTCGCAGAACCAGAGGTTCTTGAGTCAAGGGATGAACCAAACTCAGACGATGCGCGTGGAGCATCAGTCGCCCTTCCGGCTGCGGATGGTACAAGGGGTCTCCCACTAGGGGATAACCATGATGGGACAAATGAACCCGGATTTGATGGGTCCGACCCGTGGCCAACTGACAGGTCACCAAGGTCGCAGCTGATCCCAGCTTAAGTCGCTTGACCGTCGTCTGAGCCGACCGTCCCCCTCGAGGATCGACTCGCCGTTTGCGGCGGTCATGGCGGTCTCGGCCAATGGGATCACGGTAAACTTGCTCCTTAGCTGCAAACCTCCCCTCAACCAAAGCCCAATACTCCCGCTTGATGGCTCGCTTCTCCAGAAGCCGGTTTAGTAGGGGCAGAACCACTGGATTCTTGGCAAACAGCAAAAGACCACTGGTCTCCTGATCCAGCCGGTGGACCACATAGCAGGTTTGCCCTGTGTGGGCCACAACATGGTTGAGACAGGCCATTTCTCCGGGTTGATTGGCATGGGTTTTCATACCTTCGGGCTTGTTAACAACAATCAGATGTTGGTCCTCATAAACCACCTCGACCTGATCTGCCTGCCCCGCTTGAACCAGGCGGGACTCATACCAGTCCTCCTTAAATTCCAAGACCAAGACCTGCCCCTCAGCTACCAGACTCTGCCAGTGAACCGGCCGCCCATCCAAGGACAAGGCCTTCTCCATCCTTAGAAAATGACGGATTTTACGTGGAATCAACAGGGCTTCTTCTAAAACCTCTTTTATGCTCAAGCCTGCCCAGACGGCAGGGATAGTGATAGAAATCTTCATACCCTCATTGTAACAGAAAGAAAGCTTAAGAAAAACTGAAAACAAGGCGGGAAATAAGGCATTTTCTTGTTCCCCTGTGGAGAAATTGATACAATAGCCCTATGAATAGACTAAAATCCGCCTTTGAGCAGTTTTTGCAGCTCTTTAAGGCCACAGAAAATCCAGAAGAAACCGGGCTGCCCCCCGAAGAGCAATCCTCGTATGACTGGTCTCTAGCAGACGAGACCAGCCCTAATAGCCGTTCAGAAAGTAAGAAAAAAGCTGGTTTTTGGCCCGCCTTTCGCCGCTTTTGGCGGCGTTACCATTTGACCAAAATCCTCTTGATCCTCTTCCTATCCTTTAGCTTGCTAGTTGGGGGCTGGCTCTTCTACTTGGCCAAGTCGGCCAATGTCGATGACCTGCAAAATGCCCTCAAGGCCACAACCATTATTTATGACCGCAACGATGATGAAGCAGGGAGCCTGACCGGCCGGAAGGGAACTTATATCGAACTACCCGCCATTAGCGCCAACCTCCAAAATGCCGTTGTCGCAACCGAGGATCGCTCCTTCTACGAGAATAGCGGGATCAACTACGTCCGCTTTGCCTTAGCCATTGTCACGGCCGGCAGAAGCGGGGGTGGTTCAACCATTACCCAACAGTTGGCTAAAAACGCCTTTTTGTCCCAGGACCAGACCATCCAGCGGAAGGCCAAAGAGTTCTTCTTGGCTTTAGAATTAACCAAAACCTACTCTAAAGAAGAAATCCTCACCATGTACCTCAACAATGCCTACTACGGTAACGGTATTTGGGGTATTGAGGATGCCAGTCAGAAGTACTTCGGAGTATCAGCCAGTGAGTTGAGCCTGGATCAGGCGGCAACCTTGGCCGGGATGCTCAAGGGACCGGAGCTCTACAACCCCCTCTCGTCGCTCGAAAATGCCAGCAACCGTCGAAATACGGTCTTGCAAAACATGGTCAATGCAGGCTATATCAGCCAAGCGGAGGCAGACCAGGCAGCAACCGTCAACATGGCCGGGCAGCTGTCCGATACCTATGCCGGTAAGACGGACGACTACCGCTACCCTTCTTATTTCGATGCCCTCATTTCGGAAGCCGAGCGGGTCTATGGTCTCTCTGAAGAGGACATTGTCAATAACGGTTACCGCATCTACACGGAACTGGACCAAAACTACCAGGCCAATATGCAGCTCATCTATGACAATGAAGCCCTCTTCCCACAAGCCGCAGATGGCAGCCACGCCCAGTCTGGTAGCGTCGCCCTGGACCCGCAAACCGGTGGTGTCCGGGGACTGGTAGGGCGTGTCAACTCCGATGAAAACCCTGAATTCCGGAGTTTCAACTATGCGACCCAGTCCAAACGGAGCCCCGGCTCAACCATCAAACCCATTGTCTCCTATACACCGGCTCTGGCAGCTGGTTGGTCCATCAACACCGAACTCAACAACAGCAAGAAAACCTACGGAGACTACAACATTGATAACTATGCTGGGATGACTACAAACCCAACTGTTCCTATGTATGAGGCCCTGGCCGACTCCCTCAATATCCCTGCCGTTGCTACCTTGGACGAACTCGGAGTTGAGAAAGGGGTCGACAGCGCCAAGAAATTCGGCCTCAAATTGACCAATGACACTCCAACACTCGGTATGGCCTTAGGCAGTGGTTTTGAGACCAATCCCTTACAAATGGCTCAGTCTTATGGAGCCTTCGCCAATGGAGGGGTCATGCGAGATGCCCATTTGATTACCAAAATCGAAAACGCTAGTGGGCAAATTATCAAAACCCATAAATCCACTTCTAAACGGGTCATGTCCGCTTCCGACGCCAATAAAATGAACCAGATGATGCTGGGAACCTTTACCAACGGAACCGGAATCTACGCCGCACCCGCAGGCTATACCATGGCCGGTAAAACCGGAACCATGGAAACCGACTTTAACCCCGATGTCTCCAGTGACCAGTGGGTGATCGGCTATACCCCAGATGTGGTCATCAGCCAGTGGCTCGGCTTCCCGGAAACCGATCAGGAACACTACCTAACTGGAACCTCCTCGACCGAAGCTGCAACCATCTTCCAAAGCATGGCCAGCAGCGTCCTCCCCTACACCGAGGGCAGCAGCTTCTCTGTGGAAAATGCTTATGCAGCCAATGGCATCGCCCCTGTCAATATCTATGACCAGGATGAAAACACCAACAAGGACAGCCTCAACAGCTTCCTCAACGATGTTCAAAACCAGGCCCAAACCATGGTCGACCAAGCCAAGGAAGCCCTCAACAGCGCCCAACTCCCAGAAAAAGCCAAAAACCTCTGGGATAGCTTCACCGGACTTTTCCAATAAAAGACCTGGATTTTACCCAACGCGAGAACTTGGCAAGAACAGCAAATCTTGCTATAATAGGATTATTGGAGGCATCATGGCACTAAAAAAAGCAAGTTTAGCCTGCACCGTTTGCGGTTCACGGAACTACTCGATTAAACTCAGTAGCAACCCCAAACCAAGGCGGCTAGAAGTTAATAAATTCTGCAAACATTGCAGCAAATATACCACTCATAAAGAAACACGTTAGGAGATACCCATGCGATTTGTCCTCGATACATTCCGGATCTTGCGGGATACCGCTTGGCCCAATCGAAAACAACGCTGGACTGACTTCTGGTCCGTCCTACAATACTCTGCCTTTTTCATCCTCGTCATCTTCCTATTTGACCAGGCTGTATCAAGGGTCTTTAACCTCTTGTTGGATTTTTTCCAATAAGAATCTCGAAAAACTCCCCCGTCTGGGGAGTTTTTTGCTATAATTGAAAAGAAAACACCAAGCCCTCGGGCTTTTTTATATAGGAAAGGAAGGCTCATGCTAGATAGTTTTGACAAGGGGTGGTTTGTCCTACAAACCTACTCAGGTTATGAAAATAAGGTCAAGGAGAATCTCCTCCAACGTGCACAGACCTATAATATGTTAGAGAATATTCTTCGTGTTGAGATTCCGACTCAAACCGTTCAAGTTGAAAAGAATGGGAAAAAGAAAGAAGTAGAAGAAAACCGCTTCCCAGGTTATGTGCTGGTTGAAATGGTTATGACCGACGAGGCTTGGTTTGTCGTTCGGAATACGCCAAACGTTACCGGCTTCGTAGGTTCTCACGGAAACCGTTCCAAACCAACCCCGCTCTTGGAAGAGGAAATCCGTGCCATCCTGGTGTCTATGGGACAAACAGTTGAAGATTTGAACCTCGACTTCAAGGAAGGGGATACTGTCCGGATTATTGACGGTGCCTTCACTGACTACACTGGTAAAATTACGGAAATTGACAACAACAAGGTGAAAATGATGATCACCATGTTCGGGAACGACACCCTTGCGGAAGTCGACATTACCCAAATCGCGGAGTTGTAAGCTCCTTTTGGCTTTGCCGGACGGCAAAGCCTTTTTTCATAGTAAATTCAAGAAAATCTTCAGTAAAAATTGTAAAATGAGAATAAAGGAGACTAACTAAATGGTAAAAGAATTTGATATTCTCACCATCGGAGGAGGATCTGGTGGTATTGCAACAATGAATCGGGCAGCCCTGCATGGGGCTAAGGCGGCTGTGATTGAGGGCAACCTCTTGGGTGGAACCTGTGTCAATCTAGGCTGTGTGCCCAAGAAAATTATGTGGTATGGGGCCTCTACCGCTGATGTCTATGGAAAATACGGGGCGGCTTATGGCTTTCATGCTTCTGAAGTCAGCTTTGACTTTGCGACCCTTCGCAAAAATCGTGAAGCCTATATTGAACGGGCCCGCGCTTCCTATGGAGGCCAGTTTGACCGTAATGGCGTGGAAGTCATTGAGGGCTATGCCCGCTTTGTCGATGCTCATACCGTTGAGGTGAATGGAGAATTGGTGCGGGCCAAACATATTGTCATTGCGACTGGGGCCAAGCCTAGCATCCCAGATATTCCTGGCAAGGAATTAGGGATTGTCTCCGACGATGTCTTTGCCTGGGAGGAATTACCAGAATCCATCGCTATTGTCGGAGCTGGCTATATCGCCGTGGAGATGGCTGGCCTGCTGAACAGCCTTGGAGTCAAAGTTGACCTCTTTGTTCGCCAAGACGCGCCCCTTCGCTATCTTGATGACTATATCTTAGAAGGTCTATTGGCAGAAATGAAAGCTGATGGCATTCAACTCCACACCCATAAGGTGGTTAGCAGAGCTGAAAAAGTTGCTGACGGAATCCAACTCCACTTCCAAGACGGTAGCAGCCATAGCAGCCAAACCGTCTTATGGGCCATCGGCCGGCAACCAAACACCGAAAACCTCAACCTCCAAGCTGCTGGTGTCGAAGTCACCGAACGTGGCTTCATCAAGGTGGATGCCTATCAAAATACCAGTACCCCTCAAATCTACGCCCTTGGGGATGTAACTGGCGAAAAAGAATTGACCCCTGTGGCTATCAAGGCTGGACGAACCCTAGCTGAACGCCTCTTCAACGGCCAAACCCAGGCCAAGATGGACTATAGCACCATCCCAACGGTCATCTTTGCCCACCCGGCCATCGGAACTGTTGGCTATACCGAAAAGGCGGCCATCCAAGAATTTGGAGCTGACCAGGTTAAAACCTACACTTCTACCTTTACCTCCATGTACACCGCTGTTACCGAGCACCGGCAACCTATGAAACTCATGCTGGTAACCCAAGGACCAGAAGAGAAGGTCATCGGACTCCACGGAATCGGCTACGGCGTCGACGAAATGATCCAAGGCTTCGCTGTCGCCATCAAGATGGGAGCCACCAAAGCTGATTTTGATGCAACCGTCGCCATCCACCCAACCGGATCCGAAGAATTTGTTACCATGCGGTAATTTTTGAAGCCTAAAAAATCACCCTGTTTCTCCTCCTTTGGAACGAGAAACAGGGTGATTTTGCTATTCGTAGATAGCTGCGTAAGCTTCCAAAATTTTGTGGGCGATGCGCTCGACATCGTTTTGCATGCCACGCATTTCAAAAGTGTCTAATACAGGGATTGAAAATTGTTGGCTGTATTGTTGAGCAGTCAGGCAATACTGGTGATTAAAATTACGATTGCCACTGCCGACAACACCCAGACAGTAAAAGGCATTTTCCCCATAGGCCATAAAGTCGCGAACATCCGTTGTTAAGATTTCCACATCCCCATTGTCAATCCCATTCCCACCTTCTAGATAAGTTGGCACAAAGGTCACATAGGGCTTGTTCAAGAAGAAAAAGTCCTGCTCTTCCTTGACCAAACTCTTGATATCAATCAAATGAATGGTCAGACTGGGATTTTGAATCAGTAAATAAGTCTGCAGGCGGCTGACAAAACTTTCGGTATTTCCACTAAGACTTATATAAACAAAGGTCATCTCTTGCATTAGAGCACCTCTGCATCAAGAACTTCTTCTTCCACAGCCTTTTGGTAACGACGCAAGCTGTAATAGGCAATCGCAGAAAAAAGAATCGTCAGAACCGCATAACCAATAACGGTCATTTTGTTCGCACCCAAAACTCCCTCGAGAGCTTCTTTATTCTTAACGATTGATTGAGCCATTCGATTCGAAACCAAAACCGAAACCATCCAACTTACAAAAACAGCTAATCGCATAGCTAAATAAGTATAGGTAGACTTGACAACATCCTTTTTGACAAACAGGAAGAAAACAGAGATAGCAAAAAGAACGGTCGTCAACAGAGTCATTGAAAGCGATGGCAGACTCCTTGCCCACTCAAAAGTAGCCAGTTGAAGTTTAACAGTATCCACCCCGCCTATTTGTTGGAGAATTGCTTCATCCTTTAAAATTTCATTCCAAGTTTTAATCAGATTTGGTATTTGAACATAACCATAGATACTCATCAATACCCCTAAGGTTGAGAATCCCAATAAAACATATAAAAATACAGGTTTCTTTTTCATAAACGCCTCCTTATAGTAAGTCGAAATGTTGTACTATTAGGATAGTCCTATCTCCTAAAAATGTCAAGGAAAAATCGATATCTCCTACAAGTATTGGATGAACCAGAAAAAAACCTCTCCCAAAGGAGAGATTCGAGGCTATTCAACTGTTACAGACTTAGCTAAGTTCCGTGGCTTATCCACATCCAAACCACGATGAAGGGTTGCAAAGTAAGCAATCAACTGGGTTGGAATTACCATAGCAATGCTGGAAAGGTAAGGATGGACTTGGTTGACAACAATATCGTCATCCTCACGCGCTACCCCTTCTTCAACAATAGTCAAGACATGAGCACCACGCGCCTGCACTTCAGCAATATTTCCACGAGTGTGAGCCGCTACCTTCTCATTGGCAGACAAGAGGGCAATCACTGGAACACCGTCCTCAATCAAGGAAATCGTTCCGTGTTTCAATTCACCCGCCGCAAAACCTTCACATTGAATATAGGAAATCTCTTTCAGCTTCAAGCTGGCCTCCATGGCCACATAGTAATCCTGACCGCGTCCAATATAGAAGGCGTTGCGAGTTGTTTCCAAAAGCTTGCGAACCTTGCTGTCAACGAGATCCTTCTCTGACAAACTCGCCTCAATCGACTGAGCCACCAAGGACAACTCATGCACCAAATCAAAGGCTTCTGCCTTAGCATTCCCATTGGCTTCGCCAACTGCTTTTGCTAAAAAGGCAAGGGCTGCGATCTGCGCCGTGTAGGCCTTGGTTGAAGCAACGGCAATCTCTGGTCCTGCATGGAGGAGGAGAGTATAAGTCGCTTCACGGGAGAGGGTTGAACCTGGTACATTGGTCACCGTTAAGCTTGGAATCCCCATCTCATTCGCTTTCACCAAAACCTGACGGCTGTCAGCTGTTTCCCCTGATTGCGTTAGGAAGATAAAGAGTGGCTTCTGGCTCAAAAGTGGCATCTCATAGCCCCACTCTGAGGCAATTCCCAACTCGACAGGCCGTTCTGTCAACTCTTCCAACATTTTCTTAGACGCAAACCCAGCATTGTAGGACGTACCCGCTGCAATGATGTAGAGGCGGTCTGCTTCCTGCACCGCTTGTACAATCGCTGGATCCACCTGCATCTGGCCATCCGCATCCGCATAAGTGGAGATGAGTTTCCGCATCACGGTTGGTTGCTCATCGATTTCTTTCAACATATAGTAAGGGTAGGTGCCCTTACCAATATCGGACAAGTCCAACTCAGCAGCATAGCTATCACGCTCAACCGTGTTGCCTGCATAATCCATGATAGTGACTTGGTCTTTTTCCACAATCACCAATTCCTTATCGTGAATTTCTTTAAAATCACTGGTTTCGCGAATCATGGCCATGGCATCTGAGCCAACCAAATTGTAGCCGTCGCCCAAGCCGATCAAAAGTGGGGATTTGTTCTTGGCAACATAGAGCACTTCTGGATTCTCAGTATCCATCAAGGCAAAGGCATAGGATCCTTCAATAATGTTAAGGGCTTTCTTGAAGGCCTCCAAAACGCTCAAACTTTCAGCTTCCACAAAATGTCCCACAAGGTGAACCGCAATCTCAGTGTCGGTCTGACCTTGGAAGTGGTGGTTCTCCAAATAAGTAGCACGAATCTCAGCATAATTCTCAATCACCCCGTTGTGAACCATGACCAAACGGCCAGATTCCGATTGATGAGGGTGAGCATTTAGTTCACTCGGCTTCCCATGCGTTGCCCAACGGGTATGACCAATCCCTGCAAAACCAGCCAGCTGATCACCCACCTTAGCTTCTAAATCGGCAATCCGACCATTGGCTTTGACCAAGCGACCAGATTCAGCACCATTTGAAACATAAATACCAGCTGAATCATAACCACGATACTCAAGTTTTTCTAGTCCTTGTAAAAGAATATCGGTTGCATTGGGATTTCCCACAACACCAACAATTCCACACATACTTGTCTTCCTCCAAAAATTGGTATAGTCTAATTCGACTTTTGTGAATTAACTGACAAAATTATAGTTTTTTCACCCCTCTTTGTCAAGAGTCAGCAATTGGTATAGGAGAGCAAATCAAAAAAGATAAGTTTACTTATATGAAACAAATAAAAACCTCCCTGTATTTTGGTGTACAATATCTTAAAATAGGAGGTCTATCTATGAATCTGAAAAAACACAAACTCTATTTTGCTACTTTTTTACAGATATGCTCTCAAACTTCGGAGATACTGTCTACAGTCTCGCACTCATGAACTATGTATTGCTGGTTCCTCAGAAGGAACCAGCAATCGCACTCGTCAGCATCTCTGAATCTTTGCCAATTCTCTTTAGCATCCTCATTAGGACTTCAAAATATCAAATAGTATACATTTTTAAAAATAGAGAGTCGCACCAAGGGCGGAGTCTGTCCTTTGGCTCTTTGTCAAGTTGTGTGGAATCCCTGAAAACTGACAGTTTTAGGCTTTTATTATTTAGCTTTTTAATAAGGGTGTTGAGATGGTTTTAACGTCAATCCGAATCCGGCTTCTTTCGAATTTCTATGAGATGCTTTCCCTGTGGTGGGGG
>NZ_WSRS01000038.1 GCF_009767945.1 Streptococcus danieliae | reverse complement strand
GTTTTCTCTTTTAATTTAATCCATTGATAAATGGTATTACGAGAAATTTGGAAAACAGTTGCTGCTTCAGAAATACTGCCAATATTCTCACAATATGAAAGAACTTTTTCACGAAAATCTACTGAATATGCCATAAAAATAGTATAGCACAAAATGTGCGGTTTTTGTTTCATTCTACTATATAATTTGCGATGCTGTTTTCATAATAGACCATCGAAGATTTTTCATCTTCAAAGTTTGCATTAAGAGCACGGGTTCCTGTAAACAGATTTCTCACATTTGCATTCTCAGCACCTAATTGAAAAGCAATCAAATGAGAACGATTATACAAATAATCCTGTTTCCCATTGAATACAATCCTCTTGTTTTTCCAGCCAGTTGGAATCACTGATGAAATATCTTCACGATCACTAGTCGGCATCAGTTCCTGCCCCAACATCGCTTCCGCAACACCCACACGATTTAAGGAGTCCAGATCACTATACTTCTCCCAAGAACCATTTTCCAAACTCAGATCTTCTGTCCTAAACTGAGCCACCTCATTCACCACAAGTACTTGATTTTGACCATCAAATACTTTTGATTTTAAGTCCTCATTCTGTCTTTGATGAGCACTATCTGAACCTGAATTTTTTTCTTCAGGAGAATCAGACAGATTTAATTGACTCGCTAAATTTTGGTAAGTAAACAGATTCCGTAAGAAAATGAAATTTTGTGGCTGTGCTAATAAGATCAAAAGAAAGCAAATACTGACTAATAAAAATTTATGCTTCTTCATCCATCACCTCTTGCTTGTCTTTCAGCAGCTAGGGCATCCACATCATCCATAAATCGCAACCAGTCCACCGTCAGCTCTTCAATAATATCTTGCTTGGCACTAAAGGCTAACAACTTAATTTCATTTTTCAGCAACAAATCCAAAATCTTTTTTTGTTGTTCCTTAATATCTGCCAAAGTTTCCGCAAACTGATTATCATACAAATCCAATCCATTATTTTCGACAATACGCTGGACTTGGGCCAACATAAATTCGTTGAAGGAAGGATAATCATGTTCCTTCTCCATCATCTGTAATTGAGAGAATACATTCTCAGGAACGTTACGAATAATAAAATTTTTAGCCACTACTTTCCACCTCCCCTTCATATTCCAACCAACGAGAAATATGATCTGTATACCGAGCCATTTTCTCCTCAAAATCTGACAATTGATCTGTCTGTTTCTGAGTCAAAAATAAAATATGGTCCGAGGTCAATTTCATATTTTCTAAGTGGGCCAAATAATTAGACTCCACCAAATTGAATTTTCCTTTCTCAATTTTTTCTCGACACATACCGAGCAAAAATTCATTAAATGATTTTACTTTTGCTTCACTCGCAAGAGACTTTAGATAATCCACTTCTTGGTAAGTTAGCCCACGAATTTTTAATTCCGTTTTCTTTACTGCCATATTCCTCTAAATCTTCTTCTTTCGAAACGCACACCTACACACACTATGTGTGAACTAAACACACATCTAAAAGGTAGGCGTAAACCTAGAAAAGAGCATAAGGGAAACTGATATCACTAGTCGTGATATGTTGATAGTATCAACGTTTCCGATGTCCCCAATTTTCTCGGCTACGCCTACTTACACACACATAGGTTACACACCTACACACACATTTTTAATCTAGCACACACATAAACACACATGAAGGACACACCTACACACACCTTATGAAATTGCTGATTTGAGTATCTTGGACCATGTTACATTGGATTCATTTCCTCATGATGTTGTCGTTCTTCTCGCTCTCTTTTGGCAGCTTCCCGTCTTGCTTTTTCTTCTTCTTTAATGATTGCCCATTCCGTTTTTAAGTCCTCCAAAATTTGTTCATAAGACAAATCTCGGTTGTTTTTCAGTTGAATCTGAACGTAAATTTTACCGATTTGTTTTTGAAAATTTTCTTCCGCAAGCTTTTTCTCCTGTTCCAGTAAAACAACTTTTTTCTTTGCTTCTTCCAACTCTAAATCAATTTTTTTAAGATCTTTTTTTGCCATTTGATGGCCTCCTTTACTGTGATAATTTTAGTATAAGGGATAATCGTTTTTCTGAATTTAAGCGGACAAGTCAGGGGGAAATCTGAAAGTCTTGTTTTGATTAACTTTGACTATAATCAAGGTATAACTGAGTCTCTCAAATCCAAATGGATAGACTTTAAAAACAAGATAATACTGAACAGCACTATCTTGAAAAACTCGTTCAGGTGCTCTTCTTGACCAAACTACTTTTGAGCCAATTTCAGTTCTTACTTCTCTATTCAAAAATGACAATTCTACAATTCCCTGATAGTCTTGTTTCACCACATTCTGATTAATCCTTCTCATCCGCTTATCCGCATCCCTTTCCTCCACATCCACATGAAGTGAAGATTCGGGAGGCAAATCTTCTACTGTTTTTCCATTCCTTAGGTACTCTTTGTCAATCACTTTTTGGAAGAGGTAACTCTCAAATAGTTTTGATTGAAAAACATCCACTAGTCGTCCTCCAACTAGGTTCATTAGACATAGCAGAATCAAACGATTCAGTACCAATGCGGAAAAATGATCTTGATAAACAGAACTGCTTCCTGCTACAAAAAATACTAAGGCCATTACAGATTGAAAGAAAATTCTTAGCCTCATCGGATCACTTGATAAACCTACATGAAGTAAATTTTCTAAACACTTAACCAAAAGTAAAATCACAAAAATATACACTGCCATTTCTCGCAAATCATGGGACATGGGAGATGTCATCAAAACCACCAATACTCCATAAAAGAAATAACGCTGAGCTGTCACCACAAACCTAAACAGCCAATGTAAACTACAAACAAGAGATAATTTCAGACCATTTTTTTTGAACAATCTCCGTTTATGTGCGAAACCTCTCATACAATTTCCTCCCAAACTATTTCATCTCTACGGTCTCAATCGGACTTAAAAATTCAAATGTCCCATCTTTAACGGCAGCTTCTCTTTTTTTCAAACTCTCAACTTTTTCTCTCAGTTTACCAATGTTATTCTCAGCTGTTCGGATGGAATTTTGTTTCACCTCAATGTTACTTTCCAACAAGTTCATATCTCTTTGAGCTTCACTCAACTCATCACCAGTCAAATACTGAGCTTCCTTCTCCAATCCTTTTTGACGTGATTCATCATCTTCAATAGCTGCCTCAAGAAGCACAATGGAGTTCTTCAACTTTTTAATCTGCTGCTCTTGAAAAGATCGTTCTTCTGCAATTTCTGAGAGGGCAAATTCTTCCCGAGAAACATCTTGAATTTCCTTTCTCTGCAGCTGTTTATTCTGCATCGCCACATAGAATTGAACAACATTTTCCTTCGCCGTATCTTCTTTTTTTGTTGTAAGAACATCATTAGAAGATGCTGCAATGCTGACATCAATGGAGCTTGTAGAAACAGTTTTATTAGTCACATCAATAGCGTAAGCATCAAAGTTTTTAGGAACATTTTTCAAAATAACAGAGATTTTATCGTCTGTGATTGGGATAATCTCCATGGTCGTGTCGGCTGATTTATTTCGAGCATATAAATTCCATTCTAACCGTTTCGTATCAATTCCTCGATTGATGGGAGACGTGGCATCCTTTGTTTCAAATTGCAAAACAATGATCCCTGTACTTGGAGAATAGAGTTGATTTGTTAGACGAATTTCTCCTGTACCATTTACAAAGGACTGCTTTGTTTTTAGCTGCTCATCCGTGTAAACAAGTTTTTGAGGAGAATAGATAGCTCCCAGCAATAAACACATCCAAGTTCCAAACAAGACCGAAAAAATTAATAATTTTCGCTTGATAATATTCTCTTGAAACCAGGTTCTTATGGCTAAAATTAGTCGAACTAACCGCCCTTGTCTCACTTTGGCCAACCAATTTTTCATTCCTTCAATCATAGTTTTTCTCCTCCTCACTACTTCATCAATTTACGCAAAGAGGCTCGATTAACTTCAATTTGACCAGAAGAATTGTCATAAGCATACTCTACTACCTCTGATTTTCCTTCACGGATCCGAACCAATGAAGCAGCTCTTTCGACCTTATATTTTTTAACCAAGAACTGTCCGTCTTCCGTATCAACATTGATATAGAATGTTGGAATATCGCTAGCCTGTGCTGCTTCTATAATGGCTTGTTTGCCTGCTTGGCAATACGGACAACCCTCTTTGTAAAAGACCAAATTAGATGTCTCTTTCTCCACTGAATCCACATAAACTCTTTCTGTTAAACGAGAATCATAGTCCCTAACAAGATACTCAGAAACCAGCAAATTTCCACCTATCAGTGCCAAGCTCCCCAACACAAGCACAACCAATGAAACAAGCGTAAGCTTTACGATCATCCAGTTATCTTTCACTCCATTCACCCCTTCTCCTCAAACTCAAATAAATCTCCCTGGACCATAGACTGTCTCGTATAGCTTCTCAATTCCTCCGTGAAATCAGCAAATACCTGATTCATCTTATTGAACTCCAACGGGTCAAAATGTTCATAGATTCTAACAATCGGTAACATAGGAACCCCATCCTTCTTCTCACCCCTTAAAAAATCTTTCACTCGCCGATCTGTTCCAATAACACCATCTACTCTGAGCAATGCTGGAATGCTCGTAATAGCTTCATCCGTTCGATAAAAAGAAACAGCAATATCACCTGGCTTAATCATCTCAAATTCAGGAGTTCCCTTCTTAACTTTGAAATGATAAGCCAAAGATTCCTGGCCAACTGCTGTAAGGTAATAAGCACGTACAATTTTCACATCTGCCATATCAGTCTCCTCCTAACATACCTTTTGAATCCGAAATGGAGCTTGATAAAACTCAGTAAACTGAATCACTCTCTTTGTTCGTTGAATCGGTTCTGGCTTTCTAAATCTTGCTTTCATGTACTGATAGGCTAGACCCTTGCTTTCAAAAACCAAGAGACAATTATTCTCATCAAACAAATAATCACCTTCTGCAAAACTAAAAATAGCGTATTTCATCAAATCATTCCTTTCTAAATAAAACAGCAACCTATTTTTCTAAAACCAGCCTTTAAAAATACTGGTCCAGTATCCTAGATATAATGTAATGGCACTTTGCGGGTTTAAATTCTACCCTGTGTCAACCTCAAATAACAAACTCGATTCTTCATAAGTAAAACCTCCTTTAACCCTTCTAACAATCGCCGTAACCACTTCCACAGTCTCTTCAAAGTAAGCAGCAATAGCCTGCAAATAAGCTGATTGAGCTTCCTTCTTCGCCTGAATAAAGGCAAGTGCTATGCTCTTAACCGAGGCAATTCTAAGGCCACCGTTACGCCCTGCTTTCACAGTAAAAAGAATTTTATGTTTCTCTTTTAACGAGTTTAAAACCTTGTCAAAAGAGCGCTCTGGGACACCTATCTCTTCCCTCATCTTCTTCTTTGTCGTCTGTAGAAACGGATCCTGAGAAACCTCTAGCTGATTCAAATAAGCCATAACATCTGCTTCCCACTCATGAAGATGGCTGTTCTTTCTCAGACTCCTCTTCTTCTTGAATTTATACCAGCCTTGCGTTATAAACAACTCTGATTTCCTTATATCGTCACGAATCCAGGAACGGCACAAGATTAGAATATAGTCTCTATTAGCAGCCTCATACTTCCCTGAGTAAGCAGACCGAATAATCTTCTCCAGTTCAGAATTTGAGAGAGGCTCAAGCAATCGTCCATTGAATTTCCCCAAAACGTCCTCACAATCGACCTGGGAGATACCACTTGAGAAATTGGCAAGCGCTAGGGTAAATAGAGCATTATTCCGTCCCATCAAGTCCTTATGTCCCTTAATTTCCCCTTGTTGAAGTAGTAACTGGTACCATGGCTCATCAATCTGCTTGATTCCCTTTGTTCCACTAATCACGCTTAAATTAGATTTTTTCTTTGGAAAAGGCAGCTCAGACTGCTTCATAGACCATTCCAACCACTCTTGAAAGGAATACATATAATCTGCATCAAAAAATTCAACATTCTCTTCTGATGGGATTCGTGCAATTCCGAAGTGATTACAGGTTAAATCAACTGGTAGTGTTTCTGCAAAATAGTTTCGTAGATTCTGAGAAATAGCTTTCGCAACTTTAACTACCTGGAATTTTGAAGTTCTAGTTACATAGGCAGCTTCTTTTAGCGCAAAGTAAGCCTGGTAGCCATGGTCCGATTTTAGGATAAGGGTTGGCATAAAGCCCAGGTCCAGTGATGCCGTTAAAATATCTCCAACAGTCATTTCTTCAGCTGAAGAAGCAATGTCAAAGTCAATGTAGAAAGTATTGATTTGACGCAGATTCTCTTCAGAATGCCCACAGGTAATCTGTCTCTTCTCATCACTATAAGAACCAAAACGGTAAACATTTGGGGTCCAATGAGTAAAATCCCCATTATTCTCTGATAAACCTTCAACAGACGTCAACACTAGTCCTCGTGCTTGAATCATGTGTTTCTTAGAACGGTAAGCAAAGATAGCTCCTCGCATCTCAGGATCTGATCTGACAGGCTGCAAATGGCTGTTTTTATACTTATGATCTCGTAAGCCATCTTTAAGGATTGTCTTGTAACATAGGTCTAAATTCATATCAATCTCAATCTAAATTAATTTTTAAACTCTTCGGAAGAACAGATGAAGGTTCAGCAAAGCCCGCCTTTAAATCCTTTTTAAAATAAAACTGTGGCTCCGCTGTCTTTACAAATTGACTCCTTGACCAATTTCTACGCAATCGAGTATTCGTAAGAGACACCTTCGATTCAATTTCCCGAAAACGAAATCCAAGTGATAAGTAAGTAGTCACAATCTCGTTAACATGATCTTTCTTCTTCTGACTTCTAACACGAGAATGTAACTCAAGTTTGACATCTTCATTTTGTAAACTCTTCTGATAAAGAATGTAGAGAGAGCGCATCTCCTCAATCTTTTTTTGCCAACTTAAACTGTAAGGTTGGCCTGAATATTTATTGATGAGATGACTTACTGGTTCTTTAAACTTCATCTGAACAGAATCAAAATCTCCTAGATCCTTAAAAGGATCAATAAAACCTAGAGGCTCACTCTCTAATAACTTCTGATAGAAACAGTTGCTCATAATCTATTCTCCTTTATCAGAAACACAAACTAAGCATTCTTTCAAAAAACAAAAGGTATATCCAGATCTTCAAACATATCCATCTGATACCAGCTGTCTACAGGTTCTTCAAGTAAATCATCAGCAATAGAAACAGATTCGTCTAAATCTTTTTCCATTGGCTCATGGACTATTACTTCATGAATACTCAAAGTAGACAAAGTCATAACAATTTCAAGATTGTTCATTTTCTAACCTCCTTTCAATTTTTTATCGAACAAAAAAAGAGAGTAGATGAATCTACTCTCCTATAATATTTTTGTCTATTCTATTCTAAAAACTCTTACCACTTACTAGAACAATTCCTCAATTTCTCGATTTTCTTGAATCATCTGCAAAAATTTCTCTTCTTCTTTGCTTAGAGAATAACTCTCCAACAGATCTGGTCGCCTTATTAGAGTTTTTTTCAAACTTTGAAAAAGACGCCATTGGCGAATATGCTCGTGGTGACCACTCATCAAAATGTCTGGTACAGTCATCCCTCGAAAATCATAAGGCCGTGTGTACTGAGGATACTCCAAAAGACCGGACGAAAAACTATCGTCTGTATGACTGCTTTCCTTGCCAATCACCTGGGGTACCAGGCGGACTGTCGCATCGATGATGGTCATGGCAGCCAATTCGCCCCCTGTGAGGACATAATCCCCCAAGGAAATCTCATCGGTTACCAAGGGCTTAATCCGCTCGTCATAGCCCTCATAATGGCCACAAATAAAGATTAGATTTTCCTCCTGGGACAGCTCCTCGGCATAGGCCTGATCAAAGGAGCGACCAGCTGGATCCAATAGAATGACCCGTGCCTTGTCTCGTCCTGGAATAGCTTCAATTGCGTCATAAATTGGCTGCGCCCGCAAGAGCATCCCCTGACCTCCCCCATAGGGCTCGTCGTCCACATGGCGGGCCTTTTCTGCCGATTCCCGGAAATTGTGGTAAGAAATCTCTAACAAGCCTTTCTCCCGAGCCTTGCCAACAATCGAATGCTCGAGGGGCGAAAACATTTCCGGAAACAGGGTCAAAATATCAATTCTCATCATCTAGTCCTTCCGGTACCTCAACCAAGATACGACCAGCTTCCAGATCGACCTCCAAAACAACTGGCGGAATATAAGGGAGAAGCAAATCACTCTTCCCCTTGCGTTTCACTACCCAGACATCATTGGCTCCTGGCTGCAGGATTTCTTTAATTTCTCCTAATAATTGGTCCCCTTCATAAACAGGGAGGCCAATAATTTCATGGTAGTAAAAAGCGCCTTCTTCTAATTCGCTGAGGTCTTCAACTGCAACTTTTAAGCTGTAGGTTTTGTACTTCTCAATGTCATTGATATGGTACATCCCCTTAAATTTGATAATATCAAATTGCTTAACCTTGCGGTGGCTATGAATTTCTACCATTTGGACAAATTGATCCTGGGGATCAAACAAGGCCAATTGATTGCCTTTTTTAAAGCGCTCTTCTGAAAAATCACTCACGGATAAGACCCGCATCTCTCCCTGTAACCCTTGGGTATTGACGATCTTTCCAACGTTTAGATACTCCATCTTTTTCTCCATTTTTACGAAAAAAGAGGCTGGGACAAAAGTCTAGCCTCACTAACTTTGGTTAACAAAATGCCTTTGACACAGTAGCTGATTGGGTCTAACAGCATTGTATGCTGTTAGAGAGTACCAAATCTTGTTTGCGAAGCAAACTCCAATCGTTCGCTTTTCAAGCTCGGAAGAGGGCCTAATTAGCCTTGCGGGAGTGGGATGGAAAAGGTCTTGAAGACCTTTTTCACCCGAGCCTAAAAATACGGACGCGAGGTAGGTTCGGGGAACCTTTTCAACCTGAGCCAAGAAATTAAGAAAGCGAATAAACTACATTTTTTCAAATTTAGTTCTGTCCCACTCCCAAAATAGCTTCTTCAAATACTCGGATGACTAAAAGCAAAACTAATCTTGCTCGTCAATCACAATCCGAACTTTTTTTGAATCAATTGGGACCGAATAAACAATCGTCCTTATCGCGGAGATAGTCCGACCTTTCCGACCGATCACACGACCAACATCTGATGAATGCAGGTCTAGATGATACTCCAGAAACTCAGGCGTATCTTCGATACGAATCGTTAATTGGTCTGGATGTGAAATCAAGGGTTTCACAATTGCAATAATGAGATTTTCAATCGTGTCCATAAGCTAACCTTTTTATTTAGAGTATTTTGACTCGTGGAATTTCTTCATGATTCCAGCTTTTGAAAGAATGTTACGTACTGTGTCAGATGGTTGCGCACCATTTTCCAACCATGCCAAAACGCGCTCTTCTTTAAGAGTTACTTGGTTTTCTTCTACAAGTGGGTTGTAAGTTCCAACTGTTTCGATGAAACGACCATCACGTGGTGCACGTGAATCTGCAACGTTAATACGGTAGAAAGGTTTCTTTTTAGAACCCATACGAGTCAAACGGATTTTAACTGCCATTTTATAAATTCTCTTTTCTAATACTTTTTCTTTTGTTAAGGAAACTCAACAATAGCTATTCTAACACCTTCTCAAAAAGCTGTCAAGAAAAAAACTTGACAGCTTTAAAATTTTTTAATCAAATCCATCTCGGGTATAGAAGTTACGTAAGTTTAAGCTCCGAATCTCAGGGCTGCCGTAAAGTTTATCCGGGTCCTCTAACAATAAGACTTGGTCAATTAGTTCTGGAATCAACGGCTCTAGGTATTGCTTTAAGCCGACTTCTAGGGGACTATTGCTGCCCACCAAAATAGATTCCTTCCAAAGGTCTTGTCCTAGCCAAGGATCCTGGTCGGAATAGAGGAAAACGGTGCTGGGGTGAACACTTTGTTGGGCCTCATTCTCCATTTCATAGCTGGAATAATAGGCTACTGCAAAACCGACCCAGCCTTCAATCTCTTTATAGGTTGGGAGGATTCCTTCTGCCACCCGTAAGTCCCAAATATCCTCTTCTGACTCCTTCCACAATTGGGCAATTCGTCGATCGGATAAACCAAAGGCCTTGGCTTGGCGCAGCTGGTTTAAATCTCCTGGATTATCAGCCAATTCTTTTTCCAAGCTAACAACCCCTTTTAAAGCCTCTAAAAAGAGCGAATCAATATGCGTGAGTCCCTGAATATAGGCAACAGACAAGCCACGTCGTAAGGCTTCTAAAAGATAAAGGAGGCGGTCAGAACGCTGACGGACCAAATGATCAATCAAATCTTCCTCGCTCAGGCGCTCCAAGGGAAAATCGACCCGCGCTTCCAAGACCGCCAGACCCTTGAGCAGAGTCGCCTCTAAATTGCGGGCATAGGCATAAAATTGCCCCGTGGATTGTCTCGTAAGACCACTATCCCCGGCTAGCTCCTGGCTAAAGTCCAGCGGAAAGCGAGCTACCAAATAGTCCATAGCTGGCTCACCCGCTTTCCAGCCTGGCATGCTTTGAACAGATTTTCCCTCTAAAATATGGAGCATCAGTTCCGCCATAGGCAGGCGTAGAATCTGACTCATCATAAGCGCACTGTCATTCAATCCCAGACCTACTTGCAAGAGGAAGGCCTGTTCCTTCTTGGGATTCCAGGCAAAGCGTAAGGAGATGATCCCCTGGAGGCCCAGACCTCGGGCTAGCCGAATCGAATAATTTCGTAAAAATTGTAGGGCTGAATCAGCCAAACTTTGTACGGGAAAAACCAGCGTCGCATCATCACGATGCAAGCCAACAGGCTCAATATGCTCCGCCGTTCCCAACACAAAACTTGAATCAAAGGAATCCCGCACCAGGACTAATTCGATTTCTCGTAAGCCTTTCATAGGACTCTCGATATAGTAGGGCAAGGGCAGCACCAAGTCCTGAAAAGACTCATAAGCCGCTTGCAGTTCCTCCGTATTCCCAACCGTAATCGGTTCCTGGCCATGCATCTGTAGGGAGTCTCGGAGTAAGACTGGAAAAGACAGATCTTCTAACCGTTCCTGCAAATCCTCCCAACCATAAATCAATTGGCTCTTGGTCATATTCAAACCTAGGTGCTCCAGTTGCGCCTGAAACAGTTCAGGATATAAGAGATACTCTAGAGAACTAGCTGGATAACTATGCCATTTGGACCGCATCTGAGGCCATACCTCTAATTTCTGGACCTCAATCAGTAGATCAATCAAATCTCGGTTTAAAAACAAGGGAAAGATAGTAGCATCAGGATGCTCCATCAAATCCTTCAGCAGGGCTTCTAAGTCTTGAAAAGGATGATGAAGCCAGCTTTTGTTTTTTTGCAAGAGACGGTTTAAGGTTCGCTCCTGATTCTGATTTAATTCACTTGGTGTCAAGACTAACTTTTTCAAACAGGACCTCCTTACCCTAGTAAACCGAAAAACTCATCCAGTAGGTAGACCAGATCATGAGGGCCTGGTGATCCCTCCGGGGAAAACTGAACTGAAAGGACTGGACGACGGCGGTGACGATAACCAATTACATAGTCCTGTTCCAGGGTCACATGAGTAGCCAACAGATGTTTGGGGAATTGCTTCCGCTTAATCGGGTATTGATGGTAATAATCCGCAATTAGAACTTGGTTGGTGAGCGGTTCATAGAGAGCATGACGTCCACTTATAGGCTGGGACAATTGCTCTAACTCCGCCCGATTGGCCAAGGCCAAGAGCAAATGGCCCAAGCCAATCGCTAAGACCGGATAACAATCCTGGAGCTGCAATAAGGTCTCCAGCAAGGCAGGTGTCCCCAAATAGCGGGGATCCCCTGGTCCACTAGACAGCACAATGGCATCTGGTTGGTACAAACGGATTTTTTCCAAGGGAGTGTCATAGGGGAGTACCACAATATTGCTTGAACGCTTGGACAACTCTCTCAGCAAGGCGTGCTTCACACCAAAATCCAAGAGCACAATATTCTTCCCGACTCCAGGAACTGGGAAGGGAGCCCGGGTTGAGGCCTGGCGAGCATCATCCTTGGGCAAGACCGTCGCTACCAGCTGGTCTAAAATATGGTGCAAACTATCCCCTTCATCAGCTATGGTCGCCTTCAGGGGGCCTTCTTTTTGCAAGATACGCGCCAGAGCTCGGGTATCAATCCCCTGAATCCCCGTAATACCTTTGGCTTTCAGATAGGCATCCAAGTCTTGTTCCTGCTTCCAGAAGGAACTCTGGGGCCGATAAACGGACACAATCACGGCCCGACAGGAGGGTTGGAGGGACTCATCTAGTTCTCGATAAAAACCGGTATTGCCTATACGTGGGTAAGTAAAGGCTAGCAACTGCCCACTATAGGTTTGATTGGAAATGATCTCCTGATGTCCACTGGTATGATGGGATAAAATCAGATTGCCTGTAACATCCTGATCCGCTCCTAATGGCCGGCCTTCAAAGACACGACCATTTTCCAAGATGAGTAATCTTTTTATCATCACTTCCCTCCTTCCATTTAGTTCATTCGTAGTTTTTATTTAAAATTTGCGAAACGTAAGGTCAGCCAGCGAGCCAGTCCTGGAAAAAAGCGCTGTCCCAGATAGGCCAGGCGCATAGTAAAGGGCAGATTGACCTCTCTTGGCATGGATCCAGTCCGCACCACCAAATCCACCAACTTCTGAGCCACCTGATCCGCATCCATCGCAAAGCGATCTACATTTTTAATGTAATCCTGCATGGCCGAGCTATGCTTAAAAAAGGGCGTTCGGACTGGACCGGGATTGACCACCGTTACTGGGATTCCCAAGGGTTCCAGTTCCATCCCCAAAACACTGGCATAGGTATTGATCGCACTCTTGCTGGCTGCATACACCGAGGATTGTGGGGTCGGGAGCTTGGCTGACATCGAGGCCACCACTAGGAGCTTACCCTCGCCCTGCGTCACCATCTGGCGGCCAACAGCTTGGAGCAAGACAATCCCCGACAAGGTATTGACTTGAAACTGAGTTTCTACGTTTTTCAACTCCTGCTCCAAGGCTGGCTTGAAATCTCCCATACCAGCGACATGCAACAAGACATCCAAGCGCCCAAACTTAGCCCGAACTACTTCAACCAGGTCTGGAATCGACTCCAGCTGGGTCAAATCCAAGGGATAAACAAGCACCTCTAGATCTCCCATTTGCTGCAAGTCCTGGGCCATCTGCTCCAATTTTTGCTGGTTCCGCGCCACTAAGACTAGCGATAAATTGGGAATTTGAGCCAGAAGCCGAGCTGTAGCTTCACCAATGCCACTGGATGCACCGGTCAGCACCACAACCGATTTTGTCATTTAATACTCCTACTCACTTTCACTAAGCAGGACACAATCCTGGCCATCCAACTCAGTTAACTGAACAGAGATTTGTTCTTTGGAGCTAGTCGGGATGTTTTTACCAACATAGTCTGGCCGAATCGGCAGTTCCCGATGCCCCCGGTCCACCAAAACGGCTAAGGATACCTTATTCGGCCGGCCGCGACTAATCAGAGCGTCAATGGCTGCCCGAATGGTTCGGCCTGTGTAGAGTACATCATCTACCAAAATGAGATTCCGCTTGTCGACATCAAAGGGAATCACAGAGGTATCCTCTCCTCCCTTTTGGTCATCCCGAAAAGGATTGGTGTCCAGCTCACCCAAGGGAATTTGGATCCCTTCCAATTGCTCCAAGCGTTCTTGGATCCGTTTGGCCAGATAAACGCCCCTGCGTTTAATCCCTACCAAGGCCAATTGGTCCAAATCCTTATTCCGCTCCATAATTTCATAAATGATGCGCGTGATTGCCCGCTTCAGTGTCACATCATCAACAACTTCTTTGACCCGCATGTCTCAAATCTCCTTTTTGCAAACTAAAAACCTCCTTATACAAGGAGGTTCCACAAAATAAACTGTACCCAGTTTCTTCCATCTGACTCTCCTTGCCTGCCTCACGGGACAGAATTAAAGGAAAACTTTCTTGAATTAGGGTAGCATTTTTTTACCTTTTTTGCAAGAAACTAAACAAGCTTCTTACGGTTTTTCCATCTTTTTTGTTTAAAAGCCCATAAAAGATAAGCAACCAACAAATAGGCCACAAAAATAACGGCTGCATGCCGGATGACATAGGCCGGGCCATATTCATGAACATCTAGGAAATAATAGGCAAAGGGACTGTGCTTAGCTCCTGGAATCGGCCATTTTAAAACCAAACCATTGACCAGAGCTAGGCCTAGATAATACATGGGGAAAAAGGTCCACAGCCAGGGATCAAAGAGGCGATATTGCCGTGGCGGATCCCATAGCAAGGTATCCGAAACAAAGGCCAGAGGTACCAAATAATGAACTAAGAGATTTTTCAAGGTGTAAAAATCTTCCGGAGCCGCCGCTGGTGCTAGCAAAACATGGTAGACCACAAAGGTGATTAAAATCGCCATGGTCACACCAGCCTTAACCCGGTAAAAACCCTGGCTTCGTTTTTGGGAGCGAGTCCAGAGAGTATAGTAAAGAAATAGCCAAACCAGAATGTTTGATTGAAGGGTATAATACAACAACATCCCCCAACCATCTTCAAGGATTTCTAAACTAATACCAATGGTCGAAAGGATCAACAAGAGAAACCGGTAACTGAGCATAAATCTTGTTTATCCTACAATTAAACCTTTTTCACAAATTCAGATTTCAATTTCATAGCTCCAAAGCCATCGATTTTACAATCGATATTGTGATCTCCTTCAACCAGGCGGATATTTTTAACCTTAGTTCCTTGTTTCAAATCTTTTGGAGCCCCTTTCACCTTGAGATCCTTAATCAAGGTTACCGTATCACCATCTGCCAATTTCACACCGTTGGCATCAAGGGCTACAAGTCCTTCCTCAACTTCTGCATTTGGGTCCCACTCATAGGCACATTCTGGACAGACCAAAAGGAGGCCATCTTCATAGACATATTCAGAGTTACATTTTGGACAATTTGGTAGAGTATTCATGCTCTTCCTCCATTTTTCATTTTAGTACATGGAACATTATAGCAGTCCAGCTTCATTTGGTCAAAATTTTATAAAATGTCTTTCTTCTGGGCCTCCAAAATCCCCGATGTCGTCCCTCCAGTTTCCTCTCCCTATCCTCGTAAAGTTTCGGCTGAACATGGTATACTGGTAGAGAAAGGAGTTTCTATGCCAATTCATCAATCCTTTAATCCCCTAGCAGGGGAAAACACCTATTACTTAGAGTCTGAAAGCTCTGTCATTTTGGTAGACCCAGGTAGTGACTTAGATCGTATTCTGGAGCAACTACAGGCTTTAAACAAGCCCTTAAGTGCGATTTTTCTAACCCATACCCACTACGACCATATTTTTTCCCTGGAAGCCATTCGCAAGCGCTATCAACATCCACCGGTCTATGTTTCCCCGCTGGAAGCCGATTGGTTGTTGGATCCGATCAAAAACCTATCCGGATTGGGACGCCACCAAGATTTACCAGATATTGTCTGTCAGCCTGCAGAAGTCCTCTTTGAGACTGGCCAGGACCTGGTCATCGGTGATTTCTCGTTTCGAGTTCTAGCAACTCCTGGGCATTCCATCGGCGGAATTTCCCTGGTTTGGGAGGCGGAAGAGGCTGTCCTGACGGGCGACTGCCTCTTCAAGGAAACGATTGGCCGCTGGGATTTGCCAACCGGAAATCAGCAGGTCTTGTTAAACTCGATTCGGGAACAGCTCTTTTCACTTCCGGATCACTACCGGGTTTTTCCAGGTCATGGTTCCAGTACTTCGATCGGCCATGAGAAAAAACACAATCCCTTTTTCTAATATTTCTTCAAAATAGATCTTTCTGTTTATTGTGTTTACACTTAAATTTTGCTATAGTAATAAAAAATATATCATACCTAATGAAATTCGAATCATTTCAAATAGAGAGGCTTGACAAGGTCAGATATTGAAATGAAATGAGTATAAAGTGGGGAGTAGCTCTATGTTTGACAGTAAAAAATTAAGAAAACGTCGCTTAGAATTGAACCTTCGTCAGGAAGATATCTATCAAATTTTGGCTGTCCCCCGATCGCTCTATGCAAAGTGGGAATCCGGCGCCCAAATTCCAACCTATCAGCAGGTCTTGCAATTATCCAAGATCCTATCGGTTGAAGACACATACCTGATTGACCCCAAAGATATTTTTAACATTTATCTAAAACTATCCAAGAAAAACAAAAAGAAGGTCGTCGAATTTGCCTACCACCTTTATCGACAACAGTAAAAGCCAGTCCACACGGACTGGCTTTTATTTGTGGCTCTTTGTCAAGTTGTGTGGAATCCCTGAAAACTGACAGTTTTAGGCTTTTATTATTTAGCTTTTTAATAAGGGTGTTGAGATGGTTTTAACGTCAATCCGAATCCGGCTTCTTTCGAATTTCTATGAGATGCTTTCCCTGTGGTGGGGG
>NZ_WSRS01000037.1 GCF_009767945.1 Streptococcus danieliae | reverse complement strand
ATTATCTCGTATTCGTTGCCGAGTAGAACATGTCTTTGGCTTTATTGAAAACACTATGAAAGGCAGTACATTTCGGGGTATTGGATTTAAGCGTGCCAAGACTAATGTCACACTCACAAATCTGATGTACAATATTTGTCGTTTTGAACAGATCAAACGACTGAATTTGAATACATGGGCTTAGTGCGCCCAAAAATCAGAATTCTCCCGATAATCGGGATAGAAAAGTAGGAAATACAGGGACTTTTGCTGGAAATTGGAGGGCAAGAGTCCCTTCTTTTTTATATGACGGAATACTTCTGGTTTTTAGAAGTGCCCTTAATTGCATCTTCAGTGAAACTTCTATCCAACATAATTGACATCTTAGACTCTTTAAAATTCATGATGTAATCTGTATTCCAAATAACCCCATCATCCAATTTCTTTTCATATCGAACTGCAAGAATATCCTCATTACGGTACTCCTTGAAATCAAGAGAGACCTTTTCATTTCCAAACTTCTGGTTATAAGAGCCATCCCACATCAAATTAGTAATTATATTATCATTATGTCTACTACCTTGATTCCATTCTATAACAAGTTTTAAGAACTCATCCTTAGTTAAATAGTTATCTATATTTAAAATTGTAGAAAATAATAACATTAAATATCCTTTCTAGTAACTATTTTACAATCTATGTATGAATTAACTTCCTATTATTCCATCTGTCTAACATTAGCTTTTATCTGCACAACAATTTCTTCTGGAACTTCAAAGTATCTGTACAATTGTTCCTCAATTTCCGCAACAGATTGCGACCAATCGATAATAGAGTAGTCTGAGAAATCAAACCACGGAACATTACTCCAAACCTCTTTTGACTGATTGTGCTGTGTAATTTTCAATGTTCCCAGCATAGCACGAGCAAAGTCGGTCTTTATGTATTTAAGACAATTCTCAGATTCTTCTTCTTGATCAAAAGCGCCAAAAGAAATGAAAGTTTGTGTATGACCCACGAGTGGGGTACCCACGAGTGGGGTACCCACGAGTGGGGTACCCACGAGTGGGGTCGATAGGACTTCTCCAATCGACCCACTTCCGTTAGAAGCAGGTAAAAATACTTTGTATTTGTTCAAATTTGGATGTTCTTCAATCAAGTCAGGCTCAATCCATTTTGTAACTCTCTCATTGTTTAGCCTACCATATATTCCAATTTGATTCGTATATGTTTTCTCATCAGTAAAAATTTCTGGTAATTTTTCAAAAATATTTGAACCAATTGATTTTTCTTCAGAAATAGATACTCTCCCTTTTAATTCAGGATATTTATCATACAGTCGTTTAGTAAATTTATAACTACTCTTACCAAATAAGTACTCATTAAATGAACGAGCTGATTTTTCACGTACCAAATGCAACAAATCATTGAGCCACTCAATAGGAGTAAACCTCCCAATTGCTCCGAATACTCTCTTTTTATCATGTAAAGTAACTACTATTCCACCTTTTATATCTGTATTTGGAAATACTTGTGAAGAATCTTGTTCAAAGTAGAGAACCTTGAGGTGCTCATCTGCCAACATCTTCTGATTCCACGCTTTAGATGTTTGTCCTGCATTGAATAAAAATCGAGCTGGAGTGATCAGAAGGGCTTTATCAGATACTTCATAAGCTAAGTCCATGAACTTATGATAGATAGGCTCATCACGGGCAACTAGTCCAATTCCTTCGTTTTGATACGGTGGATTCCCAATTACAACATCAAATTTCACAGATTCAAAGGCCTCCTCTACTTGTTTTTTACCTTCTTCAATACTGGTTTTAAGAATATTGGAAAAATCTTCAATATAGACTACATTAGTTTTGTAATTTTTGTAGCCTTTGAGTGTTCGTTCGGTAATGGTTTTAGCCATTGGGGTTTTGGCAATGGCATAAATATTGTTAGCTAAAATGTCTTTATAAGTTCCTTCGGCATCAAAATGCTGGTCATTATTTTCTTGTAAAGCCTGATAGTAAAGACTCATTGCTGTATGGAGAGGGTAAAGTCCAGTTTTAGCGTTAATATCGATAATTTTACTTGCTGGGTGGTAAACATCTGCAGTAACTTCTTTATCGACCCAGTGGAGGTTAGGTTTAGCACCGTTGATCATCGATTCAAAGTTCTCATCATAGAAATTCAAACCTCCAATCCCCTTTGCAAGTTGCATATTGACCACACGCCATGGTGTCAATACAGTTTCTTTATCAGGATTCTTAAAGCTACCAAAAAGAATTGCAATTTCTTCTGCACGCTCGATGAAGTCTAGACTATCAAAAGATTTAGCACGCTGACGAATGATACGACCTGCCTCAATAAAGACTTCTGCATCGTAATACTTAGTGATTTCTTTAAACATCCCTTTGGTAAAACCTTTAGGCATAAACTCTTTCCAGGATTCATCATCGACTTCTTTAATAAAATCCTTGATGGTAATGTCCTTGCTTAAGTCAACATCCATCCCGTAAATCATCATTGGGATCCGAATGGAGACACCACGAAGAATAGAAATCATCGTCTTTTGTTGCTTCATGGCTTCCTTGAGTTTTTCCAGAGCTTCTTTTTCTTCTGGGCTACGCTCCCTAGCTTTCTTTTTCTTAGCACGCATAGCTTCATCATAGTCTTCATTAGAAAAACCATTTTCGTTAATGGTAACTTTCGTTTTTGTTTTTTGTTTCTGAGTCTTCCCTACAATGGACTTCAGTTTATTAAACCGCTCAGCATCATCTGATGTCAAAGTTAAAAGATTATCATTATAAAGACTATCATCTTCAAATCCGGAGCGGACTGCTTTTTCCGCATAGACTTTTTTTATTTGCGTCAGCATGCGATCGACATTAAAAGGTGCCATGCCATTATCACTCTTACCAAGAATCGGCATAAAGTTTAACAGATTGGCCATAGCTTGTTTTTGCTGTGACGTATTTTTCTTACCGACCCCTGAATTGATCTGCGCACTTTCTGCCATTACCGTGAGTGCACGATCTGGCGCAAAATCAAAAATATAACAGCGTTTCTTCATGCCCAATTTTTCATGGGAGAAAGGCGTCTGAGCACGAAAAGCAGCCTGGAGATAATTCATAGGAC
This sequence comes from Streptococcus danieliae, assembly GCF_009767945.1. GTDB lineage: Bacteria > Bacillota > Bacilli > Lactobacillales > Streptococcaceae > Streptococcus > Streptococcus danieliae. The sequence continues at coordinate 13,408 of NZ_WSRS01000037.1, read as the reverse complement.
TATTTGTATTTGACAAAAAGATGACTGCTGTCCACTCAGGAATATTGACACCAGTTGTGAGCTTACGAACAGTCAGCGTAATCGTCTTAGACTGGGAAGGATCATCCGTGATAGCTTGACGGACCTTAGCCAAATCATTCTCTGAGCTATCTAAGATACTATCACTCTTATCGTTCTGAACAACATTAACAATCTCATAATCCTTCCCAAAAACAGGATGCTGTCTCAGAAGTTTTTCAAAAGCATTCGCTTCTTTCACACCTGGTAGCAGCCATAGCGTATGTCGCAACTCCTCCTGGTATTCTTGAGTTGAGAAAGGATAATTATTCTTATCATCAGGATTAGTTATATTATCTAGAAAACGACGGACATCTTCTTTATAGACCAGCTCACCATCCTTATCAACTTTGAAAAATTCACGAAAATTAAAGGCCTTATTTCCATCTGAAAATTTTTCTTTATTCCGCATATCAAAGGTATACATATGAACTTCCGGGAGCTGTTCATACGGATTTGGTTCATTTGGTTTTTCCAAATCCCACTTAAGCTTGGCCTGTTGCTCCATAACGTAGTCCCATGTATAGACCTGCTCGGGCTCAAATTGGTCCACAAGATTAAAAGGAGTCCCTGAAAGTTCGAGAATTTTCGTGTGTTTTTTGACTAAGGCAGACACAACTGCATCACTCAAATCAGTTTGGGTCCCCTCATGAGCTTCATCGATAATAATTAAATCCCAATCAACATCCGAAAATTCAGGAAGGTTAGTTTGAGCAGCATTATGACGTAATAACTGAATAGAAGCAAAGTAAATGAATGGGGAATCTCCAGTTTTCAGAGTTGCAAGTTTTTCCCCTTTATCCACTGAACCGTAAAGATAACCGTCTTCATTCATACTCATTTTTTGATAATCTTCAAACCAGGAATCACTGACAACTGGTCTATGGGTCATAATGAGCACTTTTTTGAATTGCTCCTCTTTAATAAGCTGGAGCGAAGTCAGAGTCTTCCCGAAACGCATCTTGGCATTCCAAAGCATGCGATCTTTTTTCTTAAAAATCTTTTGCGTCTGTTTCACAGCAGCTTCTTGCTCAGGACGTAAGCTGATACTTTGTTTTTCAGCCTTATACTCCGCTGGTGATTCACTAATAAAAGAATGACCAGCTTTAACAGCTTTAATAGCTGCTTTGGCTGTTTCTAGATCCGTCTGGAACCATTCATTTCCCTCTAGATGTTTTGGACGTTTAACTCCTGAACGCCTTAAAACTTCATGGACTTCAGAATCATGAAACCAAGACTTACTTGATTTTTTATAGGCTAACTCGACCCAACCTAGATCAAATTTTAGACCAGATGTAGTCATGTACTGTTTGATACGTTTGGGAGCCACTGTTCTGAGAAATTCACTATTCTCAGTCCAATCTGCCTCTAAATTATCACTAGGTATGGTTCCTTCCCCAACCTTCTGTGTTCCCTCATAAGCAGGGAATAAACCACTTTCATTATTGACACTTTGAATATATATAAATTTTCGCTCAGCAGTTGAATAACGCTCCTGCGCTTGAGGCTCTAAAAATTTATCATACAGTTCTACTTTAATTTCATCATCAATATATTCCGTCACAAACCACACCAAAATCATGTAGATGTTTTCCAATGCTTTCAAGGAATTTTCACGTGTTACATCCTCAGAATTTAAGGTATGAGCTGCACTATTCCCATGACCTTTAATAGCAAAAAAAGCATCTACAACACTTGAGTTACCAATAGCCCCCTTAATTATTTGTAGGCTTTGATGAAAGGTTAAACGATCAGGTACTTCAATGAAGGCCCGGTCTGCAAATAAAAGAGCTGTATTCTCAGCAATCTTCCTGACCTTGGTAAGCACTCCTTCATAATCACCCTGCGTATAATTAAACTCTGCCATGTTGACTGTCGCAAATAATTCGGCGGTATCTAGATCTACTTTCAAAAAATCAAAATTTGAAGTCGTCAGCATCTTTACTCTCCTAACATATACACTTTTTGAATCAAAACTTGCTTCTGTTCTTTTTCAACCAGAATTTCATCAACCCACAAATCAAGACTTAGTTGCCCTTCAACAACACGCTCTTGTCCTTCAAGATCTTCACCAAACAATTCCGCAAAAGGAAAAGCTATCTCCTCAACTACACTTGGATGCCCTTTAACCCGTCTCCACTCACTCAGCATGATTAACTCATTTGTCTCTGGATGGCGTTTGGTTAAGGTATTCCCTCGAACAATATTTTTTAAAATGAGAAAATGAGCTGACTTATAAAGATCGCTCTGACTATTCAAGCGTTGACCAAAAGTTTCCTCATACCAATTTAAATAATATAAGAACATTCTGGATCTTGCCACTGTAAGATTATCCTCTAAAAATTCAATGCCATAAATCGAAGATAAAGCAAAGAGTGACTTGGTCTTCCAATTACGCTGATGATATTGCTCCTTGACTGCTGTAAGTTTTCGAGCCAGAATAGCTTCTAGAAAATTTCCATCTCCTGCTGCTGGTTCTAAAAATGTAGCATAGATATTTTCACAAGCCTCCTTAACTCCTGGAGTATCCAACATTTTTTGAACCATCCAGGACGGTGTGAAAACTTCCCCATGTTTTTGAACTCTCTGTTTGGACTTGATGATTTGTTCAGTCACTTTTCATTACCTTCCACACACTCCAATTTCTTCTATTATAGCAATTTTAGAGCTTTTTTGAAAACACTGAGCGATTCTTGATAGGACAAAAAACCGCCAGTCCTCAGACTAGCGGTTTTTTTCGGTTTTTAAGCTACTTGGTGCAGAACTCTATTATTTAAGAGTAACAGATGCTCCTGCTTCTTCCAATTTAGCTTTAAGTTCTTCAGCTTCTGCAGTTGCAACGCCTTCTTTAACCATTGCTGGTGCACCGTCAACAAGCTCTTTTGCTTCTTTAAGACCAAGACCAGTGATTTCACGTACAACTTTGATAACGCCGACTTTTTTGTCTCCAGCAGAAGTCAACTCAACGTCGAATGAATCTTTAGCAGCACCTGCGTCAGCAGCGCCAGCAGCAGCAACAGCTACAGGAGCAGCAGCAGTTACACCAAACTCTTCTTCGATCGCTTTTACAAGATCGTTAAGCTCAAGGATTGAAGCTTCTTTAATTTCAGCAATAATGTTTTCAATGTTCAATGCCATTGTGATTTCCTCCAAAAAATTTTTTAATAAAATGTGTCTATAAGACTAGGCAACTTGAATTAAGCTGCACCTTCTTTGTCGTCTGCAACCGCTTTGACTGCAAGAGCAACGTTGCGAACTGGGGCTTGAAGTACAGAAAGGAGCATAGAAAGAAGTCCTTCGCGGTTTGGCAATGTAGCCAAGGCCATGATTTCATCCTTGCTTGCGACAGCACCTTCAATGGCACCACCTTTGATTTCAAGCGCTTCAGCTTCTTTAGAAAAGTCATTCAAGATTTTTGCTGGTGCAACAACATCTTCATTTGAAAATGCAACTGCAGATGGTCCAACAAAGACATCTTCCATTCCTTCAAGTCCAGCTTTTTCAGCTGCACGACGAAGAATAGAGTTCTTGATTACTTTGTACTCGACTTCGCTTCCGCGTAGGTTACGACGAAGAACTGTATCTTGTTCTACTGTCAAACCACGAGCGTCCACAATGACGATAGATGCAGCAGCTTTCATTTTCTCAGCAACAACATCTACTAATTCGGCTTTTTTAGCAATACTTGCTTCACTCATTGTATGTTTACCTCCGTTTTTATTTTGCTTGGGGCAAATAAAAAATTCGCACCCAAACCTAGACACGAAAGTACAAACCGTTATTTATTCAATACGTTTTGTCCTCGGTAGGATTCTTATGAGTTGAACTCCCCTACTGTCTTAGGCAGTTTTTTCAAACCGTTAATAATCATAACATAGACCACTACCAATTGCAAGCGAAAAAGCAACTTTTTTAAAAAAATTAGCTGCAGATTGCCTAATGAAAGTTCTAAAATGAAGGAATGGGATAGAACTAAGATAAAATTTTGTCCTAGTCCCACTCCTACTCATTTGTCCAACTACTAAGTCTAGCTTCTCAGGTCTTTCAATAATTCCTTAGCTGCTTGCAAGTTTGGATGAGCAGTTTTTCGCAGTGCAGCAACCAAGTCAGCCACTTCCTCAACTCGGGCACCTGCATGCAAGGCCAGCGATTGAAGCTGTAATTTCATGTGCCCTGATTGGATTCCAGTTGTCACCAATGCCCTTAAGGCCGCAAAATTTTGGCAAAGACCAACAGAGGCAATGATAGCCGCTAATTCTTTAGCTTTCACATCTCCCAGCATATCGAAGGATGCAGCAACTTTGGGATTGAGGCCAATGGATCCACCTACAGTCGCAATTGGTAAGGGAAGGGTAATCTCTCCGATAAGATTGTCCCCTTCGATCTTCCAAGTTGATAAACCTCTGTAAGCCCCGTCGCGACTAGCATAGGCATGGGCACCTGCTTCAATAGCACGCCAATCATTCCCGGTCGCAACAACAACTGCGTCAATCCCATTAAAAATCCCTTTGTTATGGGTTGCTGCTCGATAGGGATCCACCTGAGCTAACAAACTAGCCCAGGCGATTTTATCAGCTAAATGGGCAGCATATGCTTTGTTCAGTGCAAGATTGGCAATAGGGACTTGACAACGGCTTGTCACCAATGAATCTGTAGCATAATTGGAAAGAATCCCCATCAAGGTCTTGCCCTGACTCAACACTTCCAAAGGTTGCTTGAGGGCTTCCAGCATAGTATTCAAGATATTCGCTCCCATAGCCTCTTGAACATCTACATGGAGATAAACAATCAGAAAAGCCTCTTTTACCTCAACTGTCAGCTGATGTGCACCCCCACCTCTTTTCACAATAGAAGGGTAGGCTTGATTGGCTATCTGTAGAAGGGTTGCTTCTTCTTTCTGGATAAACTCTTGGGCCTTTTCAACATTTTCCACTTCAAAAAGAGCCACTTGGCCAATCATCTGGCGCTTGTTCATATAGGTTTCAAAACCACCTGAACGACCAATAATTTTGGCTCCAAAAGAGGCTGCTGCCACAACAGAAGGTTCCTCCGTTACCATCGGAACTGAATAGCTCTGGCCGTTCACACGAATCTCTGGCAAGACCGCAAAAGGAAGAGAAAAGGTTCCTAGATGGTTTTCAACCATCTTTCCTGCAACCGTCTCCGGCAGATTGGTATCTTCAACTAAAGTAGCCAAGTTCTCCTCTGCTAGATTTCTTTCTTTGTGGAGAAGTGTAATGCGATCCTGTCTCGATCGCTTATAAAAACCTGAAAACATTGACATCATTTTCCTTTCTAAAAAGGGGACTTCCGTCCCCTCTTACGAATGATAAATACGTTTAAATGCGACTACTTTCTCCAAAGCATAAGGGCTTTCATCTGAATTCAGGGTGATGGAATTACCAGCCTCATCCAAAACGATTTCTTCAAAGAAGATTTTTTCATACTCCTCAACAGAAAGCTTGGTCCGTTGATTTAGATCAGCCATTCGCTTCTCTTGAAGATAGGCTTGATATCCCTCTACTAAGCGACCACTGAAAATTTCACAAACAGCTCCACTTCCATAGCTATAGAATAAAATTTCATCCCCAGCTGTGAGTGCTTGAGAATTTTCAAGCAAGGACAAGAAGGAAAGGAAAATTGATCCTGTATAAATATTCCCAACCACCTGGTTGTAGATAATGGCTTCATAGAAACGGTCTGTCAAACGAGTCAAGGTATCTTCGTTAGCAGCAATTGCACGCAAACCTTTTAACCCCTGTTTTGGGAAAGGAATGTGCAAACACATAGCCGCAAAATCTTCCAGATCCTTACCAGTCTTTTTCTTATAATAGTCAAAGGTAGTGGTTAGACAGTCTGTATACTGCTCGGTTGAATATTTCCCATCCACACGTGGGTATTTATCATCATTGGGTCTCCAAAAATCATAGATGTCTCGTGTTTGGCAAACATTATCTGAATTTAAAACCAAGATGCTTGGATCTGCCGTCACAAGCATTGCCACAGCACCAGCTCCCTGAGTAGGCTCTCCACCGGATGCAATCCCGTATTTGGCAATATCACTCGCGATCACTAGGACTTTTGAGTCTGGATTCTGAGCAATATGCGTTTTGGCAAGACTGAGACCAGCCGTTGCGCCATAACAGGCTTCTTTCATTTCGATAGAACGAGCAAAGGGTTGAATCCCTAGTAGACTATGGATGACAACAGCTGCTGCTTTACTCTGATCCACACTCGACTCGGTACCTACAATAACCATATCAATGGCTTGCTTGTCTTCTTCCGTCAAAATCGATGCAGCTGCTTGTGCTCCCAGGCTAACAATGTCTTGTGTCACTGGAGCAACGGCCATCTCCGACTGAAGTAGCCCAATCTTAAATTTATTCGGATCGACATTCCGAGCTGCAGCCAAGTCAGCTAAATCCAATACAAATTCTGGAAACGCAAAGCCAATCTTATCAATTCCGATTTTCATCATGTCTTCTGTCCTGACTCCTTATTAACGACTTTGTCCATTGGAAATAATCAAAGAAATCCCTTGACCACCTCCGACACAAAGTGAACAGAGCCCTAACTCCTTTTCTTGTTTCAACAATTCATGGATGAGGGTCACCAAGATCCGACTTCCACTAGCGCCAATTGGATGTCCAAGTGCGGTAGCCCCACCATTCACATTTACTATTTTTGGATCTAACTTGAGTTCTGAAATGACCGGTATCGCTTGAGCTGCAAAAGCTTCATTCAACTCAGCCAAATCTAAATCCTCAGTTGTCAAACCAATTTTCTCAAGAGCTTTACGAGTTGCCGGAACCGGCCCCAAGCCCATGTAGGCTGGATCTAAGCCACTTGTTGCATAAGATTCAATATAGGCTAGAACTTCTAGACCAAGTTCACGCGCCTTTTCCTCAGACATTAGTAGTACTACAGCACAGCCATCGTTAATTCCAGAAGCATTTGCGGCCGTAACAGTTCCATCCGGTTTGAAAACTGGTCGTAAGGTTGCCAATTTTTCGAGTGGAGTTAAGCGAGGGTATTCATCTTCTTGAAAAACACGCTCGCCCTTTCGCTCCCGAATGGTAATTGGAACAATTTCATCCACAAATCGTCCACTAGCAATGGCGTTAGCTGCTTTTTCTTGACTTAAATAGGCAAAGGAATCTTGTTCTTCCCGACTAATGTCATATTTTTCTGCAACATTTTCAGCAGTGATCCCCATATGAATATCTTGAAAGGCATCGGTTAAACCATCTTTTAATAGAGAGTCTTCCAAGACCATGTTCCCCAACTTATTTCCAAAGCGACTGGCTTTGGAAAGATAGGGAGCCTGACTCATAATCTCAATACCACCTGCAGCAACAACATGATTATCACCCAGTAAAATCGATTGTGCGGCTAGAAGGACAGACTTAAGACCAGAACCACAAACCTTATTGACAGTATAGGCAGAGGTAGTTTCTGGAATCCCAGCACGAACAGCTATTTGACGAGCAATATTTTGACCATGTCCAGCAGAGAGAACATTTCCAAAAATAACCTCATCCACCACCTCAGCTGGTATGTTTTTCTTCTCCAAGGCGGTCCGTAAGACCTGTGCTCCTAAATCAGCTATTTCAATATCTTTTAAACTGCCTCCAAAACTACCGATGGCAGAGCGATAGGCGGCAACAATAGCTACTTTATTCATCATAACACCTCAATTAGATGATTTTGAACCCAAGAGTTCAACTCTACCATTATACCACTAATTTTCAGAGAAAAATCATTCTCTAGACCTAGATGACTATCATTTCTCACAGGGCTGGTTAGAACTTAACCGTCCATGCAAGATATAGTCAACAGATTTTAGATCCTCAAGATTTCGACAGTTTAGAGCACATAGAATGATTCGCAAATCCTCTTTCCACTCATTTACAATTTCAATAACCTCAGCAACGGTATGGCGCTCCACCAAGTCTAACATTGTTCCTGACAAGCCGACAGCTCGAGCACCTAAAACCATACATTTTACCATATCTAGGGGATGCCGCACTCCTCCTGACGCGATGATTTCAAGTTCATCGACCAACGGCTGAGTATTTAAGAGGGCCTGTACTGTGCTTTGTCCCCAATTATCTAAATAACTCCGTTTGCCACTTCGTTGGTTTTCAATGTAGGCAAAATTAGTTCCACCACGACCTGAAATATCAACGGTTTGAATCCCTAGATTCAAGGCCTTTTTCATGGTTTTGACATCCATTCCAAACCCAACTTCCTTGAGAATAATCGGGACCGGAATCTGCTTGGCATAAGCTGCTAAGTTCTGTTTCCACGATTGGAACTGACGTTCCCCTTCCGGCATTAGTAGCTCCTGCATCACATTCACATGAACTTGTAAAAATAAGGGATCCATCTCCTCTACTGTCTGCATTCCTAATTCTACAGGTTTATCGACACCAATATTGGTCGCACAGAGCAAATTTGGAAATTCTTCTTTGGTTGGATAAGATTGGTCATTGGGATTTTGTAAGGCCGCACTATAAGATCCCGTAACCATAAGAATTCCTGTGGCTTCAGCTACCTGAGCTAATTTACGGTTTACCACAGCAGCTTTTTCTGAGCCACCAGTCATAGCATTAATAAAGAAAGGAAATTCAAAATCCTGACCTGCAAAGTGGGTCGAGAGGTCAATATCTGCCAAGTCAAAATCCGGTAAGGAAGAATGGATTAACTCCACGTCGTCAAAACTATTGTAGGATGATTGGTAGGCCAGTGCATACTGGATATGTTCATCTTTGCGATTCCTCATGAGAAGTCCTCCTGATACAGTAGCTGAATCCCAACTTGCTCCCACTCCTGAAGCAATTGGTCTAAAATGTCTTTATCAAAAACAAAAGCGATTCCACAATCGCCCCCTCCGGCTCCAGAGGATTTCGCAACAGCGTCATAGTGACTAGCAATAGCTCGTAATTGGTAGAGCTTGTCAGTATAAATGGCCGGACTGAGATTTTCTAACAAATCACTGATCTGATTCAAACTGTTTTTAACCCCTGCACCGTCTCCTTTTAGGAGTGCTTCTTTACAACGGAGAGTTGCTCGATTGGTTACCTTTAAAAATTCAGGATCAATGGCCGCCTGCAACTGCCGAATCAAGTCCTTAGAAATAGCTGGTTGACGCGTCCAGCCCACTAAAAATTGAGCAGGTAGGTGAGGCTTGAGCACCTCAATCTGATAGCCCCAATCCAAGGCTAGGGTTTCCTGTAACGAATGCTTTTCTAAATAACGGCGTACCCGCTTGCGATCAAAGGCTTGAAAACTAATAAAGTCCTCATAGGCTATACAGGCCAAATCTCCCATTGATCCGTTATCTCCTCGAGCTAATAAGACGTAGGAGGCCAGTCGAAAAAGAAGATCTGGGGACAGCTTCAAATCCGAAAAAGCCGCTAAGGCTTTTAAAACCAAGATAGTGACAGAACCGCTAGATCCAATACCATACTTCAAGCCATCCTCCTCCATCTTCCCTGAAATTTCTAATGTAAATGGAGGTAGCTTGGCTAGGTCCAGACCTCTATAACGAGCCCAAACCTTGACGGTGTCCTGTATTAGGCTATAATTCTCATCTGCCTCCATTCCAACCGAATAGTCAAACAAATCCGAAGAGAGCTGAATCTGAGAAGCAGGACCAATACTTGCCTGCATGTAAATAGGAATATTTTTTATTAAAGCTGTTTGTCCAGGAGTTAAGATAGCATATTCACCAGCTACATAGAGTTTCCCGCAAGAGGTTACCTTAATCGTCATAACTTGGATCCTTTGTTCCTGAACTAATCACTCGATAGCCATAATCCTTTTCAAAAATCTGACTTAGGTTTGCCAAATCTGACTCCCTGCATAGGACTTTAACATTAGGACCGGCGTCCATCGTGAAGTAACACTCATGCCCCTGTTGACGTAAGTTTTTCACCAACTCCATCGCCTTATAGGACTCCGGTGTCAAATAATTAAAGGATGGGGTTGCATATTCATTAGTTCGGTGCATGGCCAAAGCATTTTTCTCAGTCAATTGTCCAACTTTAGTAAAATCGCCCTCTTTCAAATACTCAAGCATGGTCTGATAATCTTTCTCAGACTGCTCAATCCATTCTTGAAAAACCGTTGAGGTTCTGCTTGCAATTTTCATCCCTTCCCGGCTAGAAATTGGTTTTTTGTTAGTCTCTAGAACCAACATAATCATTCCCAATTTTAGATCTGTTTCTACCTGATAAATCTCACCAGAGTCCTTATCCCAAGCAGCTATTGGCCCAAAGAAAGAACGTGAAGAGGAACCTGATGCAAACTTAGCTTTTTGCGCCAACTCAGATCTGCTATAGCCCGTTGCAAACAATTGATCACAGGCCATCACTAAAGCAGATAAACCACTCGAACTAGAAGACAGGCCTGCGGCAGTAGGCATATTGTTCTGCGTCTCCACTTTTACATAAGTACTTGGATTGCTGCGGTATTGATCAATAACCGCCGAAATTTTGTTATGTTCTTTTTCATCCTGTAGGACACCATTAATGTAAAATAAGTCCTTGTTCGTTTCAGGAGGTAAGAAGCTGACCATTGTTGTTGTATACAAATTGTCGAGTGTTAGGGAGATACTACTGGTTGATGGAATCATTCGTTCTGCATCAGCCTTTCCCCAATATTTTACAATAGCAATATTCGCATAGGACTTGACTGTTACACTTTTTCTATCCATACCTGCTGGGCTCCTTTTTCAAATAGTTTTTCACGAATCATCAATGCGTCCTCCAAGGTAGCTGCAAGAGCTATAACACAGCCACCTAGACCACCACCGCTCATTTTAGCTCCCAGAGCACCGGCAACTATCGCCTGTTCCACCAATTCATCTACAAAAGGTAGGCTAACACCAATCGCCATTAACTCTTTGTGGGCTAAGCTCATGAGACGTCCGACTTCACGACTATTGTGTGCTTTAATAGCAAGCTCAGTTTGTTCAGCCAAGTTTCCCAAAGTGGCCAGATGAGAACGATTCGTCTTCTCAAATTGCGCCACCTTATCAACCGCTTCACGAGTATGCCCTTGAATCCCTGAATCAGCAATCACTAAATAGGCTCCCAAAGCGACCGCCAAACTAGCAAAGCCAGTATCTCGACTAAATTTGATAGGGACATCAGATAGACAGGTTTTAGCATCAAGACCACTCGGATTGCTGTGGGCAATCTTTTCTGCTTGATGGACAAGCATTTCTAATTTTTCTAAGGATAGGGACTCTTCAAAATAAGCATAGACAGCTCGAATGGCAGCTATCGATACAGCAGCTGAGGATCCCATTCCTCGTTTTTGAGGAATCTTTGAATCGATTTCATAAGAAATTTTGGCCTCCAACTGATCTAAAGAATCAAGCGCTGCAAATACGGCCGTTGAAAGGGAATCTTCAAAATCAAAAGTTACCATCTGACTAGCCGGTTGAATACGACAAATCGCCTCAATTCCTAGTAAGGGGAGCGCAATAGCTGAATAACCATACACCACTGAATGCTCTCCCATCAAAATAATTTTTCCGTGGGACTGGCCCACACCCCTGTCTACCATTCTCTACCTCGCATCTAGCTAGTTATACTCATTGAATTTCAAAATCTACCCTTGTCAAATCTCCTTTGATAAACCTTAGTGGCTAGAAACCTTGCTGGCTTCTATTATTTAACTCAGGGAAAAAGGGCTCCCAGATTTTTTCAACTTTCCTAGTTATTGTTTGTCTTCTGTGAGTATTCTGATTTTGTTTTGAAATAAGTATCAACTATCTCTTTATTATATCATGCTTGAAGTCAATTCTAAAAAAGCAGTCCTATCCCCCACGACTTTATCAGCTAAAAATAGATAAAGGATAGCTAACCCCTTGTGTACCAAGGGATTTAGCTAGTCTTTTTTCTTATTTGGGTGTTGTATATGGAACTTTGATCTCACGTTTTAATGTCCAACTCTATCACTTATCCAAAGCAAAAAGAGGCTAGAAAAGTCCCCGACTCAACATATCCTCTTAAATAGAGCAACCATTTAGTCCACAGGCCATCTCCGATGATCCCAGACTTACTGGCTCCGTTTCTAAACCAAAAGCTTTTTCCAAGGCTTCTGCAAAAACTTCTTGAGCTTGGGCGCCCGAAATCGAAAAGCGACCATCAAACAGGAAAAAGGGAACTGCCTGGATTCCCAAGGCTAGGCCCGCCTCCTGGTCAGCCTCAATCCGCTTCTGATAGGTCTGAGATTCCAAGGCTTCTGCGACGATATTCTCCCCCCAAGCCCAGTTCTTGAGCCAGTTTTTTCAAAACTGCATCTCCCCCCAAATCCAAGCCTCGTGTAAAGTGCGCCTGGAACAGGAGCTGGCCCATCTCCCGCCCCAGACCTTGCTCAGTTGCTAAGTGGAGTAGGGCATGACTTTTACGACTATTGGGGATCCAGGCCTGGTCAAAACGGAAGTCCAACCCCTCCTCCTTAGCAAGATTGGTAATGGCATCCAGTTGCGCCTGGGCTTGCTCATCTGTGAGTTGGTATTTACGGGCTAGGTAGTCACGAGCTGGATAAGACTGGTCTACAGGGAGACTTGAATCCAACTCAAACGAGCGGAAGACAAATTCGACTTGTTCTCCCTTTTGGTACTTGGCCAAGGTCTTCTCCAAACGGGCTTCTGCAATGTAGCAGAAGGGGCAATAGACATCTGACCATACTTCGATTTTCATCTGACTAGTCCTTTCGGTCAACGCTTTGACTCAGCTCTCTAAAGTCATTGATTTCTTGAACAACTTCCGTAATTTTATATTGCATAGCTGCTAGGGCACCGGAACCTGCATAGAGACGGTTGGGAGCCTTTTTCATGGCAGCTAATTCCAGAATAGCCTGAGCCAGGTAAGTTGGATCCCCACCCTGGTTATGGTTGAGTCGGGCTAGGTCACTCATGGTTGCTTGAACAATCTCGTAATCCTTAATTTCTTTCTCCGGACGACGCATGGAAGACGCATCCAAGAAATCTGTGCGAATTCCCGTTGGGTTAACCGCTGTTACTTGAATCCCAAACGGCTCCACCTCTGCTTGTAATGCTTCGCTCATCATAATGACGGAAGCCTTGGTTGCTGAATAAATTCCCTGAACCGGCCCAGTCACAGAGCCTGAAATCGAGGCTAGGTTGATATAGTCATTTGAAACAAGAACAAGACAACAAAGCATCCAGAAAATTGTCATAACTGGGCAATACTTTTCTGAGGTGTTTTTTCATATGAGCCCATGTGTTTTCAATAGGATTATACTCAGGTGAGTAGGGGGGAAGAGGCAAGAGTTTATGTCCTTGTTCTTCGCACAATACTTTTAGACGACT
>NZ_WSRS01000036.1 GCF_009767945.1 Streptococcus danieliae | reverse complement strand
TCCTTACAATTCCTTGTCCGATTAATACACACATTCAAACTCTGCTTTGGAGTTTACACAAAATTCTTGACACACCCTTTTGTCTCTCCTTCGGGCTCTATGTTAAAATAGAAGTATACAGGAGGGTTCATGGAGAATACATTTCAGCTTTTAATGAATCAGATAGCTTTGCCGGGGGAGTTTTTGCGGTCTCCTCTGTTTCAGGGGGCGGAGCTAGATTCGGTAATCCTACATGAAAAAAGTCGGATTTGGGATTTCACCTTTGTCTTTGACCAGGTTTTGCCGATTGCGGCTTATCGGATTCTCAAGCAGCAATTGACAGAGGAGTTTTCCAAAACTGGCAATCAGGCTCGTTTTCGGATTCGGGCGCGTGAGGTAGTTTTGGAGCCGAACTTGGTTGAGGCCTATTACCGGGAGGCTTTTGCAGAGGGACCTTGTTCAAGTCAAGGTTTCAAGTCCTTGTTCCAGGCTCTCGAGGTGGTTCTGGAGGGTCAGACGCTCTACCTGAAAGGAGCGGCCAATTTGGATATGGACCATTTCACCAAGAAATACCTGCCCTGTCTGGAGGAGGCCTTAGAGGACTTTGGTCTGGGCAAGTTGGCTTGTCAGCTTCAGGTGGAGGAGTCCTTGTCGGAGGTGGAGCGGAGCTTCTTTGAAGAGGAGCGGGCGCAAGCGCTTTTGGCGGCTCAGGAGTCTTTGGCGTCATTGGAAGAGTCCCTTCCCAAGGAATCTCCGGCTCCTGCACCGGCTTTTGAGTATGGGCAGCGGTCCGCATCGACCGAGGTTCTGGACAAGTCTAAGATTACGCCAATGATCGAGGTGCAAGGGGAGGAACGGGGACTGACCTTTGAGGGTTATGTTTTCGCCTTGGAGCACCGGGTTATGCGGACGGGTCGTGTTTTGATTTCCTTTAAGATGACGGATTATACGTCTAGTTTTGCCTTGCAAAAATGGGTCAAAAATGAAGAGGAAGCGAAAAAATTTGACATGATTCGCAAAAACTCCTGGCTCAGGGTCCGGGGGAATGTTGAACTCAATCAATACACGCAGTCTCTGACCATGAATGTTCAACAGGTGAAGGAGATTAGCCATCATCCCCGCAAGGATTTGATGCCAGAGGGGGAAAAGCGGGTGGAATTTCACGCGCACACCAATATGTCGACCATGGATGCCCTGCCAGAGGTTGAGGAATTGGTGGCGACAGCGAGTCGCTGGGGCCATGAGGCCTTGGCCATTACGGACCACGGCAATGTGCAGAGTTTTCCACATGGGTATAAGGCGGCCCAAAAGGCCGGTCTGCGTCTGATTTATGGGATGGAGGCGAATCTGGTTGAGGACCGGGTGCCGATTGTCTATCATGAGCAGGATATAGACCTGTCAGATGCGACCTATGTAGTCTTTGACGTGGAGACCACGGGACTGTCGGCGGTCTATAATGATCTGATCCAGGTAGCGGCTTCTAAAATGTACAAGGGAAATGTGATTGCGGAGTTTGATGAGTTTATCGATCCGGGGCATCCCCTGTCGGCCTTTACAACCAGTCTGACGGGAATTACCAATGACCATGTGCGGGGTTCAAAACCGCTTGAGCAGGTGCTGCGGGAGTTCCAGGATTTCTGTGGCGATGCAGTGTTGGTTGCCCACAATGCCACCTTTGACGTGGGCTTTATGAATGTCAACTATGAGCGACATGGTTTACCGATTATTAGCCAGCCTGTGATTGATACGCTGGAATTTGCCCGCAATCTTTATCCGGAATACAAACGTCACGGTTTGGGGCCTCTGACCAAGCGCTTTCAGGTTGCCTTGGAGCACCACCACATGGCCAACTACGATGCGGAAGCAACCGGTCGGCTCCTGTTTATTTTTATCAAGGATGTGGCAGAAAAATTTGGGGTGACCAATCTGAACCAACTGAACCAGCAGGTCATCAATCCGTCCTCCTATCAGAAGGCCCGGGTTAAACATGCGACCTTGTATGTCCAAAACCAAGTTGGTCTGAAAAATCTTTTCCAACTGGTTTCTCTGTCCAACACCCAGTATTTTTCAGGTGTGTCCCGGATTCCCAAGTCGGTTTTGGAAGATTATCGCGAAGGCCTGCTGATGGGGTCGGCCTGTCAGGAGGGGGAGGTCTTTGAGACCTTGCTTAGTAAGGGGCTGGACAAGGCGGTAGAAGTAGCGGCCCAGTATGACTTTATTGAAGTGATGCCGCCCGCCCTTTATGCGCCGTTGTTGGCCCAGGAGCAGGTGCAGAGTGAAGAAGAGATTCAAAACCTGATTAAGCAGTTGATTGAAGTCGGTCGCCGGGCTGGGAAGCCGGTGCTTGCGACCGGCAATGTCCACTATCTGGAGCCAGAGGATGCTATTTATCGGGAGATTATTGTCCGGAGTTTGGGGCAAGGAGCCATGATTAACCGGCCGATTGGCTATGGGGAGAAGGCGGAGCCGGCTCCTCTACCCCAGGCTCATTTCCGGACGACCAATGAGATGTTGGATGAGTTTGCCTTTCTAGGTCAGGATCTGGCTTATGAGATTGTGGTGACCAATACTCAGAACTTCAGTCGACAATTTGATGCGGTGGAAGTTGTTAAGGATGATCTTTATACGCCTTATATTGAAGGGGCAGAGGAAGAGGTAGCCCGCCTAACCTATGAGAAGGCCTTCGAAATGTACGGAAATCCACTCCCGGACCTGGTCGATTTACGGATTGAGAAGGAACTGACCTCGATCTTGGGAAATGGCTTTGCCGTGATCTACTTGAGCTCGCAAATGTTGGTGCAACGGTCCAATGAGCGGGGCTACTTGGTTGGTTCTCGGGGATCTGTCGGCTCTTCTTTTGTAGCCACGATGATTGGGATTACCGAGGTTAATCCTCTATCGCCCCACTATTACTGTCCAGGCTGTCAGTACAGTGAGTTTATCACGGACGGTTCGGTTGGTTCTGGTTTTGACCTGCCCAACAAGGACTGTCCTAACTGTGGCCAGCTCCTGAAAAAGGATGGACAAGATATCCCCTTTGAGACCTTCTTGGGCTTTGACGGGGATAAGGTTCCCGATATCGACTTGAACTTCTCAGGGGATGACCAGCCAAGTGCCCACTTGGATGTCCGAGATATCTTTGGAGCGAAATATGCCTTTCGGGCTGGAACCGTTGGTACCGTGGCAGATAAGACCGCTTTTGGTTTTGTCAAAGGTTATGAACGAGACTACCAAAAAATGTATTCGGAAGCCGAAATTGAGCGCTTGGCGATGGGAGCTTCAGGGGTCAAGCGAACAACGGGTCAGCACCCAGGGGGGATTGTCGTGATTCCCAACTATATGGATGTCTATGATTTCACGCCTGTCCAGTATCCGGCAGATGATGTGACGGCGGAATGGCAGACGACCCACTTCAACTTCCACGATATTGATGAAAACGTCTTGAAGCTGGATATCTTGGGACATGATGATCCGACCATGATTCGGAAGTTGCAGGATTTATCGGGCATTGATCCGCAGGAAATCCCAGCTGATGATCCGGGAGTGATGGCCCTCTTCTCGGGAACCGAGATTCTCGGTGTGACAGAGGAGCAAATTGGGACGGCGACGGGGATGTTGGGAATTCCGGAATTTGGAACCAACTTTGTTCGGGGGATGGTGGATGAGACCCATCCGACAACCTTTGCGGAGTTGCTGCAGCTATCAGGCTTGTCCCATGGAACGGATGTTTGGTTGGGCAATGCTCAAGACTTGATTCGCCAGGGCATTGCTGACCTATCCACGGTTATCGGTTGTCGGGACGACATCATGGTTTACCTCATGCATAAGGGGCTGGATCCCAAGATAGCCTTTACCATTATGGAGCGTGTGCGGAAGGGACTGTGGTTGAAAATTTCCGAGGAGGAACGCAATGGTTACATTGAGGCTATGAAGGAAAACAATGTGCCGGAGTGGTATATCGAGTCCTGTGGAAAAATCAAATACATGTTCCCCAAAGCCCACGCGGCTGCCTATGTTATGATGGCCCTCCGGGTAGCCTACTTCAAGGTCCACCATCCCATCTATTATTACTGTGCCTACTTCTCCATTCGGGCCAAGGCCTTTGAACTCAAAACCATGTCTGGTGGCTTAGAGGCTGTTAAGGCACGGATGGAAGATATTCGTGAAAAACGTAAAAACAACCAGGCTACCAATGTGGAAAACGATCTCTATACAACTCTCGAGCTGGTTAATGAGATGTTGGAACGCGGTTTTGTGTTTGGCAAGTTGGATCTTTACCGCAGCCAGGCGACCGAGTTCCTCATTGATGGGGACCAGTTGATCCCACCGTTTGTGGCCTTGGAAGGTCTGGGCGAGAACGTTGCTAAGCAGCTGGTGGCGGCGCGTGAAGAAGGGGAGTTCCTCAGTAAGACAGAGCTCCGCAAACGGGGCGGTCTCTCTTCAACCCTTGTTGATAAGATGAATGAAATGGGCATCTTGGGCAATATGCCGGAAGATAACCAACTCAGTCTCTTTGACGAATTGTTTTAGAATTGAAAATTAGAAAAGGAGAAATACATGGAAAATTTCGAAAATCTTTTGAAAAAATATGCTCATCTCTTAATCAAGCGCGGTTTAAATGTGCAAAAAGGGCAAATTCTGTTGATTAATGCGGAAGTGGAGCAGGTTGCCTTCACTCGCTTGCTAGTCGCAGAAGCTTATGCCCAAGGTGCCGGTCATGTAATGGTGCAATGGACTGATCAAGCCATCGAAAAAGAAGAATTGCTCCATGCGGAGGAGAAGTTTTTAACAGAGATTCCGGATTATGTGATCGCCCGCATGAACTATCAAATTGAAAATCGGGTTAGTCGCTTAGCTCTTCGCTCCATTGATCCAGACGGTCTGGCTGGTGTTCCGGGAGATCGGATGGCCATGGTTGTGAAAGCTGCTAGTCAGGCCCTAGCTCCACTACGTGAGGCTACTCAATCCAATAAGGTTTCCTGGTTGGTGGCTGCGGCTGCTGGTCAAGCCTGGGCTGAGAAGGTCTTCCCAGCTCTAGCTCCGGAAGCAGCTTTAGAAGCGCTTTGGGATCAAATCTTCAAGACTTGTCGGGTTTATGAGGCAGACCCAATCCAAGCTTGGATTGATCATGAGGAACGCTTGGAATCCAAGGCAGCTATTTTAAATGCGGAACAATTCACAGCCCTTCACTACCAAGCACCTGGAACAGACTTGGTTCTAGGACTACCAGAAAACCATCATTGGGAAAGTGCGGGCAGTCGGAATGAAGCAGGTGATTATTTCTTGGCCAACATGCCGACAGAAGAAGTTTTCTCGGCACCAGACTATCGCCGGGCAGATGGCTATGTAACCAGCACCAAACCGCTTAGCTACAATGGAACCATCATTGAAGGAATCAAGGTCCATTTCCAAGACGGTCAGATTACCCAGGTTGAAGCTAGCCGGGGTCAAGAAACCTTGGAAAAACTGGTCTTTGAGAACCGTGGAGCAAGATCCTTGGGAGAAGTGGCCTTGGTCCCTCACCAAAGTCCGATTTCACAATCAGGGATTATCTTCTACAACACGCTCTTTGATGAGAATGCTTCTAACCACTTAGCGATCGGCTCTGCCTATGCCTTTAGTGTGGAGGGTGGAACTGAAATGACCGTCGAGGAACGCCAGGAAGCTGGTCTCAACCAATCGGATGTCCATGTAGATTTTATGATTGGTTCCGGTGAGATGGACATTGATGGTATTCGTCCAGATGGTAGTCGGGTGCCAATCTTCCGTCAGGGAGAATGGGCTATCTAGGAGGTTCCGATGCTTGTATCGATTATAACTGGCTTTTTAACTGGACTGATTGCGACAGCCTTGACCGACCGTGAAGATCGGATGGGCTGTATGGGCAATATCTTGGTCGGTTGGGTTGGGTCTTGGCTAGGCCAGCTCCTGTTTGGGAGCTGGGGTCCCCGCTTGTGGGGGCTGCCCTTTATCCCCGCCATCTTGGGAGCCTGCATCGTCTTGGTGCTCTTTGTGAGACGCAACGATTTCCGATAAATTCGATTTTGAAATGACCGTTTACCTGTTTTTGGGGTAACGGTTATTTTTTGTTTTTAATGAAAGAAGAGAATCAGCCGAACTCTGTTTGGTTTGGGCTCAAGAATAGGGTATAATAGTAGTAAAAGATTCAGATGGGATATAGATATGAGGATTGCAGATTATAGCGTAACACGTGCTGTATTGGAACGCCATGGCTTTACTTTTAAGAAGTCGTTTGGGCAGAATTTTTTAACGGATACCAATATTTTGCAGAAAATCGTAGATAGCGCGGAATTGAGTCGCGAAGTCAATGTGATTGAGATTGGTCCAGGAATTGGGGCTCTGACGGAATTTTTAGCCGAGCAGGCTGCAGAAGTCATGGCTTTTGAGATTGATGAACGCCTGATTCCGATTTTGGGGGAAACCTTGAGCGCTTTTGACAATGTCCAAGTGGTTCAGGCCGACATTCTCAAGGTCAATTTGGCCGAGCAAATCAGCCGCTTCCGCAACCCCGACCTGCCGATTAAGGTAGTAGCTAACCTGCCGTATTACATCACAACGCCAATTCTGATGCATCTTCTAGAAAGTGGTATTCCCTTTGCGGAATTTATTGTCATGATGCAAAAAGAAGTGGCGGATCGCATCTCGGCGCAGCCCGGGACCAAGGACTACGGCTCCCTATCGGTCGCCGTCCAGTACTATATGGAAGCCAAGGTGGCCTTTATCGTACCACGGACCGTGTTTGTGCCTGCGCCGAACGTGGATAGTGCGATTTTAAAAATGACACGCCTCCCTCAATCGGCCGTGGAAGTCGCTGACGAGGACTTTTACTTTAAACTGGTCAAGGCCAGCTTCCACCATCGCCGTAAGACCCTCTGGAATAATTTGCAAGCCTATTTTGGCAAGGATCCAGAAACCAAGGACTGGCTAACACGCTCCTTGGAAGTGGCAGGCATTGCACCAAGCGTTAGAGGAGAAACACTGGGCTTGGCAGAATTTGCCAGCCTAGCGCGAGCCCTTGAGGCAGAGAAAGGATAAGAAAGAATTTGCAAGGACGCATTATCAAAGCCTTGGCTGGCTTCTACTATGTAGAAGCGGACGGGCAGGTCTACCAGACCCGGGCCCGGGGAAATTTCCGGAAAAAAGGCCAGACTCCCTATGTCGGAGACTGGGTCGAGTTTTCCGCAGACCAGCAATCAGAGGGTTATATTTTAGCCATTTCGGAGCGGAAGAATGAGCTCGTTCGGCCTCCGATTGTCAATATTGATCAGGCGGTGGTCCTGGTTTCTGTCCGGGAACCGGATTTGAATCTCAGTCTCTTGGATCGCTTTTTAGTCCTGTTGGAACACAAGGGGATTAAGCCTATTATCTATTTGACCAAAACCGATTTGTTGGAAGATTTGGGAGAATTACTGGCAATCCAGGAAGTCTATACCAGTATTGGCTATCCCATGGTTTACCAGTTGGAGGAACTGGAGCCTCTCTTGCAGGACCAGTTGACCGTCTTTATGGGCCAGACGGGGGTTGGTAAGTCAACCTTGCTCAACCGTTTGGCTCCAGACTTGGAGCTGGAGACTGGAGAAATTTCCTCGAGTCTTGGCCGGGGACGTCACACGACGCGGGCCGTAACCCTTTACGATGTCTTCGGTGGTAAAATTGCGGATACCCCAGGCTTCTCTTCGCTTGATTATGAAATCAATCAGGCCGAAGATCTCAATAATGCTTTTCCGGAAATTCGCAGGTTCAGCCATGACTGCAAATTCCGGACCTGTACCCATCGCCACGAACCGGCTTGTGCTGTCCAGCCGGCCGTGGAGGAAGGCGCGATTGCGGCCTTCCGTTATGAAAACTATTTGCAGCTCCTCAGTGAAGTGGAGCAACGTCGGGTGACCTACAAAAAGGGAGGAAAAAAATGAGAAAATTCTATATTGCCCCATCGATTCTTAGTGCAGACTACGCGAATTTTGAAACCGATATGAAACGGATCGAGGCGAGTGGAGCCGAATACGTGCATATTGATATTATGGATGGGCACTTTGTTCCCAATATTAGTTTTGGAGCTGGTGTTGTTGCTAGCTTGCGCCGCCATAGCCAGTTGGTGTTTGATTGCCATCTCATGGTCAGCAATCCGGAGGATCATTTGGAAGAGTTTGCGCGTGCCGGCGCTGATATTATCAGCATTCATGTGGAAGCGACACCGCATATTCATGGAGCCTTGCAGCGTATCCGCCAAATGGGGATGAAGGCTAGTGTTGTGATTAATCCTGGAACCCCGGTTGCTGCTATTGAACATGTGTTGGGCTTGGTAGATCAGGTCTTGGTGATGACGGTGAATCCTGGTTTTGGGGGCCAAGCCTTCCTACCAGAAACCCTGGATAAGATTCGTCAATTGGCGGACCTACGTCAGGCCAAGGGCTTGGACTTCGACATCGAAGTGGATGGTGGGATTGACGATCAGACCATTGAACTGGCAGCTCAAGCAGGAGCTAATGTTTTTGTAGCGGGTAGCTACTTGTTTAATGGTGGTCTTGAAGAGGGGATGGACAAGCTCCGTCAGGTGTTAACTGTGAATGACTAAGATTATGATTGTTGCAGGAGGGCCCTTGGGGCTCTCCTTACCACTTGAAGATCAAGTGACGATTGGGGTGGATCGCGGTTGTGTGGCCTTGCTGGAGGCAGGTCTCCCCTTGGATTGGGCTGTTGGTGATTTTGATTCCGTGACAGCGGAGCAGCGGGAGCAGATTTTTGTAGCTGCCAAGCACTGGGTGGAGTTGCCTGCAGAGAAGAACGATACCGATTTAGAAGTGGCCTTGCGGATTGTGCTGGAGCATTTTCCCCAAGGGGATGTGGTGGTCTATGGGGCCTTGGGTGGACGTTTGGACCATAGCTTAGCCAATTTATTCTGGCCCAGCCAATCAGAATTTATTCCGCTTTTGGAGCGAGTGCGCCTAGTGGATGCGGAAAATCAAGTGGTTTACCGAGGTACAGGCTGGCAGCAGCTGGAACCAGAGCCGGGTTATGACTATATTTCCTTCATGCCAGAACCAGCAACCTCGCTTGAGATTGAAGGAGCTAAGTATGCACTGAATGCTTCGAATTATTTTTTAAAAAAAATTTATGGATCCAATGAGTTCCTTGACCGTCCGATTGCTGTGAAGGTTGAAAAGGGCTATGTGATCATCATCTATTCACGGGATAGGGAGTAGTTATGGAAATCATTCTGATTCTTTTGGGAGCAGCCAATCTCTTCTTGACCTACCAGCTTTATCAGTGGCTGCGGGGAGGACGTGAGGAAGAAAAACGGGAGTGGGAGAACCACATGGACCGGATGTCGGACCAACTCGACTTCCGTTTTTCAGAATTGGCCAAGGATGCCCAGCTACGAGAAGGAAAGTTGGAACTCCAGCTGAGTGATCGTCTGGTCAGCCAACAGGCAGCCATCCAAGAAGAGATGCAAGTTTTGCGGGCCGAGGTGCGGAGCAGTTTGTCTCAAAGTCGTGAGCAGACCGAGCAGGGCATACGGCGCTTGCAGGAATCCAACGAAGCCCGGCTCGAAGCCATGCGCCAAACGGTGGAGGAGAAATTAGAAACAACCCTCCAAAGCCGTTTGCGGGCTTCTTTTGAAACCGTGTCCCAGCAATTGGAAAGTGTCAATAAGGGTTTGGGGGAAATGCGAACAGTTGCCCAGGATGTTGGCAATCTTAACAAGATTCTGTCGGGCAGTAAGAGCCGGGGGATTCTCGGAGAAATCCAGTTGGGTCAGATTCTAGAAGATATTTTAGCGCCCCATCAGTATGAGAAGGAGTTCGCCCTGGTGCCTGAATCGCGGAACCGGGTGGAATATGCTATCAAGTTTCCCGGCCAGGCTGGGGAAGCAATCTATCTGCCCATTGATGCCAAGTTTCCGCTGGAGTCCTACTACCGTTTGGAAGCAGCCTTTGAAGAGGGCGATAAGGATGCGGTGGCAGTGGCTCGTAAGGACCTGTTGCGAGCAGTTAGGGGCTTTGCCCGAGATATTCATAACAAGTACCTGGCACCGCCACGGACAACGGATTTTGGAATTTTGTTTTTACCAACCGAAGCCCTCTACGCAGAGCTGGTGCGGGAACCCCAATTCATGGACCAGCTGCGCAAGGAAGAGAAGGTGGTTTTAGCAGGTCCGTCAACGCTGGCAGCCTTGCTTAACTCTCTAGCTGTTGGTTTCAAAACCCTGCATCTCCAGAAGAA
This sequence comes from Streptococcus danieliae, assembly GCF_009767945.1. GTDB lineage: Bacteria > Bacillota > Bacilli > Lactobacillales > Streptococcaceae > Streptococcus > Streptococcus danieliae. The sequence continues at coordinate 6,323 of NZ_WSRS01000036.1, read as the reverse complement.
TGCAGAGGATATTAGTTTGGTCCTGTCAGCCGTCAAAAAGGAATTCCAAAATTTTGGACGGGTCTTGGACAAAACCCAGGAGCAATTGCGGACTGCCAGTGGCAGTTTGGAACAGTTGATTGGTGTACGGACGCGGGCCATTGAGCGGAGCTTACGCCAGATTGAAGTTCAGGAAGAACTGGATTTAAACCAGTTACTGATGTGGACGGAGGAGATAGAGGATGAAGATTAATCACATGAAAAAGGATGAGCTCTTTGAAGGGTTCTACCTGATTAAAAAAGCAGATTTGCGGCAAACCCGAGCGGGGAAAAATTATTTGGCCTTTACCTTCCAAGACAATAAGGGAGAAATTGAGGGCAAGCTCTGGGATGCCCAAGAGAAAAATGTCGAGGAGTTTCAAGCTGGGCGCGTGGTTTTTATGCGTGGACGACGGGAGGTTTACAACAACACCCCACAAGTCAACCAGTTGGCCATGCGTTTGGCTCGAGCTGGGGAGCCAACAGACCCGAGTCTTTATAAGGAGGAACCGCCAGTTGACCCGAATCAATTGCGGGAGTATATTTCCGAATCGATTTTCCAAATTGAGAATCCAGTCTGGCAGCGGGTTGTCCGTGCTCTCTTCCAAAAACATGACCAGGCCTTTTATAGCTATCCAGCGGCTAAGACCAACCATCATGCCTTTGAAACCGGTTTGGCCTTTCATACCGCGACCATGGTCCGCCTGGCCCAAGCTATTGCCCAAATTTATCCGCAGTTGAATTTGAGTTTAATGATTGCAGGCATTTTGCTTCATGACTTAGCCAAAGTCATTGAGTTAAGCGGTCCTGACCAGACAGAATATACCATTCGTGGGAATTTAATTGGCCATATTGCCTTGATTGATGAAGAGATTACCAAGGTTTTGGTAGAGTTGGGCATTGACGACGAGAAGGAGGACGTGATTGTTCTGCGCCACGTTGTGTTGAGCCACCACGGCCTCTTGGAATATGGTAGCCCTGTTCGTCCCCAGCTTATGGAAGCGGAGATGATCCACATGATTGACAATATGGATGCGGGTATGATGATGATGACCAGTGCTTTGGAAAAAGTCGGACCCGGAGAAATGACCGCCCGGATTTTCGCCCTTGACAATCGAAATTTCTACAAACCGCAATTGAATAACTAGCTGCTTTCAAAAAAGCCGAACGTTTTTTCAATTTGTGTGATATAATTGTAAAAAATAGAAAACAGGTTAGGGAAAATGAAATTAAGAAGAAGTGAGCGGATGGTGGTTATTTCCAATTATCTGATCAACCACCCCTATGAATTAACGGGTCTTAATACATTTGCCTCCAAGTATCAAACGGCTAAGTCTTCTATCTCCGAAGACATCGTAATTATCAAACGGGCCTTTGAGGAGATGGAGGTGGGCCATATCGAGACCATTACTGGTGCCGGTGGCGGAGTCATCTTCAAACCCTCTATCTCTCAAGAAGAAAGTCTACAAATCGGGGAAGAGCTGCGGCAGCAACTCTCTGCAAGCAATCGGATTCTGCCCGGTGGCTATATTTACCTTTCCGACTTGTTGAGCAATCCAATCTTGTTAAAGAGTATTGGCCGGATTATTGCCAAGACCTTCCAGGATGAGCCGATTGATGCGGTTATGACGGTAGCGACCAAGGGAGTTCCCTTGGCCAATGCAGTTGCCAATGTCTTGAATGTTCCTTTTGTGATTGTGCGTCGTGATTTGAAAATTACAGAGGGCTCTACGGTTAGTGTCAATTATGCCTCTGGTTCCAGCTCTCGGATTGAAAAAATGTTCCTATCCAAACGGAGCCTGCCAGCTGGTAGTCGCGTCTTGATTGTGGACGACTTCCTCAAGGGTGGGGGAACCATCCGAGGGATGATCAGCCTGTTGGATGAATTTGATTCCAGTTTGGCTGGAGTTGCCGTTTTTGCGGATAATGCTCAGGAGAAGCGGGAAGCTTTTGATTACCGTTCCCTCTTGCGGGTGACCAAGATTGACGTAGATGCTATGCAGGTCGACGTAGAGCTTGGAAATATTTTTACAGAAAGTATGAATGAGGTTACAGAGTGAAGCAGTTTTTAGATAGGATTGACCAAAGTTCAATTTGGGTGCGAATTTTTATCCTAGCCCTTTTGATGGTGGTCTTGATGATGGGGCTAGTCATGGCCCGCAGTATGCAACGGAGTCAGCAGGCCAAAACAACGATTACAGCACCGTCTCAATCTTCCAGTTCCTCTAGCAGCCAATCGAAAGAAGAGAAGGCTCTTGAGGAAGCCGAAGAAGCGGTTAAAAAAGCCGAAAAAGAGCAGAATGAAGCCAACCTACGAGCTGCAAAAGAAAAGGTTGAAGCGTTAGCAGATGGGGATCAGAAAAATGAACTTCTAGATCGCTTGAAAGCTGTTGCTAACGCCCTTGGTTTGGATTTTGATGCCTTGACGGCTGCTTCTGCATCAAGCTCTCAGGAGAGCGCTGCTGAACCAGCCGCACCTGTTTCATCTGGAGCACCGGTTGCACCAGCGCCGGCCGCACCTGTAACACCGGCCTCTAGTCAGGTAACGACCTACGTGGAACAACCGGTAATACCAGCACCAGAATACATTGAACAACCGACTCAACCGGTTGTGACAGAAACGGTCCCAGTAACTCCTGTGGAACCGTCCGTACCTACGGAATAAGAGAAAAGGAATCAGCGCTTTTGGCAACAGAGGAGCTGATTTTCTTTTGCTTTTTTCCTAAAAATGTTTGACAGAGTCCTGGAGGTTTGGTATTATAGTTGACGGTACTTTTTACTTTTGGTCTCTCAAAAGTGTACAGAGACGTGCTGACAAATGTTGCAAAAGTACACCGCTTCAGGGCTGTCACCAGTGCCTGATATCCAAAAATAAAAAATTACAGGAGAATGTAGATGCCTACAATTAACCAATTGGTTCGCAAACCGCGTAAATCAAAAGTAGAAAAATCTAAATCACCAGCTTTGAACGTTGGTTACAACAGCTTGAAACGTGTTCCAACTCGTGAAAACTCACCACAAAAACGTGGTGTTGCTACTCGTGTTGGTACCATGACACCTAAAAAACCAAACTCAGCCCTTCGTAAATTTGCTCGTGTACGTTTGAGCAACTTGATCGAGGTAACTGCTTACATCCCAGGTATCGGACACAACTTGCAAGAGCACAGTGTGGTTCTTATCCGTGGTGGACGTGTAAAGGACCTTCCAGGGGTACGTTACCATATCGTCCGTGGTGCTTTGGATACAGCCGGTGTTAATGATCGTAAACAAGGTCGTTCTAAATACGGTACTAAACGTCCTAAAGGATAAGAAGGGGGATAAGAGAGAATGAGTCGTAAAAACCAAGCGCCTAAGCGCGAAGTATTAGCAGATCCACTTTACAATTCTAAATTGGTAACACGTTTGATCAACCGTGTTATGATGGACGGTAAACGTGGTACAGCGGCATCAATCGTTTATGGTGCTTTTGATCAAATTAAAGAAGCTACTGGCAACGATGCACTTGAAGTATTTGAGCAAGCATTGGAAAACATCATGCCTGTACTTGAAGTACGTGCACGCCGTGTCGGTGGTTCTAACTACCAAGTCCCAGTTGAAGTACGTCCAGAGCGTCGTACAACTCTAGGTCTTCGTTGGTTGGTACAAATTGCTCGTGCTCGTGGTGAGCACACAATGCAAGACCGTCTTGCAAAAGAAATCATGGATGCAGCTAACAACACTGGTGGAGCTGTTAAGAAACGCGAAGATACTCACCGTATGGCTGAGGCTAACCGTGCCTTCGCACACTTCCGCTGGTAAGAATAGGAGACAGGGCTTTACCAAGTACCTGGTCAAACAGAGATTATTCTTTTTGGTCAGTGCTTAGCCTGCCTATTATTCTTAATCCTTCTTTCTATTTTTGCATCAAATAGGAGAAGAAAATACAGTATACAGGAGAAGCGGGTGGGTCTTACCTATCTGCTTTTCTTGGAATATGGTATAATAATAAAAAAATAAAATATAGGAGAGACAAATGGCTCGCGAATTTTCATTAGAAAAAACTCGTAATATCGGTATCATGGCCCACGTTGATGCTGGTAAAACTACTACTACTGAGCGGATCCTTTACTACACTGGTAAAATCCACAAGATCGGTGAAACCCACGAAGGGGCTTCACAAATGGACTGGATGGAGCAAGAGCAAGAGCGTGGAATCACCATCACTTCTGCTGCGACAACAGCTCAATGGAAAGATACTCGTGTTAACATCATCGATACCCCAGGACACGTGGACTTCACAATCGAGGTACAACGTTCCCTTCGCGTTTTGGATGGTGCGGTAACTGTATTGGACTCTCAATCAGGTGTTGAGCCACAAACAGAAACTGTATGGCGTCAAGCAACTGAATACGGTGTTCCTCGTATCGTATTTGCGAACAAAATGGATAAGATTGGTGCGGACTTCCTTTACTCAGTAAGCACTCTTCATGACCGTTTGCAAGCAAACGCACACCCAATTCAATTGCCAATCGGTGCAGAAGATGACTTCCGTGGAATCATCGACTTGATCAAGATGAAGGCTGAAATCTACACCAACGACCTTGGTACAGATATCCTTGAAGAGGACATCCCAGCTGAATACCTTGAGCAAGCTCAAGAATACCGTGAAAAATTGGTTGAAGCAGTTGCAGAAACTGACGAAGACTTGATGATGAAGTATCTTGAAGGGGAAGAAATCACAAACGAAGAGTTGAAAGCAGCTATCCGTACAGCAACTATCAACGTAGAATTCTACCCAGTTCTTTGTGGTTCTGCCTTCAAGAACAAAGGGGTTCAATTGATGTTGGATGCGGTTCTTGACTACCTTCCAAGCCCACTTGATATCCCTGCTATCAAAGGGATTAACCCAGATACTGAAGAAGAAGAAACTCGTCCTGCATCTGATGAAGAGCCATTTGCAGCTCTTGCCTTCAAGATCATGACAGACCCATTCGTTGGTCGTTTGACTTTCTTCCGTGTTTACTCTGGTGTCTTGAACTCAGGTTCTTACGTTATGAATACCTCAAAAGGTAAACGTGAGCGTATCGGACGTATCCTCCAAATGCACGCGAACAGCCGTCAAGAGATTGAAACAGTTTACTCTGGTGATATCGCTGCTGCCGTTGGTTTGAAAGATACTACAACTGGTGACTCATTGACAGACGAGAAAGCTAAAGTTATTCTTGAGTCTATCAACGTTCCTGAGCCAGTTATCCAATTGATGGTTGAGCCAAAATCAAAGGCTGACCAAGATAAAATGGGTATTGCCCTTCAAAAATTGGCTGAAGAAGATCCAACCTTCCGCGTTGAAACAAACGTTGAAACTGGTGAAACAGTTATCTCTGGTATGGGTGAGTTGCACTTGGATGTCCTTGTTGACCGTATGAAACGTGAATTCAAGGTTGAAGCTAACGTAGGTGCTCCTCAAGTATCTTACCGTGAAACCTTCCGTGCAGCTACGCAAGCACGTGGATTCTTCAAACGTCAATCTGGTGGTAAAGGTCAATTCGGTGATGTATGGATTGAATTTACACCAAACGAAGAAGGAGCAGGATTCGAGTTCGAAAACGCAATCGTCGGTGGTGTGGTTCCACGTGAATTCGTACCAGCCGTAGAAAAAGGTTTGGTTGAGTCAATGGCTAACGGTGTTCTTGCAGGTTACCCACTTGTAGACGTGAAAGCTAAACTTTACGATGGTTCTTACCACGATGTCGACTCATCTGAAACTGCCTTCAAGATCGCAGCATCTCTTGCCCTTAAAGAAGCTGCTAAGACTGCTCAACCAGCAATTCTTGAACCAATGATGCTTGTAACAATCACTGTTCCAGAAGAGAACCTTGGTGATGTTATGGGTCACGTAACAGCTCGTCGTGGACGTGTTGACGGTATGGAAGCACACGGTAACAGCCAAATCGTTCGTGCTTATGTACCACTTGCTGAAATGTTCGGTTATGCAACTGTTCTTCGTTCAGCATCACAAGGACGTGGTACCTTCATGATGGTATTTGACCACTACGAAGATGTACCTAAGTCTGTACAAGAAGCAATCGTTGCAAAAGCAAAAGGTGAATAATCCTTAACGACTGCTTGTAAAAGTAGAAAAAGAGAGAACTGTGAAAGGTTCTCTCTTTTTTGGGCTCTTTGTCAAGTTGTGTGGAATCCCTGAAAACTGACAGTTTTAGGCTTTTATTATTTAGCTTTTTAATAAGGGTGTTGAGATGGTTTTAACGTCAATCCGAATCCGGCTTCTTTCGAATTTCTATGAGATGCTTTCCCTGTGGTGGGGG